>NZ_JASLAW010000001.1 GCF_030147005.1 Pseudomonas sp.
AGGAACAGCAGGAACAGAATGCGCCAGGCATTCGCCGCTTGGGTCGAGTTCTGCATGGGTCCGTCTCTTTTATTGTTATGAGAGCTGCGATGCCCACTGCATCCTGCTCGGGTACCTGCAACATAGTCAGACCGGCAACGCTTGTCTGTAATGATTCGTGAAGCTGATAGGGCGTGATTTCACCCGCAATTACTAGACTTTCCCTACGAAAATATATGTGGGCGGCCCCCTTCCCAACGGCCATGACCCAGATAGAATGGCGAGCCTTCCCGCAGTCCCCCCTTACCTATCCTTAATCGATGACGCCCATGTCCGAAGCCAGTCCGTGTCTGAATTGCGGTGCCTGCTGTTCATACTTTCGTGTGTCTTTCTTCTGGGGCGAGTGCGCCTCATCGGGCGGTACCGTGCCCGATGACTTGGTGGTGCAGATCAACCCCACCCGCGTGGCGATGATCGGAACCGACCAGAAGCCCGCACGCTGCTGCAGCCTTGTGGGCGAAGTGGGCAAAGGCACACGCTGTACAATTTATGAACAGCGCTCAAGCCCCTGCCGCGAGTTCGACGCATCGTGGAGCCAGGGCGTGCAAAACGTCGATTGCGACGCCGCCCGTGCCGCCTTCGGCCTGGCGCCTCTCGATGAACCGCCTTTTGAGCTGGATTTGCCCATCAGCGCTTAGCAGCAAACGCTATGGGCGGCATGCAAAAATAATCAAAATCAAAGTGCCATTATTCATGGCAAATTCCGCGAGACTTCTATACTCGACCTCATAGGTCATCGCCTCAGACGGTGACGCGACTCTATGATGGGACACGCTATGGAATGGCTGGGGCTGCATTTTTTCACCGACCTTCCAGACAACGGGCACTTATTACTCAATTGCAGTCATAACCCTTTTCTGGTGCTGCTGGCCTACCTGGTCGCCTGCGCGGCGGGCTTCGGCACGCTGGACATGGCCGAACGCGTCGGCCATGTCGAAGACGCCACCGCCCGCCGCCGCTGGCGCTGGTTGGGCGCAGGGTGCCTGGCGGGCGGTATCTGGTCGACCCATTTCATCAGCATGCTGGCATTCCAGGCTCCCATCGCCATTCATTTCGAATTGCCCGTGACCTTCGCCTCGCTGGTCATTGCCCTGATCGCTTCGCTGTTCGCCATGCAAACCCTCAGTCATGCGCACCTGCGGTTGCACCAGTACCTGGTCGCCTCGGTGTGGATGGGACTCGGTATCGCGCTGATGCACTACGTCGGCATGTCGGCCATGCGTTCCCAGGCCCAGGTGTATTTCGACTCCGGGCTGTTCATAGGCTCGGTCGCGATTGCCATCGGCGCAAGCCTGGCGGCGTTATTGCTGTCGAGCTACCTGCGCAACGGTGCCGGCGTGTTTCATCAATTGCTTAAATATGCCGCCAGCCTGGTGCTGGGCGCCGGCATCCTGAGCATGCACTTCACCGGCATGGCCGCCATGCAAATGCTGGTGCCAAACGGTGCAGATATGTCCCCGCCAACCGGTAACAATCCGCTTCAACTGGGCTTGTCGGTGGCGGTGATTACCTTGCTGGTTATAGGCAGCAGTGTCAGCGCGGCCCTGGCGGACAAAAAGTTGCAACACAAGGAACGCGATTTACGCCGGGTCAACGCGCTGCTCAGCGAACTGGACCAGGCCCGTGCCTCACTGCAACAGGTGGCCCATTACGACGCGCTGACCAGCTTGCTCAATCGGCGGGGCTTCAATCAGATCTTTGCCGAAAAAATCGCGGAGAAAAGTGCAACCAACGGCATGATGGCGGTGATATTCCTCGACATTGACCATTTCAAGCGTATCAACGACAGCCTCGGGCACGATGCCGGCGATCAATTGCTCACCGTGCTGGCAGGCCATATCAAAAGCTCGGTGCGTAGCCATGCCGACGTGGTCGCGCGCTTTGGCGGGGATGAGTTCTGCATTCTGATCAATATTCATCATCGCGACGAAGCCCGGCACATGGCCCAGCGCATCATGCAAAAAATGCAAGACCCCATCGAGCTGGCGGGCCGGCGCATGGTTATGACCACCAGCATCGGTATCAGCCTGTTTCCCGACGATGGGCAAACCTGTGAAGAACTGCTGAAAACCGCCGACCTGGCGCTTTACCAATCCAAGGACGCTGGGCGCAACAGCCTGCATTTCTTCAGTTCCAACCTGAAAACCCGCGCCTTCCTTGAGCTGCAACTGGAAGAAGAACTGCGCGCCGCCCTCCGCACGCGCAACGAACTGGTGCTGTTCTATCAGCCGATCTTCGACATGAAGCTCGGCAAGGTCACGCGTCTGGAGGCCCTGGTGCGCTGGCAGCACCCGCAACACGGGTTACTGGCTCCGGACCGGTTTATCGGGATTGCCGAGACTAACGGCCTGATTGCCGAACTGGACCACTGGGTATTGCGCCAGGCCTGTCACGATCTGAGCCAGCTGTCTGATCGCGGCTACACCGAGCTGACCATGGCTGTGAACTGCTCGGCCCTGAACCTGGCCCGTGATGAACTGGCGGATGAAATCGAAGCCGCCCTGCGTTTTGCCGGCATTAGCGCCAATCGCCTTGAGCTGGAAGTCACCGAAAACGCGTTGATGGGCAATATCAGCAGCACCCTGGCCTTGTTAAGGCAGATCCGCGCCTTGGGTGTATCCCTGGCGATCGACGACTTCGGCACCGGCTATTCATCGCTGGCCTACCTCAAGCGCTTGCCGCTCAATACTTTGAAGATCGACCGTTCGTTTATTCAGGACATTCCCAGGTCCACCGCCGACAGCGAAATCGTCCAGGCTGTGATTGGCATGGCGCATACCCTGCACTTGGAAGTGGTGACCGAAGGGGTGGAAACCCAAGCGCAATTCGAGCTGTTGCTCAAGCATGGCTGCGATTTCATTCAGGGCTATCTGCTGAGCCCGGCGGTGGCGTTCAGCGAGGTCATCGGCGTGATGCAGGGCATGCAGATACGCAACCCGCTCCACGCACTCAGCACAGGCGGCAATAAGGACGCACCGACACCGAAGGAACCTGCCCCGGCGCGCATCAGCCCGCCGTCTACCGTCAGGCCCATTCGCTGATGTGGCCCCGGTTTAACACCTTGAAACAATTGCCCGGCATTCACGCCAGCGCTCTAACTGTTCCCGTGACGTTAACGTCACCGTCACCTGTGACCTTTCTCTACGGCAAGATGCCATCACGGGCAAAGCGGTTACTCCGCTACACACTCATCGAGGCCTGAACGGCGCACCATTTTGGATCAGCGGGTTATTCCGACGCCCTTTCCTGGATCAAAATCCAAGGCGAGACCACTACCGCCCACAAGCCTGGATCACGCTCGACCAGGTCCAGCGCCCGCGTCGCAGACACCTCGCCAAGGCTGCCCGCAGCCAGCCAGGCAGCGACTTTATCGCGATTGTCCTGCGCCATTGCCTCGGCCGCTTCGATCAAATCCAGGCCAGCCTCGACCCACAATAGGGCACCCTTGGCAAAGAACGGTTCAAGCTCCTTCCAGGAAATTTCGGCAGTTTCACCGAGCAGCTTGGCATAGAGGGTGCTAGGTTCTTGCGTCATGGGAGTTCACCTGAGTAAAAAATCGGCGCAATCATAGCGTCGCAGCTCAGCCAGAAAAACCCAGTAGCAAATGAAGTAGCGATTGAATGTGTCGGAAGGGCCAAGGAATGCTTGATGGGCTGGCATTACCCCGCCGCAATTCTGTCTTTTTCTTTCATTTAAGCGACACGACCCGGTTTTGCCCCCAGCAGCCAGCTTTTCAAGCGATCAACCGGCGCTCTACACTGTACCGGTACAGTTGCCAGGGCATCGCCGGGGGATATCCGAGATATCTGATCCGGTTCTGCAGCTCACAAGGCCGCTAGAACTATAAAAAATACAACAGTAAGAGTGGAGCACTATGAATAAGGCTACTAAGCAGATTTCCAAACTGTTTGCCGCTATGGTCCTGGCTGGGGTTGCCGGCCATTCGTTCGCAGCTGACACCATCAAGATCGGCATCGCCGGTCCCAAGACCGGGCCTGTAACGCAATACGGCGACATGCAGTTCATGGGCGCCAAGCAGGCCATCGCCGACATCAACGCCAAGGGCGGCGTGGATGGCAAGATGCTTGAGGCCAAGGAATACGACGACGCTTGCGATCCGAAACAAGCCGTTGCCGTGGCCAACAAAGTGGTCAATGACGGCGTCAAGTTCGTGGTCGGTCACCTGTGCTCCAGCTCCACTCAGCCAGCGTCGGATATTTATGAAGACGAAGGCGTCATCATGATTACCCCCGCCGCCACCAGCCCTGAAATCACTTCCCGCGGCTACAAGCTGATCTTCCGCACCATCGGCCTGGACAGCGCTCAAGGCCCGGCGGCCGGTAACTACATCGCCGACCACGTAAAACCGAAGATCGTTGCCGTGCTGCACGACAAGCAGCAATACGGTGAAGGCATCGCCAGCGCCGTGAAGAAAACCCTTGAAGAAAAAGGCGTCAAAGTTGCCGTCTTCGAAGGTTTGAACGCCGGCGACAAAGACTTCTCCTCGATCATCCAGAAACTCAAGCAAGCCAACGTCGACTTCGTCTACTACGGCGGCTACCACCCTGAGCTGGGCCTGATCCTGCGCCAGGCCAAGGAAAAAGGCCTGAACGCCAAGTTCATGGGCCCAGAGGGCGTCGGCAACGACTCCATCTCGCAAATCGCCCAGGGCGCTTCCGAAGGCCTGCTGGTAACCCTGCCGAAATCCTTCGACACCGACCCTGCCAACAAAGCCATCGTTGAAGAGTTCGCCAAGAACAAGCAGGACCCAACCGGTCCGTTCGTGTTCCCGGCTTACTCGGCCATTGAAGTCATCGCCGGCGGCATCAAGGCTGCCAAGAGCGAAGACACCGCCAAGGTGGCCGAGGCCATCCACGCGGGTACCTTCAAGACTCCTACCGGCGACCTCAGCTTCGACGCCAAGGGCGACCTGAAGGACTTCAAGTTCGTGGTCTACGAATGGCACTTCGGCAAACCAAAAACCGAAGTTTCCCCTCAGTAAGCCAGGCGTTACTGGTCAACAAGCCCACTGTGAGAGCAGTGGGCTTTGTTTTACGAGGTTTATGGGCCATGCATCCGCGATCCGGGCGCTGGTTCACCTGAAAATCTTAAAACCGTCACCAGCGGTTCGCTGGCAAACGCTTTGTGCAAATGTGCTCGAAGAACACAGCGCAGGGCCGGAACATGACTCCACCAGTGAAATGCGTATCGGGTTTTTAGGAGCGCTGTAATGCCTGAGATCTATCATTTTTTCCAACAGCTGGTTAATGGCCTGACCATTGGCAGCACCTATGCCTTGATAGCCATTGGCTACACCATGGTTTACGGCATCATTGGAATGATTAACTTCGCCCATGGCGAGGTGTACATGATTGGTTCCTACGTGGCCTTCATCGCCCTTGCCGGGCTGGCCATGATGGGAATCCACTCCCTGCCGCTGTTGATGACCGCTGCGTTCCTTGCATCGATCATCGTGACCAGTGCCTACGGCTACAGTATCGAGCGTGTTGCCTACCGGCCCTTGCGCGGCAGCAACCGGTTGATCCCGCTGATTTCCGCCATCGGCATGTCGATTTTCCTGCAGAACACCGTATTGCTGTCCCAGGACTCCAAGGACAAGTCCATTCCCAACCTGATTCCGGGAAGCATCTCCTTCGGCCCCGGTGGCGCGGAAGAAGTGCTGATTTCCTACATGCAGATTTTGGTCTTCATCGTCACCCTGGTGGCGATGCTCGGCCTCACGCTGTTCATTTCCCGCTCTCGTCTGGGGCGCGCCTGCCGGGCCTGCGCCGAAGACATCAAGATGGCCAACCTGCTGGGCATCAACACCAACAACATCATTGCCCTGACCTTCGTGATCGGTGCCGCACTGGCGGCGGTCGCTGCCGTGTTGCTGAGCATGCAGTACGGCGTGATCAACCCCAACGCCGGTTTCCTGGTAGGCCTCAAGGCCTTTACCGCGGCGGTGCTGGGCGGCATCGGCAGCATTCCGGGCGCCATGCTCGGCGGGCTGGTGCTGGGTGTGGCCGAAGCGTTTGGCGCCGATATTTTCGGTGACCAGTACAAGGACGTGGTCGCGTTCGGCTTGTTGGTTCTGGTGTTGTTGTTCCGTCCGACCGGCATCCTGGGCCGTCCGGAGGTTGAGAAAGTATGAGCAGATATCTTAAATCGGCGTTTTTCAGCGCATTGCTGGTATGGGCCGTGGCCTTTCCGGTACTCGGCCTCAAGCTGAGCATTGTCGGCATCAACCTGGAAGTGCATGGCACCGGGCCCGTGACCCTGACCATCATTGCCCTGTGCTCGGTACTGATGTTCCTGCGCGTGCTGTTCACCCAGCAGGTCGGTGCCTTGTTCAAGGGCAACCGTGGCCCGTTGGTGTCGCCCAAGGTCAGCCAATTCCTGACCCTGCCGCGCACTCAGCGCTACATCATCATCGCTCTGATCATCGCCGCGCTGATCTGGCCGTTCTTCGGCTCACGCGGCGCCGTCGACATCGCCACCCTGATCCTCATCTACGTGTTGCTGGGCCTGGGCCTGAACATCGTGGTGGGCCTGGCCGGCCTGCTCGACCTGGGCTATGTGGGTTTCTACGCCGTGGGCGCCTACACCTACGCGCTTCTCTCGCATTACCTGGGTTGGAGCTTTTGGATCTGCCTGCCGCTGGCGGGGATGGCGGCGGCCACGTTCGGCTTTCTGCTGGGCTTCCCGGTATTGCGCCTGCGCGGTGACTACCTGGCGATCGTGACCCTGGGTTTCGGGGAAATCATCCGCCTGTTCCTGCGTAACCTCACCGACATTACCGGTGGCCCCAACGGTATCAGCAGCATTCCCAAGCCTACCTTCTTCGGGCTGTCGTTCGACCGCAGCGCCGCCGAAGGCATGCAGACCTTCCACGAGTACTTCGGGATTGCCTACAACCCGGTGAGCAAGGTGGTGTTCCTGTACCTGGTGGCACTGCTGCTGGCGCTGGCCGCGCTGTTCGTGATCAACCGCTTGTTGCGCATGCCGATCGGGCGTGCGTGGGAAGCGCTGCGCGAAGATGAGATCGCCTGCCGCGCGCTGGGCCTGAACCCGACCATCATCAAGCTCTCCGCGTTTACCCTGGGTGCCGCGTTCGCCGGGTTCGCCGGCAGCTTCTTCGCCGCTCGCCAAGGCCTGGTGACCCCGGAGTCGTTCACCTTTATCGAGTCGGCGATCATCCTCGCCATCGTGGTACTCGGTGGCATGGGCTCTCAGTTGGGCGTGATCCTGGCTGCGATCGTGATGATACTGCTGCCGGAAATGATGCGTGAGTTCAGCGAATACCGCATGTTGATGTTCGGCGCCATGATGGTGCTGATGATGATCTGGCGCCCTCAGGGCCTGCTGCCCATGCAACGTCCACACATGGAGCTGCGCAAATGAGCCGCGAGATCCTGAAAGTCGAAAATCTGAGCATGCGCTTCGGCGGCCTGCTGGCGGTCAACGGCGTAGCCCTGACCGTCAAAGAAAAACAAGTGGTGGCGCTGATCGGCCCCAACGGCGCCGGCAAGACCACGGTGTTCAACTGCCTCACCGGCTTCTACAAGCCGAGCGGCGGCAACATCCTGCTCGATGGCCAGCCGATCCAGGGCCTGGCCGGTCACGAGATCGCCCGCAAGGGCGTGGTGCGCACCTTCCAGAACGTGCGGTTGTTCAAGGACATGACGGCGGTCGAAAACCTGTTGATCGCCCAGCACCGTCACCTGAACACCAACTTCTTTGCCGGCCTGTTCAAGACCCCGGCGTTCCGCAAAAGCGAGCGCGAGGCCATGGAGTACGCCGAGTACTGGCTGGACAAGGTCAACCTCACCGAGTTTGCCAACCGTCCGGCCGGCACCCTGGCCTATGGTCAGCAACGCCGCCTGGAAATCGCCCGCTGCATGATGACCCGCCCGCGGATCCTGATGCTCGACGAACCGGCCGCCGGCCTGAACCCCAAGGAAACCGAAGACCTCAAGGCGCTGATCGGCGTGTTGCGTGAGGAAAACAACGCCACCGTGCTGTTGATCGAACACGACATGAAACTGGTCATGAGCATCTCTGACCATATCGTGGTGATCAACCAGGGCACGCCGCTGGCCGACGGGACGCCGGAGCAGATCCGCGACAATCCCGAAGTGATCAAAGCCTATCTGGGGGAAGCGTAAAATGCTGCAATTCGAAAACGTTTCCACTTTCTACGGCAAGATCCAGGCCCTGCACAGCGTGAATGTGGAAGTGCGCCAGGGTGAAATCGTGACCCTGATCGGCGCCAACGGCGCCGGTAAATCGACGTTGCTGATGACCCTGTGCGGTTCGCCCCAGGCACACACCGGCAGCATCCGCTACATGGGTGAAGAACTGGTGGGCAAGCACTCCGCCGAAATCATGCGTAAGAGCATTGCGGTGGTGCCGGAAGGCCGTCGCGTGTTTTCACGCCTGACCGTGGAAGAGAACCTGGCCATGGGTGGGTTCTTTACCGACAAGGGCGACTATCAGGAACAGATGGACAAGGTGCTGCACCTGTTCCCTCGGCTCAAGGAACGCTTCAGCCAGCGCGGCGGCACCATGTCCGGCGGTGAGCAGCAAATGCTCGCCATCGGCCGCGCGCTGATGAGCAAGCCCAAGCTGTTGCTGCTCGACGAACCGTCCCTGGGCCTGGCACCTATCATCATCCAGCAGATCTTTGACATCATCGAACAGCTGCGCAAGGACGGCGTGACGGTGTTTCTGGTGGAACAGAACGCCAACCAGGCACTGAAAATCGCCGACCGGGCCTATGTGCTGGAAAACGGCCGCGTGGTGATGCAGGGCACCGGCGAGCAGTTGCTGACGGATCCGAAGGTGCGGGAGGCGTACCTGGGCGGCTAAACCCGGCTCTAAATGTGGGAGTGGGCGTGCCCTCTCCCACTTTTTTTGTGAATTGAAAAATCTCAAATTATTTTCGATTCCTTTGTAACGAAGTCACTTCCCCTTTCTCTAGTGGTGCAAGCAGGCAATCGAGCCTGCCAACTCAACCCACTGCTGGAGATACACCATGACGACCAAACTGTCCGCCGCCACCCTCGCCCTGGCCCTCGGCTCGGCCCTGAGCCTGTCTGCCCTGACCACCACCGCCCATGCTGCCGACGACATGCAGAAATGCTTCGGCGTCGCCGAAGCCGGCAAGAACGACTGCGCCGCCGGCGCCGGCACGTCCTGCGCCGGGTCGTCCAAAACCAAAGACCAGGCCAACGCCTGGAAACTGGTACCCGCCGGCACTTGCACTAAAACGCCAAGCACCACCTCGCCGACCGGTTTCGGTCAGGAAGCAGCCTTCACCGCCAAATCCTGACCCCCTGCAAACCTGAGGCCTGATGATGACGCCTTCACCCCAGACCACCGTCTCGCCAGCTCAGGTGCCCGGCCTTCCTCACAGGGCCGGGCTGGGACTGAAGACCGAGCACATCAACGAAGTGCTTGAGACCTACCCCGACATCGGTTTTTTTGAAGTGCATGCCGAAAACTACATGGTGGCCGGCGGCCCTTTTCTCCATCACCTGGAATTGATCCGCGAACGGTACCCACTGTCGTTGCACGGCGTGGGGCTCTCCATTGGCGGCGAAAGTCCACTCAACCCCGAGCATCTGGCGCGGTTGGCCAGGCTGATCGAACGCTACCAACCCCACTCATTTTCCGAACACCTGGCGTGGTCCAGCCACGGCCCGTTTTTTCTCAATGACCTGCTGCCCCTGGCCTACGATGCGCACACCCTGGCTCGGGTATGCGAGCACATAGATCAGCTGCAAAGCACGCTCAAGCGGCCGATGCTGCTGGAAAACCCGTCGACCTATGTGCAGTTCCGACGCTCCACCCTGGACGAAACGGACTTCATCAGCGAAATCGTGCGGCGCACCGGCTGCGGTTTGCTGCTGGACGTGAACAACGTCTACGTCTCTTGCATCAATCACCAGCGTGATCCGCTGGCCTACATCGACGCATTACCTTTGCATGCAGTCGGCGAGATACATCTGGCCGGCTTTGCCGAAGACACCGACAGCCTGGGCGACAGATTGCTCATCGATGATCATGGTGCGCCGATCGACGATGCGGTGTGGCAGCTCTACCAACAGCTGCTCACACGCACGGGGCCGGTCGCCACGCTGATCGAGCGCGATAACCGGGTGCCGGCCTTCAGCGTGTTGCAGGCCGAGGCCCGGCAGGCCGAATGGCATCTGTCGCGGGTGAAGCCATGAGCCTTCAGAACGCATTTGCCAACGCCCTGCTCGCGGTGGACGACACCTGCCCGGATGGCCTGTTCAGCAGCAACGGTGCCGACCCCGCCAGCCGCTTTGCGGTGTATCGCAATAACGTCCACAGCTCGTTGATCAACGCCTTGGCGGCCAGTTATCCCGTGACGCTACAGCTGGTGGGCGATGAATTCTTCCGCGCCATGGCCAGCCTTTTCGTCCAGGCCAACCCGCCCACCAGCCCGCTGATCAACGAGTACGGCATCGGGTTGGCCGACTTTATCCAGGCATTCGAACCGGCAGCCAGCGTGCCCTACCTTGCGGATGTCGCACGGCTCGAGCGCCTGCGGGTGCGCGCTTATCACGCGGCCGATACCCCGGCGCTGTGCCAGCAACACATTCTTCAACACGTGCAAGGTCAAGCGGACGTAGGGCAGTTAAGCCTGCAACTGCATCCATCACTCGCCACGCTGAGCTCTGCGTACGCGGTCGTGGCGGTCTGGGCAGCGCACCAGACTGACGGCGGCCTCGCTGACCTGAACCCATGGCCTGCCCAAAGCGCGTTGGTCTTGCGCCAAGGGTTGGCGGTCAAGGTCTTCGCCATCGACAGCGGCTCGGCGGCCTTTATCAACTGCCTGAACCAAGGCAGGGGCCTGGAAATGGCTGTGGAGCATGCCTTGCAGGCCTCGCCCGAGTTCAACCTGCATCGGTGCCTGACGCTGTTGATCAGCCACGACGCCATTACTCACGTACACATGACACAAAAGGTATCGCCATGAATAATCCCGCAGCCAACCTGCTGAACCAGGCCATCGCACTTTTCGAAAAAATCCCGTACAGCCTGGTCGCCTTTATGGCGCGCTTTTCTATCGCGGCGGTGTTCTGGAAGTCCGGCCAAACCAAGGTCGAAGGTTTTGCCATCGATCTGATCAGCGGCACCTTCCAGCTTGGCGAGCCCAAACTTGCCGCCTCGACCTTGCCGTTGTTTCGCAGCGAATACCACGTTCCGCTGTTGTCACCCGAAGTGGCCGCGCACCTGGCAACGTTTGCCGAGCACTTTTTCCCGGTGTTGATCCTGCTGGGATTGGCCACGCGGTTCTCGGCACTTGCGTTGATCGGCATGAGCCTGACCATTCAGCTGTTTGTCTATCCGGACGCCTACCCGACTCATGGCACCTGGATTGCGCTGTTATTGCTGCTGGTGGCCAAGGGTCCGGGTCGCTTATCTATCGACCATTGGGTCGCCCGTCACTGCCGCTGAAGACGGTCCAGCGTCGCGCCGCTGCGCTTGAACCAATCCACCAGGTAATCGGCCAGTACCTGGGTGCGACGCGGCAGACCAGCTTGATAGGGGTGAACCAGGTACATCGGCAGGCTTCGCGTTTGATAGTCGCGCAGCAGCCAGCGTAATCGACCATCAGCCAATTCCGCCGGCAGCAGGTAGGACGGCAGGCGAGCGATACCGGCGCCCACCAATGCGGCTTTTTTCAAAAGGTTGTAGTGGTTGGAAGCGAAGGTGCCGCTCACCCGCACACGCAACAGCTCGTGCTGCTGGTGATACAGCCACTCCTCGCGGCCGCTGTAGTGACTGTTGAGCAAACAGCTATGGCTGGCCAGATCCGCCGGGCGCAGCGGTTCACCGTGCTGTTCCAGATAGGCCGGGCTGGCGCAGGTCATCTCGTGCCAGGCCAGCAATGGCTTGACCACCAGCCGCTCATGCTCGATGGCCCCCGAGCGTACGCCCAGGTCGAACCCGTCCCGCGCCAGATCCCGATAGTTGTTGTTGAGCTCCAGTTCGATCTGCACCTGTGGGTGCTGCCTGGAAAACTCCAGCAACAGGCCATCGAAGAAGGTTTCTCCTAATGAAACCGGAACCGTCATACGCACCGGCCCGGCCACATCATCTTTGAGCCGCGCCAAGGCCTGACGCGCACGTTCCACTTGCATCACCAGCGCTTGTGCCTGTGGCAGTAACGCCGCACCTGCGGCGGTCAGGCTCAGCTTGCGCGTGGTGCGATGCAGCAGCACCACGGCGAACTGCGCTTCCAGTTGGCTGATCCGCTTGGACAATTGCCCCTTGCTGCAACCCAGTTGCTCCGACGCCAAGGTGAAACTGCCCGCTTCGATCAACACGGCGAAGGCCGCCAGGTCATCCATTTCGCTCATCGATTGTTTCCAATTGAAAACCAAAGGTTGCCTATTAGCGCGTTTATCCAGCGTAAAAGCCACACTAGACTTAACCTACACCTGACTTGGAGGAACAGCACAATGAAAATCCTTTTGATTGGCGCCAACGGCACGATCGGTTCAGCGGTAAAGGCGGAACTGGCGCAGCGTCACGACGTGATTGCCATCGGCCGCAACAGCGGCGACTTTCAGGTCGATATCAGCAACAGCGCCTCGATACGCAAGCTGTTCGAACAGACCGGCACGTTCGACGCGCTGATCTGCGCGGCAGGCAGCGTGAACTTCGTGGCGCTGGGCGACATGAGCGAAACCGACTTCGAACTGGGCTTGCGTGACAAGCTGATGGGCCAGGTCAACCTGCTGTTGATCGGCCGTGAGTTCGCCAATGACGGCGCGTCGTTTACCTTCACCAGCGGGATTGTGAACCGTGATCCTATTCGCACCGGTGCCTCGGCGGCACTGGTCAACGGCGCACTGGATGCATTCGTCAAGGCAGCGGCGATCGAACTGCCACGGGGCCTGCGCATCAACTCCGTGAGCCCTACGGTGCTGTTGGAAGCCATGGGCGGTTACGCACCGTATTTCCGTGGGTTTAAACCGGTTGCGGGCGCCGAAGTGGCTTTGGCCTACGCAAAAAGCGTCGAAGGCTTGCAGACCGGCCAAACCTTTATCGTAGGCTGAGTGCCAGGGTTGTAAGAATCGCCTGAAGCTGGGCTGCGGGCTTGTGATGCGGCGCGAGCCTGCGTAACGTGACGGCACTTGTCTGGAGACCGAAAATGCGTGCCGCCTCGACCCTTACATTGCTAGCCCTGTTCCCCCTGTTCGCCGCTTGCCAGATGTTCGACAGCGAGCCTGCCAAGGTGTCTACCGTCGGACTGACCCGCATGCAGGGTGAATTGACGGCGGTTGACGGCAAGCTGCTGTTCAAGCCTTGCAACGACGAGCGTAACTACGTGGTCAACGACACCGGTGGCACCAGCATCCTGCAGGAAGCCGCCTCCCTGGCCGGCCAGCAAGGCGCATTGTTTGCAGACTTGCGTGGCAAGTTTTCCGGTGTCGCCAGCGGCACCCAAGGTTCGGTGGACCTGCAACAGCTTTACCGCGTCGAGCGCTCGACCTCGGCCTGTGGCGACCCGGATTTCAAGCGCATGATCCTGCGGGCAAACGGCCATAAGCCAGCCTGGGCGATGAGCGTAACGGCCAAGGGCATGGTGCTGGAACGCGAAGGCCAACCGCCCCTGGCGGTGCCTTATGTGGAAGAACAGCTGGGTGATGGGCGCTTCAACCTGATGACCGACGCCAATAACCTGCACGTCGAATTGTGGGTCGCCCCGCAGCGATGCGTCGACAGCGTGAGCGGCAGCCTGCAACACATGACCGCCGAATTGCGTGTTAACGGCCAGGTACAGCGTGGTTGCGCAGCATTTGGTGGCTCGCGGGACGACTGATTGCGCCGTGTGCGTTTTAACCTGACGGAAAAGCGCCATTGGGGCTTATAATCGCCGGTTTGCAAAACAGCCGGCCTCCTCGCCCGCCGCCTACCGGATCCTGTCATGTTACGAATCACCGAACTCAAGCTGCCCATTGACCATCCCGAAGAAGACCTGCGGCCTGCCATCGTGCAGCGCCTGGGCATCGCCAGTGATGACCTGCTCGATTTCACCCTGTTCAAGCGCAGCTACGATGCCCGCAAGAAGTCTTCGGAGCTGTGCTTCATCTACACCGTCGACCTGAATGTGACGGACGAAGCTGCCCTGCTGCTCAAATTTGCCGATGATCGCAACGTCAATCCGGCACCGGATGTCAGCTACCACGTAGTGGGCAAGGCCCCCGAAGGCTTGGTCGAACGGCCGGTCGTGGTCGGTTTTGGCCCCTGCGGAATCTTCGCCGGGCTGCTGCTGGCACAGATGGGCTTCAAGCCGATCATCCTCGAACGTGGCAAGGAAGTACGCCAACGCACCAAGGACACCTGGGGCCTGTGGCGCAAAAGCGTGCTCAACCCCGAGTCCAACGTGCAGTTTGGCGAAGGCGGCGCCGGGACCTTCTCCGACGGCAAGCTGTACAGCCAGATCAAAGACCCGAAATTCCACGGGCGCAAGGTACTGCATGAGTTCGTCAAGGCCGGCGCGCCGGAAGAGATCCTCTACGTCAGCAAGCCGCATATCGGTACGTTCCGTCTGACCGGCGTGGTGGAAAACATGCGCCAGCAGATCATTGCCCTGGGCGGTGAAGTGCGCTTCGAACAGCGGGTTACCGACGTACTGATCGAAGATGGCCAGCTGCATGGCGTGGTCATCGACGGCGGCGAGCAAATCCTCTCCAGGCACGTGATCCTCGCCCTGGGCCACAGCGCCCGCGACACCTTCCGCATGCTTCACGGCCGTGGTGTGTACATGGAAGCCAAGCCGTTCTCGGTGGGCTTTCGTATCGAGCACCCACAGTCGCTGATCGACGCCGCGCGCCTGGGCAAATACGCCGGACACCCGAAACTCGGCGCGGCCGATTACAAGTTGGTGCACCACGCCAAGAACGGTCGCTCGGTGTACAGCTTCTGCATGTGCCCTGGCGGCACCGTGGTGGCAGCCACTTCCGAGCTCAATCGTGTCGTGACCAACGGCATGAGCCAATATTCGCGTAATGAGCGCAACGCCAACTCAGGCATCGTGGTGGGCATCACGCCCGAGGTGGATTACCCGGGCGGCCCGCTCGCCGGTATCGAACTGCAGGAGCGCCTGGAGTCTCACGCCTACGTGCTCGGAGGCAGTAACTACGAGGCCCCGGCCCAGTTGGTCGGCGATTTCATCGCAGGCAAACCATCCACGGCCATCGGCAGCGTGGAACCGTCCTATAAGCCGGGCGTATCCCTGGGTGACTTGGCCCTGGCCCTGCCCGACTTCGCTATCGAAGCCATTCGCGAAGCCTTGCCGGCGTTCGAAAAGCAGATCAAAGGCTACTCGCTGCACGATGCGGTCTTGACCGGTATCGAGACGCGCACCTCTTCGCCGCTGCGGATTACCCGCAATGATTCGATGCAGAGCTTGAACGTGAAAGGCTTGTTCCCGGCCGGTGAAGGCGCGGGTTATGCCGGGGGCATTCTGTCGGCAGGCGTTGACGGAATTCGAATTGCCGAGGCGTTGGCGCGGGATATGCTGGGCAGCCAAGGCTGAAGTTTCGAATTGTAAGCTTCAAGCCACACGCAAAAAATAAGATGTGTAATCTGCTTTTTTTGTCGCTTGAAGCTTACAACTTGCCGCTGCTTCTCAGATATTGGCACGCAGGACAGTGTCGGGCAGCGCCTCACCGCGCTCGACAGTCGCGGCCACTGCCGCGATCAACGCTTTCAACTCATAGCCTTGCCCCGCCAGCCATGCCTGATCATAGTAAGTGGTGGCATAGCGCTCGCCCCCATCACACAAAATCGCCACGATCGACCCCGACTCCCCCGCCGCTTTCATCTGTTGCGCTGCCACCAAGGCACCGACCAGGTTCGTCCCGCTGGAACCGCCCACTCGCCGCCCCAATCGCTCGGCCAGATAATGCATGGCCGCCAGGGACAGCGCATCCGGCACCTTGGCCATCGCATCGATCACAGCTGGCAAAAAAGATGCTTCGACCCGTGGCCGGCCAATCCCTTCAATCCGTGAGCCACAGTCCAGCCGCAGGCTGGCATCGCCGCTCAGGTAATAATCGAAAAACACCGAACGTTCGGCATCGGCACACAACACGCGGGTGCAATGCTGGCGATAGCGCACGTAGCGCCCCAGGGTCGCGGTAGTACCGCCGGTTCCGGGGCTGGAAATCAGCCAGCTCGGCTCCGGGTGTTGTTCGAAGCGCAACTGCTGGAAGATCGACTCGGCGATGTTGTTGTTCGAGCGCCAATCGGTGGCGCGCTCGGCGTAAGTGAACTGGTCCATGAAGTGACCGCCGCTTTCCTGTGCCAAACGTTCGGATTCGGCGTAGATCTGCGTGGGATCCTGCACCAGATGGCTCTTGCCGCCGTAAAAGGCAATTTGGGCGATTTTCTCCTGGGAAGTGGTGGCGGGCATCACGGCAATAAACGGCAGGCCAAGCATGCGCGCGAAGTAGGCTTCGGAGATCGCCGTCGAACCGCTGGAGGCTTCGATCACCGGTGCGTCCGGCTTCAGCCAGCCATTGCACAACGCGTACAGGAACAGGGAGCGCGCCAGCCGATGTTTCAGGCTGCCGGTCGGGTGGCTGGATTCATCCTTGAAGTACAACTCGATACCCGGAAAACCGGGCAGTGGCAAAGGGATCAGATGGGTGTCGGCGCTGCGCTGGAAATCCGCTTCAATGATACGAATGGCTTCGCGGGCCCAGGGACGGTGGTCGCTCATGAGGAGGCTTCTCTAAGAATTCCAGCCTGATTTTAGGGACTTTCCTACACTGCACACAGATACAGTAACGACTCAATTGGACACACAATTGCTAGGCTCAAACGCAACGCCAGCACTGCGTAACGCATATAACAAATAAGAATATAACTTTTGTTTTAACAACTAACGGTACGGGTTAGGGTACCCACCTATTGAACCTGAATGGAGAGCATCCCTTGCCTCTGCGTAGCACTTTCACCCGTTTCTTCCAGCTGGAAGCTGCCAGCGGCCTGTTATTGATTGCCGCTGCCGCCTTGGCGCTGATTATCAACAACTCACCTTTGTCGCACCTGTACGGCGCCTTTCTGGACACGCCCGTGGTGGCACAGGTTGGCGCGCTACAAATCGCCAAGCCCGCCTTGCTGTGGATCAACGACGGCCTGATGGCCTTGTTCTTCCTGCTGATCGGTCTTGAAGTCAAACGCGAGCTGCTCGATGGCCACCTGTCCAAACCGTCGCAGGTGGTCCTCCCCGGCGCAGCGGCTATCGGCGGCATGGTCGTGCCCGCGCTCATCTACTGGGCGTTGAACAAGGATAACCCGGCCGCCCTCGCCGGTTGGGCGATCCCGATGGCCACGGATATCGCCTTTGCGCTGGGCGTACTGGCGCTGCTGGGCAAGCGCGTGCCGGTGTCGCTGAAGCTGTTCCTGATGACCTTGGCAATCATTGACGACCTGGGCGCCATCATCGTCATTGCGCTGTTCTATTCCGCCGACCTGTCCGGCGCCTCCCTGGCGGGTGCAGCGGCGTGCTTGATCGCCTTGATAGCGATGAACCGCCTGGGTGTGGTCAAGCTCGGGCCCTACATGATCATCGGCCTGATCCTGTGGGTGTGCGTGCTCAAGAGCGGCGTCCACGCCACCCTGGCCGGGGTGACCCTGGCGTTCTGCATTCCATTGCGCACCAAAAATGCCGAAACCTCGCCCCTGCTGACCCTGGAGCATGCCCTGCATCCGTGGGTGGCTTATGCCATCCTGCCACTGTTCGCGTTTGCCAACGCCGGGGTGTCCCTCACCGGCGTCAGCCTCGAGAGTTTTACCCATCACGTGCCCATGGGCATTGCCGCCGGCCTGTTGATCGGCAAGACCATCGGTGTGTTCGGCTTTACCTGGCTGGCCATCAAGACCGGCATCGCCTCGCTGCCCGGTGGCGCGAACTGGGGCCAGGTGCTGGGCGTGGCGATCCTGTGTGGTATCGGCTTCACCATGAGCCTGTTTGTCGGCTCCCTGGCATTTGTGCCGGGCGTGAGTGAGTTCGCAGGCGAGGACCGCATGGGGATTCTGACCGGGTCGATATTGGCGGCGTGTATCGGTTATGCAGTGACGGCGATGGCGAGTCGCAAGAAAGCCTGACCCCTGAAAAAATCGCACAAAAAAACCCCAACCGGTCACCCGGTTGGGGTTTTTCTTTGCCGGTTGCTTACCGCTTAGCGGGTAACGCGACTGGTGCCGTCAACCGTCATGATGCGTACACGGTCGCCAATGCGGAAGATTTCATTTTCCTGCACGGCTTGTACGTAGGCGCGCATGCTGCCGTCGTCTTCGCGAACGGTGATTTCCACGCCCTGGGTGCGGGTCAGACCTTCTTCGGTAGCCGAGCCCAGCAGGCCACCGGCCACTGCGCCGATCACAGCGGTGACGATGCTGCCACGGCCGCCGCCGATGGCGCTGCCACCCACGCCGCCGATGACTGCACCCGCAGCACCACCGATTGGCGTCTTGGTGCCTTCGATTTTTACCGGACGCAGGGATTCGATGGTGCCCATGCGAACGGTCTGTACACGACGCGCCTCGTCACGGGAGTACGAGTCGCCGGTCAGACTCGAGGCGCAGCCACCCAACAGCAATGACAGGGTGGTAAAGCAGGCAACTAGTAAAACGGACTTACGCATAGCATCAACTCCAAAGGACAGGTATTCATTAAACGCCGCAGCGTGGCGGCTGTCACGGCACGCCAGGCAGAAAAGTGCATTCATTCAGCCTGAGTACAGGCTATCGGCACCACAACACTCGACGAACGGTAGGCAAATCGAAACATGCCATAGCGTGATTAATCAGTGTAGCCATACAGCCGAAAACGCCGAAGTCTCTTGCATAAAGACTCCGGCGCGAAGGGCATGACTCAGATGAGATGACGAAAGGGAACGCTCAGGGCGCGAGGCGCTCGCGCGTCCATTGGCCTGCTTGCAGCCGATAATTGAGACGATCATGCAGGCGGCTGGCGCGGCCTTGCCAGAACTCGATGCGCTCGGGCAACAAACGATAGCCCCCCCAATGCTCGGGGCAATCGGGCTGGGTGTCACTGAAACGCTGTTCAGTCGCCACAAGCAGCGCCTGCAGTTCTTCGCGATCACGAATGACCTTGCTCTGCGGCGATGCCCAGGCACCCAGGCGACTGCCCAGAGGACGCACCTGATAGTAAGCATCCGACTCTTCAGGCGTGACCTTGACCACGCGCCCTTCAATGCGCACCTGGCGCTCAAGGGTCGGCCAGAAAAAAGTCATTGCCGCGAACGGCCGCGCCGCCAGTTGTTCACCTTTGGCGCTCTGATAGTTGGTAAAGAAGGTAAAACCCTGTGCATCCAGGCCCTTGAGCAACAGGATGCGACAGTGCGGCCGACCGTCCTGGTCGACCGTGGCCAGGGTCATGGCATTGGCCTCCACCGGTGCCTGCTCGGTTTTCACCGCATCGGCGAACCATTGGTGGAACAAGGCAAACGGCTCGTCCGGGGCCTGGGCCTCGCTCAAACCGTCCCGTGTGTAGTCACGGCGCATATCGGCCAGTGCCTGGGTCATGCGGCTTTATCCTTCTGGTTCAACGGATCAGTTTTTCGCCTGGTCGGGACTCGCCGGTGTAGCAGCCTTGGCTTTGGCCGGAGCCGGTTTCTTTGCAGCCGGTTTGGCCGGGGCCTTTTTAGCGGCTGGCTTGGCGGCGGCTTTCTTGGCCGGGGCTTTCTTGGCTGGAGCGCTCTTCGCAGCGGCTTTTGCCGCCGGGGCAGGTGCGGGCACATTCTGCACGGCAACCATTTCAGCCACAGGCGGGGTCTTGCCCGAGTTGTAGTTGTTCAGCAGCGCCAACATAGTTGTACGCTGAGTGAACATGATTTCCATGCGACGATTCAGCGCACGGCCCTGGGTGCTGTCGTTGGCGGCACGCGGCATCAGGTCGCCCATGCCACGCAACATCAGGCGATCCTGCTTCAAACCGCTGAGGCTGAAAATCGAGGCAATCGACTGCGCGCGTTCCTTGCTCAGCGCCTGGCTGGCTGGCGCACTACCGGTGGCGTCCACATGGCCCAGCACCAGTACCGCAGTCTTTGGATCTGCTTCAACGGCTTTGGCAACGCGAGTGAAAGGGCCCAGGGTCACCGGCAGCAGCATCGCTGGGCGTTTCGGGTTGTAGGAGCCGTCCACCGGGGCGATCACCACCAGTACATTGTCACGACGTTCCAGTTGCAGGTTGCTGTCCTTGATGGCGGCACGCAGGCGCGGCTCGTAATCGTCCAGCCAGGCCTGGGTGACTTTCGGATCAGGCATCTGCACGTTGCTCACATCGACCTTGGCCAGTGGCTTTGGCTTAGTATCGAACGGCCACCACCAGCGGGCTTCGGTGTCGGTCTTGGCCGAGACAGGAGCCGGAGTTGCGGCCTTGAGGTCGGCGTTCAGGTCGGCCTTGGCGTCGGCGGCTTTTTGGTCGGCGCTCTTGGTGGAGAATGGCCACCAGTTGAAGCCCGTGTCGGCCTTGGCTGCCGGAGCAGGCGCAGGCGCGGCGGCGACAGGCGCGGCAGGCTTGGCGTCGGCAGGCGCAGCAGGCTTGGCGTCGGCAGCGGGCTTGGCATCCGGTTTAGCGTCGGTTTGGGTCACTGCGTCCTTGGTAGCAGCCTTATCGGACCCAAATGACCACCAATGCCCACCTTCGGCATCATTCTGTGGAGTTTGTGCACAGCCGGTAATAGTGAGGCACAGCGCCAGTGCCAAGGACTTGTTCGATAACATGAGATATCCACAAAATGAGAAAAAAACCAGAGGGGCCGAATGCCCCGTTAAACCGACGCTTAAAGAACATTGAAGTTACATCATTGCGTTCAGCGTCTCTTATACGTGTCTTTGTAACAAAAAATTGTGAAACAGCAAGGGGTTTATAGACAACCGGCCAATATTCCGACCAACTTCTGCGCACGTGGGTCCATAAGTACATAGGGCCCCAAGGTATTAGTCACAAAACCGAAGGCTACATCGTGCTCAGGGTCGGCAAACCCTACCGAGCCCCCTGCCCCGGGATGCCCAAATGCGCGTGGGCCAAGGCCGAAGGTCGCGTTGGGCAACTCAGGTTGATCCAACATGCAACCCAGGCCGAAACGCGTTTGGGTCAATAAGGTTTTATCCGGCCCTTTACTGTGTTCACGGGTCAATTGTTCGAGCATGTCGCTTTCCAGCAAACTACCATCCAATAAACCGCTATAAAATCCAGCCAGGCTCCGCGCGTTACCGTGACCATTTGCCGCCGGCTGCTGCATACGCCGCCATTCGGGTTTATTAGTGCTGGTCAGAATAGACGGCGGGTTGGCAAATGCGCGCGTAGTCATCGCCGTGGGTTCGCGCATCATTACTTGGAGTAACCGTTGTGCCGCTGCATCGCCCATATTGCCTTTGCTGCGGGCTATATGGGCGACCCGATAAAACTCTTCATCCGCCAGGCCCACATGGAAATCCAACCCCAATGGCCGCGCCACCCGCGCCACAATGGATTCCCCAGGCCCGCGCCCGTCGGCACGGCGCAACAGTTCACCGACCAGCCAGCCATAGGTGATCGCCTCATAGCCATGGCCCTGGCCGGGTGTCCACCACGGCGCCTCGGCCGCCAGGGTATCGACCATCAATTGCCAGTCGTACAAGGCTTCGGTGGGCAGCATCTCGCGGATTGCCGGCAACCCGGCCTGATGGCAAAGCACCTGGCGCAGGGTAATGGACTCTTTACCCGCCGCCGCGAATTGCGGCCAGTAATCGGCCACGGGCGCGTCCAGCTTCAGCTTACCTTCGGCCACCAATTGCAGGGCGGTGACCGCAGTGAAGGTCTTGGTGCAGGAGAACAGATTGACGATCGTGTCGCTGTGCCAGGCTTCGGTGCCGTCTTTATCGGCGGTGCCGGCCCACAGGTCGACAACCGTCTCGCCGCCGATCTGGATGCAAAGCCCGGCACCTCGCTCCTGAGGGTCATCGAACAACGCGGCAAATGCTTCACGTACCGCTTCGAACTGAAGTTCGTAATGACCCTGAATCTGCACCGGGAGCGACCTCAAGAAAACATCATGAAAAAGTGGTCGATATTGTTCCAGTCATTATTGGGTTTGTGAACCCGTCAACGATGAATCAATGACCATTTGCGGAGTGCCCGCCGGCGTGCCCGGTGCCCTGGCCCGCGCCTTTGCCTGCCTCGCCTGACCGGCCGCCTTCGCTCTCACGCGCCGCACCGGCGGCCCTGGCTTTTTCGGCCTCCTTGCCCAACTGGTCGACCGCCGCGAGATTGCTCTTGCGCACATTGTCGACGAAGCCCTGAAATGGCACATCAGTAATGCCGACGAGACCGAAGTGGCCGTTTTCACCGTCCAGCAAGCGTCCGGTCACCGGCTGGTCCAGGTACTGGAACCAGTGCACGCCGACAATCGACGGCTCCGCCATGGCTTGCTTGAGGAAGGCCGCGTACGCCGCGCCGCGCTCTTGCTCCCCGGCCAACTGTGTCACACCGCCCCAGAAAGGGCCACGGTCGGTCGAGCCAAAATTGAATTCGGTGATCAGTACCGGTTTGTTGAGTGCGCGCAGGGCGGCGAAGTCATAACCGTCCTGGGGTTTGAGGGTGTACATGTTGAAGCTCAGTACATCGCAATACTGTGCACAGGACGCCACGGCTTCAGGGGTGCTCACCGCATAACGCCCGCCCAGCAGCAACTGATTGGGCGCGTGCCATTTCAGCGAGTCGGAGATGGTCTTGAAGTAGGCGTCGGCGAAGGTCTGTTGGAAATACTTGAAGTCGGCCTCGATTTCAGGATGTTCCGGGTTGGGCACCGGCGGCTCGAAGCCGGGGTCTTCCATCAGTTCCCAGCCGGCCAGGTGGATGCCCCAGGCTTTCGACAACCCTTCTTCATTACGGTACTTGTCACGCAGTTGCTTGAGGAAGGCGCGCTTGGCCGGTACGTCGGTGGTCATGCGCAGGGTGCCGTAGGCCAGGGCGTAACGGGATTTTGCATCGTCGCCAGGCCCGGCCCAGGCCAGTTCGTTGTCGGCAAAAAAACCGATCAGCCATGGGTCGTCGCGATGATCGCGAGCGGCGATGGCCACGGCGCGTTCAGTGGCCATGGCGAAGCGTGGGTCGAACGGATCGGGCATGCCGCCCCACCAGTCGGTGCCGGTGCTGATGCTGGCGTAGTCACCCACAATCGACAGCGGCAAGGTGTAAGGCACGCGGTCGGCCGTGGCCAGGTCCGGATCGCTCCAGTTACCCACGGTGTTGAAGCCCCAGGCTTGCAAGCGGTCGAGGGTGTGGGCCACCCAACGCTTCTGATCGAAGCCTTCACTGTCATAGGTGCGCTGCAGGTTGGCGCGGTAGAAATCATACCAACGCCCCGAGCCAAAACCGCGCCCTTCGCCCGCGCCGTTGCCGGTACGGTTATCGCCGCTGCCGTAATACTTGTCGAAAGGCTCACCGGCCTTGGGCAGCGCCGCAAACATCCACTCACGCCCTGCCACGTAGGTTTGGCTGTTGTCCGGGGTCACGGTATTGACGCCCAGCGAGTAGAACGGATGGCCTTGCGGGGTGACCAGATACCAGCGACCGTCACGCTTTTCAGTGCGGAAGAAGCCGCTGGCGTCGAACGCCGGGCCTTTGTTCCAGCCGCCGAACTGATCCAGGGAGGATTTATCACGCTCGGCAAGCCACACCTTCAACTGTCGTTGCTCCTTGGTCGCCGCAGCCTTGAGCTGCTCGTCGCTGCTGACTTTTTCCGGCCAGCGCGCGCGGGTGGACTGGCCGTAAGCGTCCACCAGTTCGCTGTAAGCGGCCTTCATCACCGGCTCGCTGTCCTGCACGCCAAAGCGCTCCAGCAAAATGCTTTGGGCGGCATTCGGCTTGATCATCGACAGCGTCACCGACACCACTTGGCTGCGGTCGATTTCGCCGGCACTGGCGGCCAACAAGACACGTTGGCCGTCCACGGTCATCGGCATCGGCGGGCCGGCCTTCATGCCCTGGCTCAGCGGCGAGTTGGCTTGCAGTGGCACCAGCAAGGTCTGGGCCGGGCCGGCCGGCAGGTCGATGCGGCTGACCAGGGTCTTGCCGTCGGCGCTTTGTACTTTTACGTAGAGGGTCAACGCCCAATTCATGGCGCTCTGGATTCGCAGGCTCATGGCGCCCGATTGCGACCAGTCCCATACGCCGGTTTGCGGGCTGAGCACCAGGCTCGGCTCGGCCGCCGGGTTGAAGGTGATGCGACGCAGCACCTCGCCTTCGGGGGTTTGTTCGGCGTTGTATTGCGGCAGGCTGGCGTCCTGGGTCGCCACCTTGACCACATCGGCCGGACGGACGAAGTTGAACAGCGTTTGTTGCCCGGCAGGCGCGGCCATCAACGGCGCGGCGACCAGCAGTGCAAAAAGAGCGGGCAGCGTGCGAATCATACGAACAAGGTTCTCCCAGACGGCCGGTGAATGGCCTGGTGACATACATGAGATAGACCACGAAGTGGGCGAGCTCGCCCACAGTGGCTTAAGAAATTTCGCGCCTGAACGGCGGCAAAGCGTTCAGGATCGCCTTGCCGTAGCGCTGGGTGACCAGGCGGCGATCGAGCAAAGTGATGGTGCCCCGGTCTTCCTCGGTGCGCAGCAAACGCCCGCAGGCCTGCACCAGCTTCAGCGAAGCATCGGGCACCGAGATTTCCATGAACGGGTTGCCGCCGCGGGCTTCGATCCATTCGGCCAGCGCCGCTTCGACCGGATCATCCGGCACCGAGAACGGGATCTTGGCGATCACCACGTGCTCGCAGTAGGCGCCGGGCAAGTCCACGCCCTCGGCGAAGCTCGCCAGGCCGAACAACACGCTGGAATCACCGCCATCGACGCGCGCCTTGTGTTTGTTCAAGGTTTCCTGCTTGGACAGGTTGCCCTGGATAAACACCTGTTTACGCCAGTCGCGGTCAAGGCCGTCAAACACGTCCTGCATCTGTTTGCGCGACGAAAACAGCACCAGGGTGCCCCGCGAACCTTCCACCAACTCGGGCAAGTCACGGATGATCGCTGCGGTGTGCGCCGCCGCGTCCCGTGGGTCGGCCTTGAGGTCGGGCACCCGCAATACGCCGGCATCGGCGTGATGGAAGGGGCTGGGCACCACCGCAGTGACGGCCTTCTTCGGCAGGCCGGCGCGCATGCGGAAACGGTCGAAAGTGCCAAGGGCGGTCAGCGTGGCCGAGGTCACCAGGCAGCCATAGGCTACGTTCCACAGGTTGCGGCGCAGCATCTCGGCGGCGAGGATCGGGCTGGCATTGACCTCGATATCGAACAGCGCACCGCTTTCCGCCAAGGTCAGCCAACGCGCCATGGGCGGGTTGTCTTCAGGGTCTTCGACGGTGAAGGCCGTCCACAACTCCCAGTTGCCTTGGGAGCGGGAGAGCAGGCTACCGAATAGCGGATACCATTCTTCGGCCTGGTTACTGGCGATGCCGATATTGACCTCGCCATCCATGCCTTCCTTGAGCAAGTCCGTGAGTCGGGTGAACAGGTCGGTCAGGCGTGAAAAGCCCTTCTTCAGTTCAATGCCCATTTCGCGCATATGCTCGGGGATCATTCCGCCCACAAAACGGTGACGCGGCCGCTCACGGCCTTCCACGTCTTCACCGGGTTTGAAGTCGGCCACCTGCTCGCAGGCACTGAACATGAACTGCTGCTGGGTCTTGATCTCCCGCGCCAGCTCAGGCACCTGTTCGATCAGCTTGCCCAGGTCACCGGGCAGCGGATGCTGGGCCAGCAGCTTGGTGAGGTTCTTGGCGGTGGTTTCCAGCCAGTCGGCGGTGGAGCGCAGGCGCGTGTAATGGGCGAAGTGGCCGATGGCTTTGTCCGGCAGGTGATGGCCTTCGTCGAACACATACAGGGTGTCGCGCGGGTCCGGCAATACGGCGCCGCCGCCCAGGGCCAGGTCGGCCAGCACCATGTCGTGGTTGGTGACGATCACGTCGACCTTGCCCATGCCTTCGCGGGCCTTGTAGAAGGCGCACTGACCGAAGTTGGGGCAATGGCGGTTGGTGCATTGACTGTGGTCGGTGGTCAGGCGCGCCCAGTCGGAATCTTCCAGGGCAGTGGGCCAGCTGTCGCGATCGCCGTCCCATTTATTGCCGGCGAGCTTTTCGATCATGCTGGTAAACAGTTTCTGGCTGACTTCGTCGACTTCGATCTTGAAGCCTTCCTCCTCGAACAGCGAGGCCGTGGCGGTCTGCGCGTGGCCTTCCTGCAGCAGCACGTCGAGCTTGGACAGGCACATGTAACGGCCACGGCCCTTGGCCAAGGCGAACGTGAAGTTCAGCCCGCTGTTGCGCATCAGGTCAGGCAAGTCTTTGTAGACAATCTGCTCCTGCAGGGCGACGGTAGCCGTGGCGATCACCAGGCGTTTGCCGGCAGCCTTGGCGGTCGGGATCGCGGCCAGGCTGTAGGCCACGGTCTTGCCGGTACCGGTGCCGGCTTCGACGGCCACGATTGCAGGGTCACCGCTGCGCCGCCCTTCGTCATCGGTGTCGATATCCCCGAGGACCTTGGCCACTTCGGCGATCATCAGGCGTTGGCCGTAGCGCGGTTTCAAGCTCTTGGCTTCGAGAAAACGCGAATAGGCGCCCTGGATCGTGGTTTTGAGTTCAGTGCTGATCATGAATAGTCGGGCGCAAAAAACGCTGGATAAATTTTCAGTGGTTCGGATCGGCCGCTATCATACCCCGCTAATTAATCCCGCGCAGAACGGAGTACCACAATGACCGCGTTTAGCCTCGCTTACACCCTGCATGTATTGGCCGCCTTGATCTGGGTCGGCGGCATGTTTTTCGCCTGGATGATCCTGCGTCCCGCCGCCGTGGCGGCCCTTGAGGGCCCTGCCCGGCTAAAGCTGTGGGCAAATGTGTTTCAACGTTTTTTTGTATGGGTGTGGGTGGCGGTGCTGATTTTGCCGATCAGCGGCGTCGGCTTGCTGCACCTTCGCTTCAACGGTTTTGAGACCGCACCGCGCTATGTGCAGGTGATGATGGGCTTGTATCTGGTAATGACGGCGCTGTTCATCCGCATCCAGGCGTTGAAATTTCCGGCGCTGAAGGCGGCGGTGGCAGCTGAGGACTGGCCCGCGGGTGCTGCGGCACTGGGGCAGATCCGCAAATTGGTCGGCATTAACTTGATTGTGGGGTTGGTGGTGGTGGCGATTGCTTCGGCGCGGCCGATGTTCTGAGTTATCCCCCTGACGCTGTCGCGGCATAGGTACGCAAATACCTGTTACCTGTGCGCGTGAACGGATTGGTAACCCATATAGGTGGGTCATACCGGTCAGCCCGCGACGGCGTCAACCAAACAACTCAAAGCCTTTGAATGGTCACAGAACCCGCAGGCCCGGCCGGCCCCGGTTGCCCTTCCAGCCCTGGCCGGCCTTTTTCGCCGCCATCGGCGCGGTACACCAGGCATCCCTTGGACTGCCCGCCTTTGCCCGGTTTACCCGCAACCCCCGCCAAGCCGCCAGGCCCGCCATCCACCCAGACTTTAATCTGTTCAGCCGCAAAATCCTGGGGCAACTCGACACGTACTTGCGCACCCGACGCACCCGGCAACCCATCGCCGCCGTTATCGCCATTGAAACCGCGCCCGGCCGAACCCCAAGTGCAACCTGGGTCGACGCCATTGGCTCCATCCAGGCCCGCATACCCTTGGGCTCCGGCGCCACCACGGGCATCCACCGACAATTCTTCAGCAGTCAGTGAATTAATGCGCAAGGTCAAGTCACGCCCGGCTTTGGCGGGCTTTTCATGGGTGCCGGGCGCACCGCGGGAGGTGATCTGGCTGCCCTGCTCCAGTTGCGCCTGGCGCACCTGCAACTGCAGCGAGGTAGTGCCGGGGACAATGGCAATGCGTGCTTCACGCCCCAGATGCAGTTCATCCACCGAGATCTGGCTGATGGTGGCCGGAATCAGCAGGGTGCCGTAGTCCGCCACATCCAGGCGCTCGAGTTGCAGCACGCTGGTGCTGCTGGGCAGGCGCATCAGCGAGTGGGTTTCGACACTGACGCTCTGGGCCAGGACAACGGGGCTGACCAACAGGGCCAGCAGAAAAACCTTACGCATCATGGGGCTCCCGAGTGTTTTCAAATTTTTCTTTGGACGCACAGTAACGACTTCTACAGGCGATTTGCCAGTGAAGGATCAAAAAACTTCAGAAGCCATGGCTCAAGCGCCAGCGGTATTGACCGTAATGCTCTAGGCCCGCACGCCCAGCCGCGCTAGTCTCTACCGTCCTGATGTGAGGATCTGCGATGACCGCTGGAATTTCTTCCCGTACTCCCCAGCAAGCGTTGGCTGCGCTGCTGGACCTGCACGCTCCCAAACGCCTGCTGTTATTGGGCGCCAGCCAGTTCCCCGCGCTGGATGCGTTTAAAACGGCGCATCCCGATGTGCGCGTCAGCGTCGCCCAACCTGGCCCGCTGCCTGCCGAACTGGCGGCGCAGCGTTTTGACCTGGCACTGGTGGTCGATTGCCTGGAACACCTGCCCAAAGCCCAGGGTCTGACGTTGTTGGGGGGTATTCGAAACCTCAATGCCAGCCGCATCGCGGTGCTGGTAGACCTGGGCGCCTGCGACTGGAAGGACACCGACTTTTTCTCCCTGGCCCTGCAAGCCGGCGAGCGTTTCCAGCGTGATGAGCAGGTGCTGACGCTTTTTACCTATGATCTGCTTGACTATAAACAAGTCCCTGACTGGCTCAACGCGCGTTTCTGGGCCAACCCGGAAAATTTTGGAAAGTATTGGTGGTAACACGATGAGTACAACCATTTGCCCCTGCGGCAGTGGCAATCTGCTGGACGCCTGCTGCGGCCATTATCACGCCGGCCACCCGGCGCCCTGCGCCACGGCGTTGATGCGTTCGCGTTACAGCGCCTACGTGCTGGGCCTGGTGGACTATCTGGTGAGCACCACCCTGCCGGCGCAGCGAGATGGTCTCGACCGTGACGCCATTGCCGCCTGGAGCGCACAAAGCACGTGGCTCGGCCTTGAGGTGGAGAGCTCAGAGGTGTTCGGTGGCCAGCCGGAACACGCCTTCGTGACCTTCACGGCGCGCTGGCATGACAGCACTGGTGAACATAGCCACCGTGAACGGTCTTCTTTCGTACAGAACGAAGGGCGCTGGTACTTCATCGATCCGACGGTTCAGGTGAAGGCCGGGCGTAATGATGTATGTTTGTGTGGCAGCGGACAAAAATTCAAGAAGTGCTGTTCGAGCTACTTTTAATTACCTGACAGGGATGACGCCAATGCTTCGCACCTTCAGCTTGATGCTGGCGTTAACCCTGGGCCTGACCGGCTGCGCTTCCTGGTTCGAGGACGATTCGCCGCCGCCCCACGTATCACTGGTGAACGTCGAAGTGGTGCGGGCCAAGCTGTTGGAGCAGAAGTTCAAGCTCTACTTTCGCGTGGACAACCGCGACGACGCCGACCTCACCGTGCGCGGCCTGATTTACAAGGTCACCCTCGGCGACCTGGTGCTGACCGAAGGTGAGTCCAACGAATGGCTGACCGTGCCGCCGCGCAGCCATAAATACTTCAGGGTGTCGGTACGCACCAACCTGTGGCCGCGAATACGCGATGTGGTGCAAATGCTGAAAGATCCCGAGCGCCCCGTGCCTTATCGTCTCGAAGGCGAGCTGAAAACCGGATTATTCATCGGTAATGACGTGCAGGTGGCCCACAATGGCGAGATAATCCCCGGCGATTTTATTCCGGAGCGACATCGATGACTCAGCAACCCCATGTCCATGGTCCCGACTGCAACCACGATCACGATCACCACGATCACGACCACGGCCATGTCCACGGCCCGAACTGCGGCCATGCTCACCAGGAGCCGGTGCGCAACGCGTTGAAAGACGTTGGTCGCAACGATCCCTGCCCGTGCGGCAGCGATAAAAAATTCAAGAAGTGCCACGGCGCTTAAGCCTCACTCAAGATCCGAATGTGGGAGAAGGCCCACCCTGACGCCAGTCAGTTAAGAGGGAGCGCCGTATGGTGGCGAGGGAGCTCGCTCCCGTTGGACTGCGTAGCAGTCCCGTTTCAGGGGCCGCTTCGCGACCCAGCGGGAGCAAGCTCCCTCGCCACAGGCCACAGGTCACAGGCCACAGCTCACAGGTCACAGGTCACAGGTTGTCCGCTCTAGTGCGTGAATGACCGGCATGAGGGCTTGCTCCTTCAACATTAGTAGTCATGAATCACACAACTCCCGCTTGCGTCGTTTCGCCGCGCTCACTAACGTAGCGCCTTTAATGACGCTACCCCCGCAGGAGCTTTGCCATGGCCTCGCCAGCCCTTACACATTTTCTTCCCCGGTTCGGCGTTGCCGCGGCAGTGGTCAGTGCGTTGAGCCTGTCCGGTTGCCAGCTCCAGAACACCCAGGACACCCTGCCCCCCGCAGCCGGCGTACAGCCGCTCAAAGGCCTCGCGCAAAACGTGTCGATACGCCGCAATGCCCAAGGCATGCCGCTGATTGAAAGCAACACTTTCCACGACGCGCTGTTCAGCCTCGGCTATGTGCACGCCAGCGACCGGATCACCCAGATGGTCACCTTGCGCCTGCTGGCCCAGGGCCGTCTGGCGGAAATGTCCGGCCCCGAGTTACTCGACGTCGACCGGTTCATGCGCGCGGTCAACCTTAAAAAGAGCGCCGGCGAGCTGTACAACGCCTCGTCGCCACGGCTCAAGCGCTTCTTTGAAGTCTATGCGCGGGGCGTCAATGCCTACCTGTTCCGCTACCGCGACAAGCTGCCGAGCGACCTGGCCCAGACCGGCTACACCCCCGAGTACTGGAAACCGGAAGATTCGGCGCTGTTGTTCTGCCTGCTGAATTTCAGCGAGTCGAGCAACCTGCAGGAAGAGATTTCGTCGCTGGTACTGGCGCAAAAAGTCGGAGCCGACAAGCTCGCCTGGCTTATCCCAAGCGCGCCGGACGAAGCGATCCCGCTGGCCGAAGCCGACAAACTCAAGGGCGTGAACCTGAGCCAGATCACCGGCCTCGCCGGGTTGGACACGGTCAGCCAGCAACTCAACAGCCTCAATGCCCTGGGCGTTACCACGTCCAGCAACTGGGCCATCGGGCCGCAACGCAGCCGCAGCGGCAAGAGCCTGCTGGCCAACGATATCGCCGCCCAGCCGCAAGCACCGTCACCCTGGAGCTATGTGCAGATCCGCGCCCCGAAATATCAGGCGGTCGGCGCGTCGATCGCCGGCCTGCCGACCCTGCTGTCGGGTTTCAACGGCAAAGTGGCGTGGAGCATGAGCGCAGTCAAGGGCGACACCCAGGACCTGTTCCTGGAGAAGGTCAAACGCCAGGGCAGCGCGTTGTACTACGAGAACAACGGCAAATGGCTACCGGCCGGCGTGCGTAACGAAACCTTCTTCATCAAAGGCCAACGCTCGATTCGCGAAGTGGTGTACGAAACGCGCCACGGCGCCTTGCTCAACAGCAGCCAGGCCCTCACCAGCGGGTTCGGCCTGGCCCTGCAAACCGCCGATTTGAAGGAAGACAAGAGCCTGGACGCGTTCTTCGACCTGTCCCGCGCGCAAAACGCCGGCAAGGCCTCGGACGCCACCCGCGAAATTCGCGCCATTGCGTTGAACATGATCTTCGCCGATGCCAGCAACATCGGCTGGCAAGTCACCGGCCGCTTTCCCAACCGCCGCGAAGGCGAAGGCCTGCTGCCTTCGCCGGGCTGGGATACACGCTTTGACTGGGACGGTTACGCCGACGCCATGCTGCACCCCTATGACCAGGACCCGGCCCAAGGCTGGGTCGGCACCGCCAACCAGCGCACCGCCCCGCGTGGCTACGGCATGCAGCTGTCCAACTCCTGGGATGCGCCGGAGCGCAGCGAGCGCCTGGCGCAACTGGCCAACGCCGGCAAGCATGACAGCCGCAGCCTGATCGCCATGCAATACGACCAGACCACCCTCTTCGCCGCCAAACTCAAGGGCATGTTCCAGGCGCCGGGCATGGCCCAGCCGCTGAAACAGGCAATCGATGCGCTGCCCGCCGCCGAACAGGCCAAGGCGCGCGAAGCGTTGAGCCGCTTGATGGCCTTTGACGGTCGACTTGCATCAACTTCCGCCGACGCGGCGGTCTACGAGCTGTTCCTGCAGGAAAGCGCCAAAGAGATCTTTCTCGACAAACTCGGTCCGCAAGGCAGCGCCAGCTGGAAGGCTTTTGTCAGCAATGCCAGCCTGTCCTACTCAGCCACCGCAGACCATTTGCTGGGCCGTGAAGACAGCCCGTTCTGGGATGACACGCGCACGCCACGCAAAGAAGACAAGCCGGCAATCCTCGCACGCACTCTGGCCGCCACGATCAGTACCGGCGACAGCCTGCTGGGCGCTGATCACAAAGCCTGGCAATGGGGCAAGCTGCACACCACCACCTGGAAAAACACCAGCGGTCAGGTTATCCGTGGTCCCCTGGCCAGCGGTGGCGACCACAACACACTGAATCCGGCAGCGTACAACTGGGGGCAGGATTTCAACGTGACCCAGGCGTCGGCGCTGCGCATGATTGTCGACTTCGGCCAGCCGGAACCGATGATGGGCCAGGGTGGCACCGGCCAGTCGGGCAACCCGGCCAGCCCCCACTATGCCAGCGGCATCGACCCATCGCTCAAGGCGCAATACCTGAGCTTCCCGATGCAACCGCAGAACTTTGAAAAGGTGTATGGGAAAGCGCGGTTGACCCTGACACCGGGTAAATAACCGGATCTCAATGTGGGAGCGAGCACGCCCGCTCCCACATTTGCCCGCATGCATTCAGATAGAACTTCTGCACAACGCCCCGCCTCATAAGTAACAAGCCCACCTCCCCGGTCACCCCATGGACCTTGTCATCGCCCGACCCGAAGGCCTCTATTGCCCAGCCGGGGATTTCTACATCGACCCCTGGCGTCCGGTGGAACGTTCCGTCATCACCCACGCCCACGGCGACCACGCCCGCACCGGCAATCAACATTACCTGGCCGCCGCTCCCGGCGAAGGCATCCTGCGTTCGCGCCTGGGCCAGGACATCAACCTGCAAACCCTGGCCTACGGCGAGCCGTTGGTGCATCACGGTGTGACCTTGAGCTTTCATCCGGCCGGGCACGTGTTGGGCTCAGCCCAGGTGCGCCTGGAATACCAGGGCGAAGTCTGGGTCGCGTCCGGCGACTACAAGGTCGAGCCCGATGGCACTTGCGAGCCGTTCGAGCCGGTGCGCTGCCACACCTTTATTACCGAATCCACGTTTGGCCTGCCGATCTACCGCTGGCAGCCGCAGGCACAGATTTTTGCCGGGATTAATGACTGGTGGCAGGCCAATATCGCCGTCGGCAAAGCCAGCGTGCTGTTCTGTTATTCCTTCGGCAAAGCCCAGCGCATTCTCCATGGCATCGATGCGAGCATCGGTCCGATCCTCAGCCACGGTGCCGTTGAGCCGTTGAACCGGGTGTACCGCGAAGCCGGTATCTACATTCCCGAAACGCTATACGCCGGCGACTTCAAAAAAAACGACCCGCTGCTACGCCAGGCCCTGATCATTGCCCCGCCCTCCACCGGTGGCAGCACCTGGATACGCCGTTTCGGCGACTACAGCGACGCTTTCGCCAGCGGCTGGATGCGCCTGCGCGGCACTCGACGGCGGCGCGGGGTCGACCGTGGGTTTGTGCTGTCGGACCACGCCGATTGGCCCGGACTGTTGTGGGCCATCGAACAGACCGGCGCCGAACGGGTGATGGTCACCCACGGCTCGGTCGGTGTGCTGGTGCGCCATCTGCGCGAGAAAGGCCTGGATGCCCAGGGTTTCAGCACCGAATACGGCGATGACGAAGAAGAGGCCAGCGCATGAAAGCCTTCGCCGAGCTGTACGCCAACCTCGATGCAACAACTTCCAGCAACGCCAAGCTCGCGGCACTGCAAAACTATTTTCAGCAGGCACCGCCGGAGGATGCGGCATGGGCGGTGTACTTCCTGTCCGGTGGGCGGCCTCGACAATTGGTACCGACCCGCCTGCTGAGGGATATGGCCACGCAAGCGGCGAACATCGAGCCGTGGTTGTTCGAAGAAAGCTACCAGTCCGTCGGCGACCTGGCCGAGACGATTTCCCTGCTGCTGCCCGAATCGACCTACACCTCCGAAGACGGCCTGGCGGTGTGGCTGGAAGAAAAGCTGTTACCGCTGCGTGGCCTTGCGCCGCTTGAACTGGCTGAACGCCTGCCTGCGTTGTGGGTGCAGTTGGACCAACCGAGCCTGATGGTGTGCATCAAGTTGATCACCGGCAGTTTTCGCGTGGGCGTGTCCAAGCTGCTGGTGACTCGCGCGCTTGCCGCCATGGCCGGGCTTGACAGCAAACGCGTGGCCCAACGGCTGGTGGGCTACACCGACTTGTCCAATCGCCCTACGGCCGCGGGCTACCTCAAGCTGATCGCCGCCGAATCGTCCGACGAACATGCGCAACGCGGCGGTCAGCCGTATCCGTTTTTTCTTGCCCATGGCTTGGCGCAACCGGTGGAGCAGTTTGACGCCCTGCTCGGCGCCCCCGCCGACTGGCAGGTGGAATGGAAATTCGATGGCATTCGCGCGCAGCTGGTCAAGCGCGAGGGCCGCCTGTGGGTCTGGTCCCGCGGTGAAGAACTGGTGACCGAGCGTTTCCCCGAGCTTCACAGCCTGGTCAGTGGCTTGCCGGACGGCACGGTGATCGACGGTGAAATCGTGGTCTGGAAGGACGCCGTACAACCCTTCGCCCTGCTGCAACAGCGGATCGGTCGCAAGACCTTGAGTAAAAAAGTGCTTGAAGATGCGCCGGTGGCGGTGCTCGCCTACGACCTGCTGGAGTACCAGGGCGACGACTGGCGCAACCGCCCCCTGGCTGAACGCCGTGCGCAGCTGGAACGCGTGATCGCGCAGTGCAGCCAACCCGTGTTATTGCCCTCGCCACTGCTGGAGGGGCATACCTGGGAAGCGTTGGCCGTGCAACGCGAAGCCTCCCGCAGCCTCGGTGTCGAAGGCATGATGATCAAGGACCGCGAAGGCCTCTACGGCGTGGGCCGCACCAAAGATATGGGCCTGTGGTGGAAGTGGAAGGTCGACCCGTTCAGCATCGACGCCGTGCTGATTTACGCCCAGCGCGGCCACGGCCGGCGCGCCAGCCTGTACAGCGATTACACCTTCGCGGTGTGGGACGGCCCGCCGGGCAGCGAGCGCACCCTGGTGCCGTTCGCCAAGGCGTATTCCGGGCTGACCGACGAAGAAATGCGCAAGGTCGACGCGATCGTGCGCAAGACCACCGTGGAAAAATTCGGCCCGGTCAGCAGCGTCACGCCGAGCATGGTGTTTGAGTTGGGGTTCGAAGGCATCGCCCTGTCCAAGCGCCACAAGAGCGGAATTGCGGTGCGATTCCCCCGGATGTTGCGCTGGCGCCAGGACAAGTCCGTAGAGGAAGCAGACAGCTTGGCCACCTTGCAAGACCTACTGGCCTGATCCAGCTTCCGGTGGGCGCCCAAAACGGTGCATTGAATTTTCCATGCCCGTTTTTGAGCACCCACTACACCCAAGACTCCTTCATCCCACCTTTTAAAACGATCATTCGGAACTATGGTGCAGAAATTGCTACCTGGGATTCGTCTGACACCGTTCAGTAACAGTCCTAAACGCGCCACAAGCGCTTATCTTGGTTTCCAGGGAACACATAATGAAAAAAGCATTGCTGACCCTTTCTGCACTCGCTCTGTGCATGGCTGCAGGTGTTGCAACCGCCAAGGAATACAAGGAATTGCGTTTCGGTGTCGATCCGTCCTATGCCCCGTTCGAATCCAAAGCCGCCGATGGCAGCCTGGTGGGCTTCGACATCGACCTGGGCAACGCCATCTGTGCGGAGCTGAAGGTCAAGTGCAAGTGGGTTGAAAGCGACTTCGACGGCATGATTCCAGGCCTTAAAGCCAACAAGTTCGACGGTGTGATTTCATCCATGACCGTGACGCCAGCGCGCGAGAAGGCTATCGACTTCTCCAACGAGCTGTTCTCGGGCCCAACCTCGCTGGTGTTCAAGAAAGGCGCGGGGTATTCGACGCCTGAGTCGCTCAAGGGCAAATCCGTTGGCTATGAGCAGGGCACTATCCAGGAAGCCTACGCCAAGGCTGTGCTGGACAAGGCCGGCGTGACCACCAAGGCCTACGCCAACCAGGACCAGGTGTATGCGGACCTGACGTCCGGCCGTCTCGATGCCTCCGTGCAGGACATGCTGCAGGCTGAACTGGGCTTTTTGAAGTCCCCGGCTGGCGCTGGCTATGAAGTCGGCGCTGCAATCGACGATCCATTGCTGCCATCGAAAACCGCGATCGGTATCAAAAAAGGTAACACTGAGCTGAAGGCCCTTTTGGATAAAGGTATCAAAGCGTTACACGATGATGGCACCTACGCCACTATTCAGAAAAAACACTTTGGCGATCTGAACCTGTACAGCGGCAAATAATGCCCGGGGCGCCCCTTTTTTGAAGGGGCGCTTTTTTATCGCCATAGGTCCTGATTTATGTTTGAAGATCTGTTGCAAACCCTCGGGCTGAGCGCGTTCAGCTTGAAGGGTTTCGGCCCGCTGTTGCTGCAAGGCACCTGGATGACCGTTAAATTGTCGGTGCTGTCCCTGGCCGTCAGCGTGTTGCTGGGCCTGCTCGGCGCCAGCGCAAAACTCTCCAGCCTGCCCTTTCTGCGTATCCCAGCCCAGCTCTACACCACCTTGATCCGAGGCGTGCCCGACCTGGTATTGATGCTGCTGATTTTCTACAGCCTGCAAACCTGGCTGACCGGCCTGACCGATTTTATGGAATGGGAATACATCGAGATCGACCCATTCAGCGCCGGGGTCATCACCCTGGGCTTTATCTACGGTGCTTATTTCACCGAAACCTTTCGTGGCGCGATTCTCTCCGTGCCCCGTGGTCAACTGGAAGCCGCCACCGCCTACGGGCTCAAGCGCGGGCAACGGTTTCGCTACGTGACCTTCCCGCAGATGATGCGCTTTGCCCTGCCGGGCATCGGCAATAACTGGATGGTGATGCTCAAGGCCACCGCGCTGGTGTCGATCATCGGCCTGGCCGATCTGGTGAAAGCGGCCCAGGACGCCGGCAAGAGCACCTATCAACTGTTCTACTTCCTGGTACTCGCCGCGCTGATCTACCTGTTGATCACCAGCGCTTCCAATTTTGTCTTGCGTCGTCTTGAACGTCGCTACGCCGCAGGCTCACGGGAGGCGGTGCGATGATCGAACTTTTGCAGGAATACTGGCGCCCGTTCCTCTACAGCGACGGCCAGCACATCACCGGCCTGGCCATGACCTTGTGGCTGCTCAGCGCGGCATTGGTCATTGGCTTTCTGGTATCGATTCCGCTGTCCATCGCGCGTGTCTCGCGCAGGCGCCTGGTGCGCTGGCCGGTGCAGTTTTACACCTACCTGTTTCGAGGCACGCCGCTCTATATCCAGCTGCTGATCTGCTACACCGGTATCTACAGCATCGCCGCCGTGCGCGCGCAACCGGTGCTCGATGCGTTCTTTCGCGATGCGATGAACTGCACGGTCCTGGCCTTCGCCCTCAACACCTGCGCCTACACCACGGAAATTTTCGCCGGGGCGATCCGCAGCATGGCCCACGGCGAAGTCGAAGCGGCCAAGGCCTACGGCCTCAGCGGTTGGAAGCTGTACGCCTACGTGATCATGCCGTCGGCGCTGCGCCGCTCGTTGCCCTACTACAGCAACGAAGTGATCCTGATGCTGCATTCGACCACCGTGGCGTTTACCGCCACTATCCCGGACATCCTCAAAGTCGCCAGGGATGCCAATTCGGCCACCTTCATGACCTTTCAATCATTCGGCATCGCAGCCTTGATCTACCTGGTGGTGACCTTCGCCCTGGTCGGGCTGTTTCGGTTGGCCGAACGCCGCTGGCTGGCCTTTCTCGGGCCAAGCCACTAAGGAGCTTACATGCGTCATCAACGACATGACCTGATAGCGCCGGTGCCCGGCACGGCGCGGCAGATTCACAGTTTCCACTTCGGCCCGGAACAGGCCGAACGCAAGGTCTACATCCAATCGTCACTGCATGCCGATGAATTGCCGGGCATGCTGGTGGCCTGGCACTTGAAGGCGCGCCTGGCACAGCTGGCGGCCGCCGGGCGCTTGCGCAGCGAGGTCGTACTGGTGCCGGTCGCCAATCCCGTGGGGCTGGAACAGGTGTTGATGGACATCCCCCTGGGCCGCTTCGAGCTGGAAAGCGGGCAGAATTTCAATCGCCTGTTCGTCGACCTCAGCGAAGCGGTCGGGGATCAGGTTGAGGCCTTCCTGGGCAATGACCCCCAACGCAACGCCCGGTTGATCCGCACGGCGTTGTCCGAGGCCCTGGCCGCGCAAACCGCGTCGACTCAATTGCAATCCCAGCGCCTGGTGTTGCAACGCCTGGCGTGCGATGCCGACATGGTGCTGGACCTGCATTGCGATTTCGAAGCCGTGGCCCATCTCTACACCACGCCTGAGGCCTGGCCACAGGTGGAGCCGTTGGCGCGTTACCTGGGCTCGGAGGCCAACCTGCTGGCGACCGATTCCGGCGGGCAATCCTTTGATGAGTGTTTCACCCTGGTGTGGTGGCAGTTGCACCAACGCTTCGGCGAGCGCTTCCCGATCCCCCTGGGCAGTTTTTCCGTAACCGTCGAGTTGCGCGGTCAAGGCGACGTCAACCACGGCCTGGCGGCCCTGGACTGCCAGGCGATCATTGATTACCTGATCCACTTCGGTGCCATTGAAGGCGACGCCGCGCCACTGCCCGCGCTGCCCTACCCGGCCACGCCACTGGCGGGCGTGGAACCCGTGACCACGCCCGTGGGCGGCTTGCTGGTATTCAGCGCCTTACCGGGCGAGTACCTGGAAGCCGGGCAACGGGTCGCCGAAATCATCGACCCCATCACCGACCGCGTAACGCCCGTGCACTGCCGGAATGCCGGCCTGCTTTACGCCCGCTCACTGCGACGCATGGCCACTGCCGGGATGGTGATCAGCCATGTCGCGGGCGCAGAGGCCTACCGCAGCGGCTACTTACTTTCGCCTTGAGGATGCACGCCCCCATGTACAAATTGACCGTTGAAGGCCTGCATAAACGCTATGGCGACAATGAAGTGCTCAAAGGTGTCTCGCTCAAGGCCGGGACCGGTGATGTGATCAGCCTGATCGGCGCCAGCGGCTCGGGCAAAAGCACCTTCCTGCGCTGCATCAACTTTCTGGAAACGCCCGATGACGGTGCCATGACCCTGGATGGTCATGCGATCCGCATGGTCAGCGACCGCCACGGCATGCGCGTGGCCGACGATGCCGAGTTGCAACGCTTGCGCACGCGGCTGGCCATGGTATTTCAGCACTTCAACCTGTGGAGCCACATGAGCGTGCTGGAAAACATCACCATGGCCCCGCACCGAGTGCTGGGGTGCAGTAAGAAAGACGCCGAAGACCGCGCCCGTCGCTACCTGGATAAAGTCGGCCTGCCGGCGCGGGTGGCCGATCAATACCCGGCGTTCCTGTCCGGTGGCCAGCAGCAACGCGTCGCGATTGCCCGCGCGCTGGCGATGGAGCCCGAGGTGATGCTGTTCGACGAACCCACTTCTGCATTGGACCCTGAGTTGGTGGGCGAAGTGTTGAAAGTGATCCAGGGCCTGGCCGAGGAAGGCCGCACCATGATTATGGTGACCCATGAAATGAGCTTCGCGCGCAAGGTTTCAAGCCAGGTGCTGTTCCTGCACCAGGGCCGGGTGGAAGAGCAAGGTGCGCCGGCGGACGTGCTGGGCAATCCGAAGAGCGAACGCCTGCAGCAGTTTTTGAGCGGCAACTTGAAGTAAACCTTTGTGGCGCCTGGAGGGTCTGTGCAATAGAGCCTCCAGAGCGTCCGCTGCCGCATGGCAAAACCCGTCGACTTCGCAAAACAATGGTTTGCCACCCGAGGCTGGCGCCCGTTCGCCTTCCAGAAAGAGGTGTGGAAGGCCGTCAAAGATGGCCAGTCAGGCTTACTGCATGCGAGTACCGGCGCGGGCAAAACCTACGCGCTGTGGTTCGCTGCCCTCAATCGTTTCGCTATCACCCGCCCACCTGCCACCGGCAAGCGCAAGGCGCCGGCCGAACCCCTGACCGTGTTGTGGATCACACCGATGCGCGCTTTGGCCGCCGACACCGCGCGTGCGCTTGAAGCGCCGCTGGCGGCATTGCAGATTCCCTGGAGCGTTGGCCTGCGCACGGGCGACACCAGCAGCAACGAACGCGCCCGCCAGACCCGCCGCCAGCCCACCACGCTGATCACCACGCCGGAAAGCCTGACGCTGATGCTGGCGCGCGCCGACAGTGAGGTCAGCCTGGGGCACCTGCGCATGGTGGTGGTGGATGAATGGCACGAACTGATCGGCAATAAGCGCGGCGTGCAACTGCAATTGGCGCTGGCGCGGCTGCGGCGCTGGCATCCCGAATTGCTGGTGTGGGGTATTTCCGCGACCCTGGGTAATCAGACTCACGCGCTGGATGTATTAGTCCCACAGGGTGGCGGGGTGAATGTGCAGGGGCAAACGGCCAAGCAGCTACAGGTCGACACCCTGTTGCCGCCCACCGCCGAACGCTTTCCCTGGGCCGGGCATATCGGTTTGAAAATGCTGCCGCAAGTCGTGGCGCAAGTGGACGCCAGCAGCAGCTGCCTGGTGTTCACCAATACCCGGGCGCAGTCGGAAATCTGGTACCAGGCGCTGCTGGAGGCCAGGCCCGACTGGGCCGGCCTGATTGCGCTGCATCACGGTTCGCTGTCGCGCGAAACCCGTGACTGGGTGGAACGTGCGCTCAAAGACGGCCAACTCAAGGCAGTGGTGTGCACCTCCAGCCTGGATCTGGGCGTGGATTTCCTGCCGGTGGAGCGGGTGCTCCAGATTGGCTCGGCCAAAGGCGTGGCGCGCCTGATGCAGCGCGCCGGCCGCTCAGGGCATGCACCAGGGCGGCCATCGCGGGTGACATTGGTGCCGACCCACAGCCTGGAGCTGGTGGAAGCCGCCGCCGCAAAGGATGCGATTGCCCAGCGACGCATCGAAGCCCGCGAATCCCCGCACAAACCCTTGGATGTATTGGTGCAACATTTGGTCAGCATGGCCCTGGGCGGTGGGTTCACTCCCGATGCCCTGCTGGCCGAAGTACGCGGCGCCTGGGCCTACCGCGAGCTGACCGAAGCCGATTGGGCCTGGGCGCTGGCCTTTGTGCGCCATGGCGGGCTGTCGCTCACCGCTTATCCGGATTACCGCCGCGTAGAACCCGACGAACACGGCATCTGGCGCGTTCCCGATGCTCGATTGGCGCGCCGCCATCGCATGAGCGTGGGCACCATCGTCAGTGATGCGAGTATTCATCTGAAGTACTGGACCAAGGGCGGTGGCGGCAAAAACCTGGGCAGTGTCGAGGAAGGCTTCATTGCGCGGCTGAAGCCGGGGGATGGCTTTCTGTTCGCCGGGCGCCTGCTTGAATTGGTGCGCGTGGAAAACATGACGGCCTATGTACGCCGCAGTACCGCGAAAAAAGCCGCCGTGCCGCGTTGGAATGGCGGGCGCATGCCGCTTTCCAATGAGCTGGCGCAGGCGGTGATCGAGCGCTTCGACGCGGCGGCACAGGGTCGGTTCGAGGGCCCGGAGATGCAGGCGGTGCAGCCGTTGCTGCTCACACAATTGCGCTGGTCCGGCCTGCCGACTCGCAATCACTTGCTGGCGGAGTTTCTCAAGTCGCGCGAAGGCTGGCACCTGTTTCTCTACCCCTTCGCCGGGCGCCAGGTGCATTTGGGCCTGGCGAGTTTGCTGGCGTGGCGGGTCAGCCGGCAGCAACCCGTGACCTTTTCCATTGCGGTCAATGATTATGGGCTGGAGCTGCTGAGTGCCACCGAACTGTCCTGGCCCGACATATTGAACGAAGCCCTGCTCAGCCCGCAGGATCTGCTCACAGACGTGGCGGCCAGCCTCAACGCCGGGGAGCTGGCGTTGCGCCGCTTTCGCGAAATCGCGCGCATTGCCGGGCTGGTGTTCGCCGGTTACCCCGGTGCGCCGAAAAGCACGCGCCAGGTGCAGGCCTCCAGTGGCCTGTTCTTTGAAGTATTCAAACAATATGACCCGCAGAACCTGCTGCTGGCCCAGGCAGGGGAAGAAGTCCTGCGCAACGAGCTGGACATTCAGCGGCTGGAAGAGACGTTGCTTCGCCTCTCGGCGCTGCAATTGGACCTGCATGTGATCCAACGGCCTACCCCACTGGCCTTCCCGCTACTGGTAGAGCGGATGCGCGAAAGCCTGAGTTCGGAAAAACTCTCGGAGCGCATTGCGCGGATGGTCAAAGATTTGGAAAAAGTCGCGGATAGAGGGAAAGATTAATGGCGTGTTCGGTAACGCTTGAGGGGGAGCAATTGTGGTTGCTGGCGGACAAAGCGGTGTACTGGCCGGCGCGGCAAAGCCTGTTGATCGCCGACGCCCACTTTGGCAAGGCATCAGCCTATCGCAGCCTCGGGCAACCCGTACCCCAAGGCACCACGAGCGAAAACCTGCGCCGCCTGGATCGGCTGCTGTCGGCGTTCCCCTGCGCTCAGGTGATCTTTCTCGGAGACTTCCTCCACGGCCCCGGCTCCCACGCCAGCGGCACCCTTGGCGCGCTCAGGGGCTGGCGAGCGCGCCATGCCGAGTTGCCGATCACGTTGATTCGCGGCAATCACGATCAACGCGCCGGCGACCCGCCCGCAGACCTGAACATCGAGGTCGTGCCGGAGCCTTTACTGGTGGGGCCTTTTGCCTTGCAGCACGAACCGCACGCCCACCCCAGCCATCATGTGCTGGCAGGGCACGTACACCCGGTCTACCGCTTGCGCGGCAAAGGCCGACAGAGCTTACGCCTGCCGTGCTTCCAGATTGGCAAGCGCGTCAGCCTGCTGCCGGCGTTTGGCGCATTTACCGGCGGTTATGCCGTGGAACTGGACGATGAGCACCGAATCTTTGTGATCGGCGATCAGGAGGTCTGGCCGGTTCAGTAAGGCCCAGCGTCAGGCGACAGGTGAGGGAGGCGGCTCATCCGGCAGGGTCGGCTCACCCGGTTCGGTAGGCTGCGGATAATCCGGCTCAGGTTGGCCGGGGATGCCGCCCGCATAAGCAGGATCGGCCATCAGGGACCAGGCCAGAACACCAATCTGGTTGGGTTCAAGCCGGGCAAGTTCTGCGCTGATTCGCGGGTTGATCTTCATAGGGCACTCCTCAAGCGTGGCTCGACGCGCTTCACACGCGCCGAGGCAGTACACCTAGATAGAGTCACTTTCTGCAGACTAATTCCCTTAACTCGTAGGAGCTTTCGATCAAGCGCGTGGGAGAGTAACGCCACGCTGGCCTTGATACTTGCCCGCACGGTCCTTATAGGACACTTCACACGCTTCGTCGGACTGCAGGAACAGCATCTGTGCCACGCCTTCGTTGGCGTAGATTTTCGCCGGCAAGGTGGTGGTGTTGGAAAACTCCAGGGTCACGTGCCCTTCCCACTCGGGTTCCAGCGGGGTCACGTTGACGATGATGCCGCAACGGGCATAAGTGCTTTTACCCAGGCAGATGGTCAGTACGTCACGTGGAATACGGAAGAATTCCACGGTGCGGGCCAGGGCGAAGGAGTTCGGCGGGATGATGCACACATCGCTCTTGACGTCGACGAAGCTTTTTTCGTCGAAGTTCTTCGGGTCGACGATCGCCGAATTGATATTGGTGAACACCTTGAATTCATCGGCGCAACGCACGTCGTAGCCATAGCTGGAAACTCCGTACGAAATCACACGATCGTTGCCTTCGCCACGGATCTGACGCTCAACGAACGGTTCGATCATGCCGTGTTCCTGCGCCATGCGGCGAATCCACTTGTCCGATTTGATGCTCATGGCGGTGTCCTGAATAGCGAGGTGGAAAAATTCTGAGGGGCATCTTACCGGGGCCGGCGGTGGGGTTCAAAGGGCGCCGGGCTTTAAATGACGAATACACTGTTGTCTGTAACCCGCAGCCAGCGGGGCCGGGGCTGTTATCGCGGTTCTTCGGGACAATAAATACCACCGCCAGTCACGAAAATAGAGAAACCTTCGGAAATACCATTGGCACGTTCCGGAAAAAGGGTTAAGGTGGCGTCACTGTGTTGCTTGTGTCACTGAGAATCTCTACACGATATGTTGAATTTCGATCCAACCATCTCCAAGAATTTTTCCTGCTCTTTGCACTCAGTCTCGGCCAGGGCTTTTCCTGAGTCGCAGTTAACTTTGTTCAAGGAGTTACACCATGTCTAATCGCCAAACTGGTACCGTTAAGTGGTTCAACGATGAAAAAGGCTTCGGCTTCATCACTCCACAATCCGGTGACGACCTGTTCGTTCACTTCAAAGCTATCCAATCCGACGGCTTCAAAAGCCTGAAAGAAGGCCAACAGGTTTCTTTCGTCGCTACCCGCGGTCAGAAAGGCATGCAAGCTGAAGAAGTTCAAGTTATCTAACTTGTACTGACTTAGTCGAAAAGACCCCGCCCTTAAAAGCGGGGTTTTTTTATGCCTGAAATTTGACCTTGAAATTAACCCGGCACAAAAAAATGTGGGAGCGGGGGTGCGCGCGAAACCGGGAGAACATCCACAAAAAAAATATAAAGAAAAATGACAAAACCCCGCCAACCCGCACCCACCAAAACAAAAAAACGATAAAAGAA
>NZ_JASLAW010000015.1 GCF_030147005.1 Pseudomonas sp.
CCAACAACCTGGTGCTGGCCGTATACCGCCTGATCACCAACCCGGAGTGCCGCCAGTACATCCTGCGCCAGGCCTTCGAAGAAGCGATCCACACCCACGCCTACCAGTACTGCATCGAATCGTTGGCCATGGATGAAGGCGAGATCTTCAACATGTACCACGAGATTCCATCGGTGGCCAAAAAGGCAGCCTGGGGCCTCAAATACACCCGCTCCATCTCCGATCCGAAGTTCGAAACCGGCACCGTCGACACCGACAAGGAACTGCTGCGCAACCTGGTCGCCTACTACTGCGTATTGGAAGGCATCTTCTTCTACTGCGGCTTCACCCAAATCCTGTCCATGGGCCGCCGCAACAAAATGACCGGCGTGGCCGAACAGTTCCAGTACATCCTGCGCGATGAGTCGATGCACTTGAACTTCGGTATCGATGTGATCAACCAGATCAAAATCGAAAACCCGCACTTGTGGGATGCCGAGATGAAGGAAGAAGCGACCCAGATGATTCTGCAGGGGACGCAGCTGGAGATTGAATACGCGCGCGACACCATGCCCCGCGGTGTTCTCGGCATGAATGCGGCGATGATGGAGGATTACCTCAAGTTCATCGCGAATCGTCGTTTGTCGCAGATTGGTTTGAAGGAAGAGTATCCAGGGACGACCAATCCGTTCCCGTGGATGAGCGAGATTATGGACTTGAAGAAAGAGAAGAACTTCTTCGAGACTCGTGTGATCGAGTATCAAACTGGCGGTGCGTTGAGCTGGGATTGATTCCTGAGTCAAGCAACACTAAAAAGCCCTGACTTGTTCAGGGCTTTTTTATGCCCAATGGATTGAACAGGACCCTTCCTACAAGCGGATCATCCCAGGACCGGTTGATACGAATATTGATGCCACCTAGGCTCATCCGCCGGTGCCTAAGAAACGCCCAACGTAGAAGCAAGCCACAATCACACAGTAAAAATCCCGCTCGACCTCAGTCATGCGGAATTGATGCTGTAATGAGGCTTAGTCGGTTGGGATTTCTTAAAACCGAACTCTCTACGCTGGGATGTGGCCATTCAGCAATCATGTAGAGGTCATAAGGAATGTCCAATCAACATCTGTTCAACTTGCCGGCGACCAAATTAGCGGCATCTGAACCATTAACCGCCGTCGTCTTCACTCGCCACAGTCTTCATTTACATACTCTTCTCCTGGAAAACCAACCCTGGTTTTGCGCCCGCGATCTTGGGCGTTTAATGGGTTGGCATTTGGATGAGCGAACGACTCGCAAACTCGATGAAGATCAAAAGAAAACCTTAAAACTAATATTCCACGGCCAACCGGAAGAAATGTTGATGATCAGTGAGTCCGGCGCCTATGCGCTGCTGGTCTATCACTACATACCGGGAAACCGTCTATTACGTAGCTGGCTGACCCATGAAGTCGTTCCGACATTGCGTGATCAACGCCAAACGCGATCAATGGAGCGGCCGTTATTGAGCATGCTGGATTGGCCGGAGATGTCGTTGAACCTGCTGCATTGGCAGGATGAGGGCTGGATACGTCTTCGAGACATGCCGTGTTTGTTGGTAAACAGGACCTATCAAAACGAGTTAGGGAGGGCGCCGTGGTGGCGGAAGCTCGTACAACCTTTCCGTATCAAGCAGCGATTTTGTTAACGCCGGCGACGGCCGGCTCCTACCAGCTCGTAGGAAATTTCGTAGACGCCATAATGGCTACTCAGTATCGTCCGAGGGTTTTCTACCCTCGGCGGCTGTATGGACATTACGAAAGACAAAACGGATTGGAGCGACGCGGAGCTGGCAGCGGCGGTTGAGGCTTACCTAAAGATGTTGGCATGTGAACAGAGCAGCCAACCTTTCAACAAAGCCCTGGAAAACCGACTTCTGCGCGAAGGCCCGGTGGCAGGCCGTGCGAAGGGCTCCGTCGAATTCCGCATGCAAAATATTTCCACCGTACTTGTCCGTATGGGTCGGGAACGCATTGAGGGCTATAAGCCAGCCAAAAATGTAGGTTCGGGCGTAGAACAACGCATACGCCACGCCCTCGCCGCACAAGGCGTGTTCGAATCCGACGATGCTGCCCAAACCGCCGATGAACAGACGCTTATCCGCCGCGCGTCCAAATTGCAGCAGCAAGCTTTCCTAAAAAGACCGGACGGCATTGCCCAACCGCAGAAAGTATCCACCGTCAGCACGGCCTTCGTTCGCGATCCCAAAGTACGCGCCTGGGTACTCAAGCAAGCCAACGGCATTTGTGAAGGCTGCGGCTCTAACGCGCCTTTCGAGGTCGACGGCCAGCCATTTCTTGAAGTACACCACGTCAAGCACCTGGCCCAGAAGGGTTCGGATCGCATCACCAATGCTGTAGCCTTGTGCCCCAATTGCCATCAGCGTTGTCACCGGTCGAGCGACCGGGAAGTCTTTACCGAAGCGCTTTACGCCAAAATCGGAAGATTGGCACGGGAGTAGACTCCTGCTGTCACACCTGATGCACATTCAAAAAATACTAGATAGGACCGAGGCCAACCCGTGAACCCAGACATGCTCGAAGCCGGCCCCGCTGACGCCAAAGTACTTTCCGTCTTTGACTTCGACGGCACCCTCACCCACCACGACAGTTTCGTGCCCTTCCTCAAGTTTGCCTTTGGCACTGGCGCGTTTTACGGCCGGATGGTGAAGCTGGCCGTGCCGGGGCTGCGCTTTTTGGTGCGGCAGATCAGCCGGGATGAGTTGAAGGCGCAGTTGATCCGCACCTTTATGACCGGGGTGGAGAAGACGTGGGTGCAGCAGAAGGCCGAGGAGTATTGCCAGCGCAATTGGGCACGGTTGATGCGCCCGGCCGGGGTGTTGTCGGTGGAGCAGGAGTTGGGCTCGGGGGCGGTGGTGACGCTGTGTTCGGCGTCGCCGGCGTTGGTGTTGCAGCCGTTTGCCGATCGGCTCGGGATCAAGTTGATCGGGACTGAGCTTGAGGTGGTGGACGGGGTGCTGACCGGTAAGCTCACGGGGAATAATTGCCGTTGTGAGAACAAGGTGCTGCGGCTTGAGGCGGTGTATGGGGACCTGGGGGAGTATCGGCTCAGGGCCTGGGGCGATACGCGCGGGGATCGCGAGCTGCTGGCGGCGGCGCAGGACGCGCATTTTCGGCATTTTCATGCGAAGAAGAAAAGACGGGCCCGGTTGCAGGGGTGATGCGGATAAGTGGGATCGGCTGGAACACAGCGTCGATCCCTTCGCAGCCTCGCTGGGGCTCGACAGCTCCCACATTTGATCTTTAGCGAGGCTTAGATTGGGGCCTTGAGGTCTACGCCCAGGGCTGCGGCGAAGGCTTTCACCATCGGGCTTCTTGGCGCGTTGTGGCGCAGGATCAGGTTCAATTCAGTGCTCAGGTGAACTTGCTCCGGGCACAGTGCGCGCAAGCGCCCTTCCCTTACCAACGGCGTGGCGTAATGCTCGGGCAGGAAGCCGAGGAAGCGGCCGGTGAGGATCAGGATGGCGACGGCTTCGACCTGGGAGGCTGACGCGGACTGGCTGTCGTAGTGGACGAAGTTGGGCTTGTCGCGGTGGATGGCGTAGCGATGGTTGACCACTTCGTATTGGCGCAGCTCGTCCGGGGTGATGTCGCTCGCGGTAAATAGCGGATGCCCTACGGCGCAGTAGGCGTGGGCCTTTTCTTCGTACAGGGGGAAGTAGTCGAATTCTTCGCGGCGTTGGTACACGGGGACGATGCCGACGATCAGCCGGCCTTCGACGACGCCGCGCTCAACTTCGTCCAATTGCGAGGCATGCAGGCGCAATCTGATTTTTGGCGATTGGCTATGTAAGTTGCCTAACGCGGTAATCAACGGGGAATTAACGTCGGACACGGTGTTATCAATAACGCCCACACTAAGGTCGCCAATCAGTTCGTTTTGCGCCGAACTAAGCTTGTCGCGAAAACTGTCCACCGAGGTAAATAACTCGATGGACGCTTGATACACCAACTTGCCTTCTTCGGTCAGCCCGAAGCCTTCGCGGCCCCGTGTGCACAGGCGCATGCCGATGCGAATTTCGAGGTCCGAGATCTGTTTGCTGATGGCCGCCAGGCCCACATTCAGCTCGTTTTGCGCGGCACTGAAACCGCCGGCCTCGACCACGGCCATAAATACCCGCAACAATTTGAAGTCCAGCCCGCTCAGTTGCAGCGGCGGCCTTGTGCCGGGTTTTGGTGGCAGGTTTCCAGAAGTGGAAAGTGGGGTTTCCATAATGCGCGTTGACCTCAAGTGCCATATTCAACAGGCTTGAACCCAATCCTTGAATATAGCCAGGCGGCGATAATGAACATAAACATCCGCCCTTGGCAACCTTGAATACGACGCGCCAGACGCCGGTTCTACCTCGCTGATTTTTTGTGTTACTGCCTCCGACTCTTCTAAAAACAAGCGTGAGGAATACCCATGTCCCAGCCCACCGACCGCCTTTGGGGCGCTCGCTTCAAGACCGGCCCGTCTGCCGCATTGGCGGCGTTGTCGCGCTGCCCTGAGCGTTATTTTCGCCTCACGCCCTACGACTTGGCCGGCTCCCGCGCCCACGCCCGTGAACTGCAGCGCGCCGGCTTGCTGGATGAGTCGGAGACGCTGCGCACGCTGGAAGCCCTGGACCGTATCGGCGATGACTTTGCCGCCGGGCGCTTGCATCCGACTCTGGATGACGAAGACGTGCACACCTTTATCGAACGCGTATTGACCGAGCGCCTCGGCGCCCTGGGCGGCAAGTTGCGCGCCGGGCGTTCGCGCAATGACCAGACAGCCAATGATCTGCGCCTGTTCCTGCGCGACCATGCGCGCACCATCGCCACCGAGGTGTTGGGGTTGCAGCAGGCGTTGGTCGAGCAGGCCGAGCAGCATGTGCAGAGCATTTGCCCAGGCTTTACCCATTTGCAGCAGGCGCAACCGATAGTGTTCGCCCATCATTTGCTCGCGCACGCTCAGTCGATGCTGCGCGATGTGCAGCGCCTGGTGGATTGGGATGTGCGTACGGCGTTGTCGCCCCTGGGTGCAGCGGCCATGGCGGGTTCGGCGATTGCGCGCCAGCCGGAGCATTCGGCCAAGGAAATGGGCTACACCGGGCCGTGCGAAAACTCTATCGATGCCGTAGCCAGCCGTGACCATGTGGCGGAGTTTCTGTTTGTGGCGGGCATGCTCGGGGTGAATATTTCGCGGCTGTCGGAAGAGTTTTGCCTGTGGTCGTCGCGCCAGTTTCGCTGGGTGGTGTTGGACGATGCCTACGCTACCGGTAGCTCGATCATGCCGCAGAAAAAGAACCCGGACATTGCCGAACTGGCGCGGGGCAAGGCTGGGCGATTGATCGGCAACCTCACCGGGTTGATGTCGACGCTCAAGTCGTTGCCGCTGTCGTACAACCGCGATTTGAGTGAAGACAAGCACAGTGTGTTGGACAGCGTGGACACCTTGCTGCTGGTGTTGCCGGCGATGGCCGGGATGGTGGCGACCATGAAGGTGCAGGTGGACGAACTACGGCGCCAGGCGCCGATGGGCTTTACCTTGGCGACCGAGGTGGCGGACTGGTTGGCCACGCGGGGCGTGCCGTTCAAGGAGGCGCATGAGATTACCGGCGCGTTGGTTCAAGCCTGTGAAAAACATGAGATTGAATTGTGGGAAGCCTCGCCGGCGATGTTGGCGGAAGTGGATACACGGCTGCTGCCTGAGGTGCGCGATTGCTTGACCCTGGAAGCGGCGATTGCAGCGCGCAGTGGCTGGGGTGGGACCGCGCCGGAGCGGGTGAAGGAGCAGATTGGGCGGTTGAAGGTGGCGTTGGCTGAGCAGCGCAAGTGGGCTGAGGGATATCAGGGGTTCAGGATTTAGCCTGGGGAGATGTGTAGGGTCTGGGCTGGCGCTTTCGCAGGCAAGCCAGCTCCCGCATTTGACCGTGTTTTGACCGTTGGACCGAGTACTGCAGTAGTCGTTTTTTTGGAGAATCACCATGAACCAAACCCCGGCCGAGCGCTTGGAGATAGAGCGCAAGTTGTCCGAGAACCAGTTCGATATCACGCAATACGAGCATGTGCCGCGTCGCTATTACGGGCGGATGTTTTTTGCCACGTTGATTGTGATTGCGTTGGCGGCGCTGTTGCGTGCGTTTGCCAATGGTCAGATCGAATGGTCCTACATCGGGCAGTTCCTCACGTCCGAGGCCATTCTTTGGGGCCTGGCCAATACCATCATTATGTCGATCCTGGCGATGGCGCTGGGCGTGGTGATCGGGGTGATCACAGCGATCATGCGCATGTCGGCCAACCCGATTCTGCGCTATGTGGCGATCACCTACACCTGGCTGTTTCGCGGCACGCCGCTGATTTTGCAGTTGCTGCTGTGGTTCAACCTGGCGCTGATTTTTCCGGTGATCGCGATTCCGGGCCTGTTCAGCATCGACACCGTCAACCTGATGACGCCGTTCGTGGCCGCCCTGCTCGGCCTGAGTATCAACCAGGGTGCCTACACCGCCGAAGTGGTGCGTGCCGGCTTGTTGTCGGTGGACACCGGGCAGTACGAAGCCGCCAAGTCCATCGGCATGCCAAGCTTGCAGGCGCTGCGTAGGATCATTCTTCCGCAGGCGATGCGGGTGATCATTCCGCCCGTAGGCAACGAGTTCATCAGCATGGTGAAAATGACCAGCCTGGCCAGCGTGATCCAGTACTCGGAGCTGCTGCACAACGCACAAAACATCTACTACGCCAACGCCCGAGTGATGGAGCTGCTGATTGTGGCCGGCATCTGGTACCTGGCGGTGGTGACGGTTCTTTCATTTGGTCAAAGCCGCCTTGAGCGTCGTTTTGCCCGCGGCGCCGGCAAGCGTTCGTAAGTTTGGGTTGAGGAGAGTTGCCCCATGAGAAGCATCGTCAAGGCCGTCAACCTGAACAAGTATTACGACGAGTATCACGCGCTGCGCGATATCAATATCGAGGTCGAGCAAGGCGAGGTCATGTGCATTATCGGGCCATCCGGCTCGGGTAAAAGCACCCTGCTGCGCTGCGTCAACCAACTGGAAAAAATCGACAAGGGCGGCCTGTGGGTCGACGGCGAACTGGTGGGGTACCGCGTCGTCGGCAACAAGCTGCATGAGATGAATGAATCGCAGATCGCCCGCCAGCGCCTGGCCACCGGCATGGTGTTTCAACGCTTCAATTTGTTCCCGCACATGACCGTGTTGCAGAACATCATCGAAGGCCCCTGCCAGGTGCTCAAGCGCTCGCCCAAGGAAGCCATCGAAGATGCGTTGGAGCTGCTGGCCCGCGTGGGTTTGGCGGACAAGCGCAATGCCTACCCGGTGGAATTGTCCGGCGGCCAGCAACAGCGTGTGGCCATTGCGCGCGCGCTGGCGATGCGCCCCAAGCTGATGTTGTTTGACGAACCCACGTCAGCCCTCGACCCGGAGCTGGTAGGCGAAGTGCTGTCGGTGATGCGCGATTTGGCCACCACCGGCATGACCATGATCGTGGTCACCCATGAACTGGGCTTCGCCCGCGAAGTGTCCAACCGTATGGTGTTTATGGATGCCGGCCAGATTGTGGAAGCCGGCAGCCCGGAAGAAATTCTAATAAGCCCACAAAACCCGCGTACCCAAAGCTTTATTTCTGCCGTTCGCACTTAACTAAAAAACTAACGAGAACGCCCCCATGAAAACATTGTTTATCCCCTCCTTGCTCGCCGGCCTGATGGCTTCCAGCTGTGTGTTCGCCGCCTTGCCGCAAGCCATCAAGGACAAGGGCGAGATCAGCGCGGCCATCGTGCCGAACTACCCGCCGATGGACTTCAAGGACCCGGCCACCAACAAGCTCACCGGGTTTGACTATGACTTGGGCAACGCATTGGCCGAGCGCCTGGGTGTGAAGATCAAGTGGCAGGAAACCGGCTTCGAGCAGATGCTCAGCGGCCTGACCACCAAGCGCGTCGACATTGTGCTGTCGGGCATGAGCGACACCGCTGAGCGTCAGAAGTCGGTGACCTTCGTCGACTACTTCACCAGCGGCCCGCAGTTGTACACCCTGGCCAAGCGTGAAGAGCTCAAGGAATTGACTGACCTGTGCGGTAAAAAAGTCGGCACCAGCCGTCGTACCACCTGGCCGTCGGAAATCGCCGCGTGGAGCAAGGAACACTGCGAGGCGGCCGGTAAGCCGGCGATCGTGGTGATCGGCACCGAAGGCTCGGCCGATGCGCGGGCGCAGTTGCAGCAGAACCGCCTCGATGCGGCGATGCAGGGCAGCGAGACGATTCCTTATTTGATGTCGCTGGACAAGGGCAAGTACAAGCCGGTCGGGTTGGCGATTTCCAAGCAGTTCACGGGGCTGGGGATCGAGAAAAGCAACACGGAGTTGGTCACCGCGATCAGCGAGGCGTTGCAGGGCATGATTGATGATGGGACCTACGGCAAGATCCTGAAGAAGTGGGATCTGGAGCAAGGCGCAGTTGAAAAAATCAGCATCAACGCCGGCCAGTAAAAACCGCAAAACCCCGTGGGAGCTGGCTGGCCGGCTCCCACCTTGGGTCTGTGTTCTCATTCCGATTGTGTTGGCTTAAAGATATAACAAGGACCCTCACCGCGCCGTGGCCACCTACTCCCTGGTAATTCGCCGCCTGTTGATCTGCTCGGTGACCATCGTGGTCAGCCGGTCGATGACCAGCCCGCTGCTGGCCCTCTGGCTGAGCACTCGCCTGGGCCTCAACCAGCAGGACATCGGCCTGCTGATGGGCGTTGCCGTGTTTATCGCCACGTTGCTCGGCTTGTACGGCGGCTACATCATCGACCGCCTGGAAAAGCGCAAGCTGCTGATCCTGGCCATGCTCTCCAGCGCCATCGGTTTTCTGTTGCTGACGTTCGCCAGCAACCTTTACCTCACCACCTTGACCCTGGTGATTACCGAAGCCGCGTCGGCGCTGTTCTTGATCGGTTCCAAAGCGATCATCAGTGAAAACCTGCCGGTGGGCGAGCGTGCCAAAGTATTCTCCCTGCGCTACACCCTGACCAATGTCGGCTACGCCACCGGCCCCATGCTTGGCGTGGTGATCGCCGGCCAACTGCCCTGGGCGCCATTCCTGATCGCCAGCGCCATTGCCTTTGGCAGCCTGTTCCTGATGATCGGCATTGCGCCGACCGCACGGGACGCCTGTCATAAACCGCAAAGTTTTTTCAGCACCCTGCGGACCTTGCGCAGCGACCGCACGCTGATCCTGTTCACCAGCGGCAGTTTGTTGAGCACCATTGTCCACGGGCGCTACACCCTGTATCTGTCGCAGTTTTTGCTGGTGGCCTACAAGCCTGCGGCAGCGCTGAAGATTTTATCTGCGGTACTGGCCTGCAACGCCATCACCGTGATTTTGTTGCAGTACCAGATTGGCCGTTTTCTCAAACGCGAGCAGTTACGCCACTGGATCGTGCTGGGCACCTTGCTGTTCATTTTGGGGTTGATGGGGTTCAGCCTGGCGGACAGTCTGGTCAGCTGGTGCCTGGCGATGTTCGTGTTCACCTTGGGCGAGATGATCATCTACCCTGCGGAGTTCCTGTTTATCGACACCATCGCCCCCGACACTTTGCGGGGCAGTTACTACGGCGCGCAAAACCTGGCGGCGTTTGGCGGGGCGATGAGCCCGGTGATATGCGGTTACCTGCTGATCAACGCGGCGCCGGCCAGCATGTTTTATGCCCTGGCGGCTCTGACGGCCGTCGGGGGGAGCCTGTGTTTCATAAGTGGGCGGCGTATGGTTGGCAACCTGCCCTCACCACGACCAAAAAACTAGTGGGGGAGCGGGCAAGCCGCTTCCATATTTGATCTTTGTCACCCCTGGTTTTTGCGTAATATCCAGCTATACACCTCACGGACCCGAGCCCCATGAAATTCGATACGGCCTACAGCCTGAGTCTCGATGACAAGCTGTCTATCTATGACGTACGAGACCTGAATTTCGACGAAACCACCGATTTCGATTCGGACAGAGACCGCTTTCTCTGCCCTAACGATGCCTGCCGTGCGGCGTTCGATGGGGGCAACACCCTGAGCACTTTCAACGCGAAAAACGTCAACTATCAACGCACCCCGCATTTCAAGAACAAGGCCAGCACCCCAGCATATCGAGGGTTGCCGCTACGCCAGCACGCACAAGAGTGCGAGCAGTGAAAGTGACGACGAGCGCGAGGATAATTTCCCGTCGGAGTTTGTGCTCACGCGGCGGCAATACGAACGTAAGAGCCCTCCGGCAGGCAGCGAGAACGTTGCCCTGCGAGAACAAACGAAAGTTACTGCGAATCACACCTCCACATCCCACGGCAGCGACGACGCCACCCCAGACAAAACCAGCGTGTTCGCCCACCCGGTGGAATGCTACGTGTCGAATATCGATGACAAGGACAAGCTCAAATCAATGCCGTTGAAAATCGGCGGGCACACCGCGACGTACTGGGCGTTTTTCAAGAAAATCGAATACCTGCAAGACAACAAGGGCCTGATTTACTGGGGCAGGATCAAGGCCATCAAGGACTACACCAGCAGCTTTCGCATCGACTTCGAAAAGAAGGTATGGCTCGACAAAAAGCCCTACTCCGTGAACGTCTACCTGAGCAAAAAACTTCTTGAGAACTACCGCAAGCGCACGGCATTCCTGGAGCAAATCAAGGCAGCGGCAGGCAGCGAACGGCCGTTGTATTGCTTTTTCTATGGCGTGACGCCGGAACTCAAGCACGTGCCGAGCAAGAAAAACCCCGAGCAGACGTTCGGGGTCTTCAGCGCCAATATCGAAAACCTGGATCACCTGATCATTCGGGAGGCGCCAGGGCTGGAGTAAAAACGAGCTGAAACGCCGGCGATTGTCATGAATTGATGAGTGGTAGAAACAACTGTATAAAAACACAGTATAGTTGTGCCTCCCCTGTCGAACCTGGAGAAATCCCATGTCCTCTCTGGCAATGAGCTCTTTCGTAGAACAGCAGATCGTCCTTCATCAATTCACTGCCAAACACTGCGCCCAGGCCCGCGTCATGTTGGGCTGGAGCCGCGAAGAACTGGCCCGCCAGGCCGGCGTGGCGGTGCAAGCCATCCAACAATTGGAGAGCCACGGCGACGTGGCTGATGAAACTCGGCTGGCCCTGGCGTTCTGCCTGGAAGCGCAAGGGCTGGTGTTTTTCCCGGGGTTTGCACCGGGATGGGGGATGAGCAAACGCCGGTTCGACACCGTATCGGCCGAACCCGCGACACCGGGCATCATTTCTCGTTTGCTGGGCTCACCTGCTGCATCAATTGATGCATCAACGCCTCAACCGAATGGTGCGTAGCGTCCAGCCTGATCAGCGGGCAGCTCAAGGGTTTCAACCAGCTTTCATGCCGACGCAAACTACGCAGGCTGTGGTTGCCGTCGTCGTAACGCGCGGCCCAGGCAAGAAATGCGGCACTGTTTACATGGCGGCTGCCGCCTTCAAGTATCCGGTCGCCGTAGCGTTGCGCTTCTCGCAGGCGCAGGCGGTGCAGCCGGACGTCAGGGTCCAGGCGCAGGAAGACCACATGGGTGAACAGCGGGATCATGGCGTCCCCCCATCCGCACAGTGAGCCGGACAGCACCCAGCTTTCATGGCGGGCGGTGTGTTCTTGCAGCAGGCGGATGCGCTCTTCCTTGGGTCGGGCCACTGAGAACGGCTCCGGGGTTTGCTGCCAGTAATAGAAGTCCGAGTCGAAGAAGGCCACATCCAGGCGTTCGGCCAACGCCCTGCCCAAGGTGGTCGTACCGACGCCGGCAGCGCCCAGGATATGAATTCTGTAGGCCATGGCTTTCTCCCATGACAGTGAATGTGAACCGCGTCGGCACTAGGCCGCAATGGCTCAACGCTACACATTATTTGTGGGTTTGCGGTACAGAAACAACCTCTGCCCTACGCCGTTGAGCAGAGGTTGGATCACGTTTAAACGTTGTCTACAGGTACTGCGCCATCTGCCATGACGGGTGCTGGCGTAAAGGGAGTGCCCGGAAGGAATGCCGGCTCTTTAATCGCCTGCGTCGCTTGTTCGTAAACATAGGCAGCCGAGAGCAATGTGGCCTCGCTGTTGGCCGCCCCGTAAACGTAAAGGGCCGTTGGCATGCCCTCATCGTCCATGCCAGACGGAACGGACATGCCTGGGTAACCTGCCGCAGCGCTGAAGAAATAGTTGTTGGAGAGGAAATTCGACACCATGGCGTCGAGCTTGTGCTCTTTCATCGGGTCATCGATGGTTTTCTGGAAAACCGGGATGATGGCCTCCCACAGCTTGTCGCGCTGTTGCTGAGTCGTCTCCAGGCCATTGATAAGCTCCAGCAGGTGCTGGTCTGGCTCACCAGGCTGCTGGTGACGCTTGTTGAAAGCAATCAGCTCCGTAAGCGATTTGACAGGCAAGCCTTCGCGCCCGGCAAGGTACTCTTCGAGCTGATGCTTGACGTCTGAGAACAACGCTTCGTTGTAATCGGAGTAGGTTTCTTCAGCGACGCCATCCTCCAGTGTGCCCACGGGTACCAGGAGCGCGCCTTGAGACCTCAACACTTCAAGCGCATCGGTGTAATGCTTCCTGTCCGCCCGCTTCGCGGGGTCTTTGGCATCCTCCACGGACAATTCAGGCACAGGCGTGTAGCCGATTCGCTTACCTTTCAAGGCGTCGGACCGCAGCCCCTCGGTGTAGACACTGGTCTCGGTCATTGCATTGAGCGCTTCTGCCGCATCGCAGACATTGCGCGTGAATGTGCCGATCGTGTCCATGCGTGAACTGGTCATCACGCCCTCGTTACTCACCAGGCCCACGGAGGTTTTCAAGCCAAAAACGCCGTTGTAGGCCGCAGGGGTAATGATCGATCCGCTGGTTTCCACACCCAATGCCAACGGCACATGCCCCTGGGCAACCGCCACCGCAGAACCTGAACTCGAGCCTGCTACCGTGCCTCCCAGACGATGCGGGTTGAGCGTCTGGCCACCTCGTGAGCTCCAGCCATCCACCGGTAATTCAGAGCGGAAGTTGGACAGTTCGCTCATGTTGGTTTTACCGACCACCACCACCCCTGCCTTCAGCAGTTTGTCCACGACCGCAGCATTCTTAGTGGCGGCCTTCCCCACCAGCGCCTTGGAGCCAGCGCTTGTCTGCATACGGTTCTTGGTTTCGAATACATCCTTGAGCGCGATGGGAACGCCATGCAAATACCCGCGCACATGGCCTTTTCTACGTTCCAGATCTCGTTCCCTGGCTTCGTTGAGCGCATCCGGATTGGTTTCTATGAACGCGTTGCCGCCCTGCAGCCCGCGATCGATGTTGGCAATTTGTCTGAACGCGTCCTTCACCAGCGACTCTGAAGTGACCCCGCCGCCACTGGCCATCTCGCCGGACATTTGACAGGCACCCTTGAAGCCCTGCGGCTGATTTGAGAGCGCTTGTATCAGGCCTGTCGTCCACCCACCTGCTAAAACTGATCCGATCATCAAAAACCCCTGTAACTGACTGAATGAGAGCTATCGGCCGATAACTCAACACGAGTCTAAGAGGCTGTTGCGGCACCTCCATGCAAGCTAATCCGACTGCCCGGTATGATTATTCCGCACCCGTTGTAAGCCCGCCGGGCGATATGAGCTGGCGGTGAGTTCGCAGCAGAACGCTCACGCGATCAGCCGCCCAGCGGGCACCGTAGAACCAGAGCGTGGTGCCGTCTTCCAGTGCCTGACAGGCGTTGGGGTAGCCATGTTTGCAAGCGGCATGAAACGCCGCACTTTGATCGCCTGACACCAAGGCATCCAAACGATGGCTGGCCACCAATTCATCGATGGCCTTGCCGGATTCAAGTGGGTCGTGCGTACGTTGAGCGCCCACGGCCACTAACCGCACCCCTGCCTGGCGCAGCGTGGCGAAAACTCGGTGCAGGGTTGCGCTCTGGTCCGTGGGTTCACTATGACCATCGTGTACGTAGCGGCTGACGTAGCCGATGCGCCACCCAGCCAGCACAGGGGCGGCACTGAAAGCGCTGTTGTTATGCACCAGAGGCACTTCAACCATCACAGGTTCGGTGGGGTCGATACCACTGACGGCAATCAGTGATAAAGCGGGATCTCGCGTGGGTTTTATCGTAGGGATCAGGGCGTTATAGCCGGGTATGAGCACCGCCCCTTCGGCGCGTCCGGCACCGAAGACGATAGCACCCTGGCTGGCGTTATCGGTTCGCGCCCGGGTGGCGGTTGAAGCGCCAGGATCGACCAAATCCCCTGGCGAGGCGTGCGGCGGCCCTGAGAAGCAGGGTATGCCCGATCGCCATAGTTTCTTGCAGTCTTCGCTCATTACAACGTATCCCCGAAATTAACTTTGCGCGGGATCATCGCACTCCTTTCCGACGTTTGTCGCAGAGGTGAAACACGCTGAAAACACCTTTTCCACAGGCGATTTACTTAACCTGCTACGTGTTCCTTTGCCTCATGAGTCTCTACGTCCAACCACCACGCATGCCCTCGTTCGGGCTGGTTGAGCCTGAACGCCTGCCCCATCGCTGGCGTGGTGATCGACACATTGCGCTCCCAGGCCAGCGCCATGATGCGGTCGAACGGCTCGTGCCAGGCGTGAAACGCCAGGTCGAACGTGCCGTTGTGAATCGGTAGCAGCCAACGGCCCTTGAGGTCGATATGCGCCTGCAATGTCTGCTCCGGCTGCATATGCACATGAGGCCAGTCGACGTTGTAGGCACCGGTTTCCATCAGGGTCAGGTCGAACGGGCCGTATTGCTCGCCGATCCGTTTGAAACCGTCGAAATAACCGGTGTCGCCACTGAAAAAGATCCGCCGCGCGTCATCGATCATCACCCAGGAACACCACAGGGTCTGGTTGCCGTCAAACAGGCCACGCCCGGAAAAGTGCTGCGCAGGCGTTGCAACAAAACGGATGCCATCGACCTCGGTGCCCTGCCACCAGTCCAGTTGCCGCACTTTACCGGCGTCCACGCCCCATTTGACCAGCGTGTCGCCTACCCCTAAAGGCGCAAGAAAGCACCGCGTCTTCTCGGCCAATTGGATGACAGCCGTGCGGTCGAGGTGGTCGTAGTGATTGTGGGAAAGGATCACCGCTTCCAACGGCGGCAAGTCTT
>NZ_JASLAW010000035.1 GCF_030147005.1 Pseudomonas sp.
AGGACCTGCAGGACAGTGGCCTGCTCAGCGAAGCCGAAGCCCGGGTGCATCCACGGGCCAACATCGTTACCCGTGCCATCGGGGTCGAGGCGCAACTGAATCTGGCGATGGTCGAGCTGCTGCTGGTGCCCGGCGACAGCTACTTGCTGTGCAGCGACGGCCTGACCAAGACCGTCGAGGACGATGAAATCCGTGAAGTCCTGAACCACGATGATCCCGGCGAGATCGCCAGTAGCCTGGTGTCCCTGGGCCTGATGCGTGGCGCGCCGGACAACATCACCGTGGTTGTCGTGAAGGTGCCGTCATGAGCTTGACCTTGAACATTGTCATCCCTGGCTACGACATCGAAGGGCCGATCGGTGAAGGCGCGATGGCCAGCGTCTACCTGGCGACCCAGCGTTCCCTGGAGCGCAAAGTGGCGCTGAAAGTCATGGCGGCGGCGTTGGCAGCCGACCCGACGTTCTGCGAGCGCTTCCTGCGCGAAGGCAAGACCCTGGCGCGCCTGTCCCACCCGCACACGGTCACCATCCATGACATCGGCAACGTCGGTGAGCTGTATTACATGGCCATGGAATACCTGCCCAACGGTACGCTCAAAGAGCGTATCGCCGCCGGATTGACCCCGGAGCAGGGCGTGACGCTGATCCGCCAGATCGCCTCGGCGCTCGGTTATGCCCATGCCCAAGGGCTGGTGCACCGCGATGTGAAGCCGGCAAACATCCTGTTCCGCGCCGATGGCACGGCGGTGTTGTCGGATTTCGGCATCGCCAAGTCCCTGGACGACCGCACCCAATTCACCCAGGCCGGTTTCGCCGTAGGCACGCCGAGCTACATGAGCCCGGAACAGGCGCGCGGCCAGGAAATCGACGGTCGCGCCGACCTGTATGCACTGGGCGTGGTGCTTTACGAAATTCTGGTCGGCGAGTTGCCCTACCGCGGAACCGACGCGCTCTCCACCGCCCTGGCCCATCTGACTGAACCCTTGCCGGAGCTGCCGGTGCACCATGGCCGTTACCAGGGCGTGCTGCGCAAGCTGTTGGCCAAGGACCCGGCGGAGCGTTATCCGGATGCGGCGGCGTTGCTGCTGGCGCTGGATCAACTGCCGATGGATTCGCCGGAAGCCACGTTGGTGCGGCCGCTGCCGATCCCGATGACTTTTGACCTGGCGGGCATCACGCCGGAGTCCATCGAAATACCCACGGACAAGCCTCAACCGGTGCGTCAGCCGGCGGGGGCGTCGAGGCAACACAGCGAGCAGCGCCGTGGGCCGGTATTGGCGCTGGCGGCGGTTGCAGTGGCGGTTGCCCTGGCCATTGGTGGCGCCAGTTATTGGTGGTTGAGCGGCGCCGATGAACCGGTCAAACCGCCTGCTGCCGTGGTGCCTGAATCGGCGCCACCTGCGGCGGTCGCGGTGGCCGACGGTGGTCAGCGTCCGTTGCTGATGGCCGGCAAGAAGACCTTGTTCCAGCGCGTACTCAGCAAGCCCGGCGCCAAACTTTCCAGCGATGCGGGCAGTGCGCCGGACAAGGCCTTGCCGGCGTTTTCCGTGCTTTATGTGTACCAGCGCAAAGATCTCGACGGCAGCCCTTGGGTGCGTGTCGGCGCCGCTACCGATGGGCGCAGCGAGGGGTGGTTGCCGGCCGCGCAAGTCAGTGACTGGAAGCAGAGCCTGGTGCTCAAATTCACCGAGCGCTCAGGCCGCGCGCCGGTGATGTTCCTGCGCCAGTCCGGTGAGGTGGAAAAGCTGCTGGCCGATCCTGCGGCGGCGAAAAGTGCGTTGAGCAAGGCGCAGGCCAACCGCGAAGATAATCAGCAAGTCCTGGCCCTGGAACCCACGGCCAGCGCGGTGCCGCAAAACCAGTTCTACTTGTTGCCGATCTTTGATTCCAAGGAAAGCTTCGACGAAAACGGCCAGCCGGTGCAGTTGCTTAATGTCGCGTCCATCGACCCTGGCAGCAGCGCAGCCGCCAAGGCGGCGGCTCCCGCGATCAGCGCCCATGCCGATGCCTTCCGTACCGCTGTGGTGCTGGTGGTTGACACCACCGTGTCGATGCAGCCCTACATCGACCAAGTGCGCGATGTGGTGCACGAACTGCAAACCCGTATCGCCGAGCGCGGGGAGTTGGACAGCGTCAGCTTCGGCTTGGTGGGCTTTCGCAACAGCATCAAGAAAACCCCCGGCCTGGAATACGTGGCCAAGACCCTGATCACTCTCGACCAGGGCCGCGATCCGCAGCGCTTCCTGGACATGGCGCGGCAGGTCAAAGCCTCGACGGTGTCCAGCCACTCGTTCAACGAAGACGCGTTTGCCGGGGTGATGCAGGCGGTGGACGGCATGGATTGGTCCGGCTACGGCGGGCGCATCATCCTGCTGGTCTCCGATGCCGGTGCGCTGCGCAAGAATGACCCGTTCGCCGCCACTCAGATGAACGAAGCCGAAGTGCGCCAGGCGGCGCTGGGTAAGCAGATCAAGATCTACGCGTTGCATCTGCGCACCGATGCCGGCAAGAAAACCCATGCCGGCGCGGAGAGCCAGTATCGCGTCCTTACCGCCGACGCCAATCCACAGATCGGCGACTTGTACACGCCGGTGCCGGGAGGCGACGTGCGCAAGCTGGGCGAGCGCGTCGATGAGATCGGCACGGTGTTCGCCAACCTTGTGCATCAGGTGCGCAGCAACACGCCGCAGCCGGTGCCGTTGCTCAGTGGCGCGCCAAGTCTGGCAGACAAATCCGCAGCGGTCGGTTATGCGATGCACATGGACTTCCTTGGCCGCAAAACCGCGAGCCAGGCACCGCAACTGGTCAGCGCCTGGACCGCCGACCGCGACCTGACCAACCCGGCGTTGCCGGCGTTCCAGGTGTGCGTGATGCTGACCAAGCTGCAACTGAACGACCTGCAACAGTCGCTGAAACTAATCGTTGATGCGGCGCGCAAAACCCAAAGCTCGCCCAAGGACTTTTTCCAGGAAATCGCCAGCGCCTCGGCCTATATGAGCCGTGACCCGCAAGCCCTGCGCAAGGGTGGCAACCTGGCCGACGGCGGCCTGTTGGGCGAATATCTTGAGGGCCTGCCGTATCGCAGCAAATCGCTGAACATGACCCAGGATTTATGGTTGTCGTTGAGCGTGGCCGAACAGGAAGATTTTATCGACGAGCTGGATTCGAAAATCCGCCTCTACGAAACCTTCCACAATGACCTGGCCAACTGGGTGCGTTTCGGCGATGCCGAGCCGGGCGACGCGTTGTACCGCGTGCCGTTGTCGACGTTGCCGTGATGCTGAGCCTGAACGCGGTGCACAAGAGCCGGGGCGTCGGCAGCCAGCGCTATAGCCTGGTGATTCCGGCGCTGCACCTGCGCGCGGGTGAGCAACTGGCGATTGTCGGGCCCAGCGGCTGCGGCAAGAGCACCTTGCTGGATATGCTGGCGCTGGTGTTGGCGCCGGATCGGATCGGGCAGTTTGAGTTCAACCAGATCGACATGGGTGAATTGTGGCGCGCAGACCGACAAACCGCTTTGGCCCAATTGCGCCGACGGCATTTGGGCTATGTGCTGCAAACCGGCGGGCTGCTGGAGTTCCTTGATGTGCGCGGCAATATAGCCTTGTCCCGGCAGTTGTTGGGTCTAAAGGACGACGGCAGCGTGGCGCGCCTGGCCGAGCAGTTGGAAATTGCCGACCAGTTGGAAAAGCGCCCGGCAGCGCTGTCGGTGGGCCAGCGCCAACGCGTGAGCTGTGCCCGTGCCTTGGCCCATGCACCGCAGCTGGTGCTGGCCGATGAACCGACGGCTTCCCTCGACCCGCTCAACGCCGAGCGCGTGATGCAGGCGCTGCTGGCCCAGGCCCGTGAACACCGCGCCGCCTGTGTGATCGCCACGCATGATGAGCCGCTGGCACGCGCCAGTGGCTTGCAGGTGCGCCACATCGGTTGCCGTCGCGATGCTGACGGCGGTGTCACGGCGACCCTCGGGGAGGCCTGCTGATGCGTATCGGCCTGGTCGCATCGCTCGCCTGGCAGGACTACCGCAACGACGCGTGGCTGTCGGCCTGCTCGGTGCTCGCGCTGGTGGCGGTCATCGCGCCGTTGCTGGTGTTATTTGGCCTGAAATTTGGACTGGTTAGCAGTTTGACCCAACGCTTGGAGACCGACCCTGCTACCCGTGAAATTATTCCGTTGGGCGGCGGTCGATTCAGCAGCGCCTTTGTCGAGCAGCTCGGCCAACGTAACGATGTGGCGTTTGCCATACCGCGCACGCGGCAGATAGCGGCGACGGCGCAGGTCGGGACCCTGGTATTGGAAATGCTGCCGACCGCGTCGGGCGATCCGCTGCTGGTCGGCTTGCCGATGCCCAAGGGCCTGGACCAGATCGTGCTGAGCCATACCGCCGCCGAGAAGCTCGCGGCGCGGCCCGGCGACTGGCTGGAGACCCGCTTTGCGCGGCAACTGGCAGGGCGCGTCGAGGCCCAGCGCACGCGGGTGCAGGTGCAGGCGGTATTGCCGTTGCAAGCCTTCGCCCGTGACGGGCTGTTTGCTGACTTGGCGTTGCTGGAGGCGGTGGAAGATTATCGCGATGGTCGTGCAGTGCCGGCGCTGGCGTGGAGTGGTGATGCGGCGGGTGTGGACGAGCAGCGGGTGTATCCGGCGTTTCGCTTGTATGCGCGCGGGCTCTACGATGTGGAACCGCTGCGCCTGTATTTCGCCGAGCAGAATTTGCTGGTGTCGACCCAGGCAAACACCATCGCCCAGGTGCAGTCGTTGAGTCGCAACCTGTCGATCGTATTCTGGATCATCTGCGGGTTGGCCTTGGGCGGTGCGTTTGCAGCGACTTTCGCCGGTGCGTTGGCTGCGGTGGCGCGCAAGCGCCGGGAGTTGTCGGTGTTGCGCCTGTTGGGATTTTCCACCGCCGCGCTGTTGCTGTTCGTGGTGATGCAGGCGCTTTACAGTGCGAGTTTTGCCGCCGTACTCAGCGCCGGGTTGTATGGCCTGGCCGAAGCGGGTTTGAATCGATTATTCGTGCAGGTGCCGGGCGAATACGCCAGCCATCTGTTGGCGCGTCACTACGGCCTGGCCCTGGTTGCCGTGCTCGGCGTCAGCGCCGTGGCGGCGGCGTGTGGGGGGTGGCGAGTGGCGCGTATCCAGGCTTCTGAAGGAATCAGAGATGTTTAAGTTATTGGGCGCCTGTGTGGCGCTGAGCCTGGCCTCGCTGGCCTGGGCCGATGAGGCAAGCGACAAGCTCGACAACCCCAAGCCGTTGCCGGACGACGTGAGCCTGCCGCTGCCGTGCGAAGGCCATATGGTGTTCCGCTACGCGTACGTGTTGGCCCAGGGCACGCTGGACGACCGAGAGGTGAGCCTCGGCTATCCCTTTGCCGAAGGCGAGGCGGGCTACCAGCAGTCGTTTATCTCAGGTTACCGGCGCGACTTCATCAATGGCCAGTTCACACTCAAGGATCTGCCCAAAGACTGGAACACCGTCATCGCACCGCTGATGCCGAAGACCGACGCTAAAACCCCGCTCAAGCCTATGCTGTATTTCATCGGCAAGTACGAAGTGACCGCCCGCCAGTACGCCCAGGTGATGGCCCAGGCGCAATCCCTGGCCGGCGGCGAGCCGGCCCCGGCCTGTGACGCGCCCACCGGCATGGCCGCGCGCCTGCCGAAAGTGAAACTGTCGCGCTTTGAGGCTGAGCGTTTTTCGGCGGTGTACAGCGCCTGGCTGATGAAATACCACCGCGACTTGCTGCCGGTGAGCGGCCGCGGCGCCTCGGCCGAAGACGGCGGCCTGGGCTTTGTGCGACTGCCCACCGAAGTGGAATGGGAATTCGCCGCGCGCGGTGGCCAGGCGGTGAGTCGCCAGGACTTGGAAGGGCGCCTGTTTCCACGCCGTGTCGAGGGCAGCGAAAGCGACGGGCCACTGGGCGACTACGCCGTGTTCAACCAGGTCGCCGGTGGCACGGGGCAGGCTGCGCGGCTGATGCCCATCGGCACCAAGCTGCCTAATCCGATCGGTATGTTCGACGTGATCGGCAACGCCGCGGAAATGGTTCAGGAATCCTTCCAGCTGGTGCACGCCGGGCGCCGTCAGGGCACCTATGGCGGCTTCGTGGTCAAGGGCGGCAATTACCTGGAGGGCGAAGGCACGTTATTCACCGGCATGCGCCGCGAGTACCCGCTGTTCGCAGCCGATGGCACCGAGCAAAGCAACGAGACCACCGGGTTTCGCGTGGCGATCGGCGCGCTGTCGGCGCCGCGCTCGCGCTACAAGGAGCTGTTTGCACAGTGGCAGAAAGAAGGCCGCCTGGCTTCGCTGACCGACGCCATCGATGACGCCCAGGACCCGACCAAGCGCCTGGACAGCATCATCGCCGCCAGTGTCGACCCCAAGCTGCAAGCCGAACTGGGGCTGGTCAATGAGGAGCTCAAGCGCAATGTTTCGCTGATCGCCCAGCAGCGCGAAGAAGCGGCGGGCAACCTGATCCAGTCTGCTGCATTGGTGGCCGAGACTATCAGCAACTACAACATCCGCCTGGCCAACCTACAGAAAAGTCGCCAGCAGGCCGTGGATAACAAGGACACGGCTAGCGCGCAGCTGTTCGACATGGCCATCGCCAATGGGCGCAGCGCGCTGGACGGCGCGGTGGCGATCTACATCGATAACCTGGCCACCGGCACGCGCTACACCGATGCGGTGATCCAGGCCCAGTTTCAACGGATCAAGGAAGAGTTGGATCGCAAGCCGGTGCTCGGCAAGAGCCTGGTGACGCGCGCGACACTGTTCGTTCGCCATGTCGGCAACTACCGCAAGCAACAGCGGGCCGACCCGGCAACGATCTTGAAGGAATTGCTCGCAGCGAGCGGTCAGCGGTCTTGATCGTTGGCTGTCTAGCGAGCTTGGAAGGGACTCAGGCGGCGGTGGGCCGTGCTGGGCATGTCAAACTTAATAGAGATCACACCTATGCTTTTTTCCCGTAAGTCGGTTTCCAAGCGTCACCTGCTGCTGATCGCGGCTGGTTTCAGCACCGTGTTGACCGGTTGTGCTACGTCGCCTTCGTCCAAGGTTGCGTCGAGCACCAAAGTTGAGTACTACCCGAACTGCTACGAGCCGGTGCAGCACCTGCGCGCTACCGATTCGAACATGACCAAATCCGTGGTGACCGGCGCCGCTATCGGCGCGGCCGGCGGTGCATTGCTGGGCGCCATCACCGGCGACAAGGAAAAGCGCGGCCGTAACGCCGCTATCGGCGCAGCGGGCGGTGCCCTGGCGGGTGGCGCGGCGGGCTATTACACCGAGCGTCAAAAGCAGATCGCCGATGACAACCAGCGCATCGCTTCTTACTCCACCGACTTCAACAAAAGCGCCTCCGACATCGACCGTAGCACCGCGTATGCCAAGGCGTCGCAACAGTGCTACCAGAGCGCATTCACCAAGCTGGTGGCAGACCGCAAGGCCAAGGCCGTCAACGACACTGAAGGCCGCAAGCGCCTGGCGGAAATCGTTTCGGGCCTGAAGGAATCCAATGACTTGATCGTTGCGGTCAACGGCAAAGCCAGCGAAGACCTGAACAACTACACCCAGGCCTACGAGAAAGACCTGCAACAGGTTGGCGTGCAACGCAAAGACGTGATGACCGTGGCGACCGCCGATACCACCCCTGTGGTGGCGCCGGCCAAAGGCAAGAAAACAGTCAAGCCGGCTAAGAAGCCAGTGCTCCCGACTGTGCCGAAAGAAGCGGTAACCACCGAGAAGAGCATCCAGACCGTTCAGGCCAAGCAGGCTGAAAGCAAACAGGTCGCCAGTGCAGGCAAAACCCAGATCGAAGGCACTTGCCGCGATCCAAACCTGGCCGACTGGGCACCGGTACCTTGCCCTAACGTTTAAGTAACATGTTGCTATAAGCGTTAAACGCCAGCCGATCTCCCGCTAAAGCGCGAGATCGGTGGCGTTCTGTTTGCAAATCGTTACACTGCTGCGGCCACTCAATAATTACACCGAGGCCGTGTGCATGAAATTTCGTTTTCTTCTGTGGGTGCTGGGCCTGATGATGGGCAAAGCCAGCCGCACCAATCCCGCCTTTCAGCAGCAGCTAGGTGACAAAGACCTGGCCTTCCAACTGCAGACCCTCGACGGCAAGGTTGCCCGTCACTTCATCGTCAAAGACCAGCGCATCACCAGCCGCTCGGGCGTGCACCCGGCGCCGGCGTTTGCGATTGCCTTCAAGGATGCCGCCTACGGTTTTGCCACGATGCAGGCGAAGAACAAGCAACTGGCGTTCATGACCGGAATTCAGGACAAGTCGATCCAGATCAAGGGCAACCCGGCGCTGGTAATCTGGTTCCAGGGGTTGACCAAGTACTTGAAGCCGAAGAAAAAGAAGAAGGCTTGAACGGTTCCGGCAGGGATACCGAGGTGAATTCATCGCAGGCAAGCCAGCTTCCATAGTTAACCGAGTTCCAGGTTTGGAATGCAATCAACTGTGGGAGCGGGCTTACCCGCGAATGCGACTTAACAGACTGGCATTTATTCCTGGCTGAACGGGGAAGCCTGTTCACACAAAGCCCTATATTGTCCGAGTGAGCATAACTCAGACACTTCAATACTATTAGCTCTATGCCGGCTCTACGCCTCCGACAGTTGACGAGCTTTTTTCCGTGGTTACGCACAAATTTAACTCTGTTCCCCACTGCAAGTATAAAACCCCCGACGGCCCAACTGAACGCCGCACTTCCATCGTCAGGTTTAATTGTTACTATGCTGATTGTTACGGGAGAGGATGGAGTTGTGTTTCCTACTTTCGTAACGATTGCCGTGTCGCGTTTGCGTGACTGGCATGAGTGATCTCCTAAGCAGGTTTATTTGCTATTTCGATGTGATAAGTGAAAGGTCAGTGGTTGATTTAAATATTCTAATAATCGCAGAACTTTCGCTGCTGTTGAAAGATTTTTGTTCCCCGTTGGGGAGCTGGATAGTTAACACCCACTTTGGACCCGATGGGTCGTCATTACAGCACAGGCTAACCTTGCGGCCAGTGTATTGCTGGTGCTGCTGATCATATACAGTAAGAGAGATTTTATTTTCTTTGTCGGTAAGTTTTTCTGGGACTTCACCCCAACCTAGTTTCGGGCGGAATCCATTCTCACCCCCTACGTATGTGAAATTTTTATAATCAGGGTAATTAATCATATTGAGCGCGCCATATTATTTAAGGAAGGCCTATGATGCGAAATCAATACAAAGGCGAACCTATGAAAGTTGGCAGTTTTTCATATCTATTGGAAATAACCTATATTCAATCGTCGAATAAGTTCAAGTTAATTTCAGGCGATAAGAAAGATTTCTAGTTTAAAGGGGGAGCCAACTATTTGAAGCCGAAGAAAAAGAAGACTTGAACGGTCTAGCAGGGACACCATGGCGAATTCATCGCAGGCAAGCGCCCCACATTCGGCGACATTTCAAAGTTGGAATTCGGTCGAATGTGGGAACGGGCTTGCTCGCGAAGGCGGTCTAACCGTCTACGGATTTACCCCTGGCTGAACTGAGACGCCAATTCGCGCAACAGCACTTCGGCATCCAACACCTTACCAACGACTTCCTCAGCCTTGTCGCGGCTCAGCCCCAAACGCTCCAGCAACGCGTCCGGAATCGTCTCATCGGGTCCGGAACCAATCCCTCGACTGCGCAACAGGCGCACGGCCAAGCACACCAGGTTCGGGTACTCGGCGTATTGCCCGTCATAGGTCGGGTCATGCTGAAAGCGCAGGGCGGTGGACAGTTCGTCCGGCATGTCCCAATAGCGCATCAGCCAGGCGCCGATCTGTTCGCGGCTGATGCCCAGCAGGTGTTGTTCCACGTAGCTGTGGCACAGGTGCGGGTTGACCTCCAGGTGACGGCAGATCAGCGAGAAGTGCGGCGGGAACACATGGGCCAGCAGCAGGTAACCAAAGTTGTGCAGCAAGCCTGCAAGGTAGGTGAGGCCGGCTTCCGGGCGCTGGGCGCGTGGCATGGCGCGGGTCAGGCCTTCGATCACGGCAGCGGTGTAGATCGACTGGTGCCAGTACGGCGTGGACGGGTGCGGGCGGTCCTTGGGCAGGCTCAGGGTTTTGCCCAGGGCCAGGCCAAGTGCCAGGTTGATCACCAGATCGAAGCCCAGCACGCGCACGATGGCGTCTTCCACCGAGCGGATCTTGCCCGGCGAAGCGTAGTAGGGCGACGCCGCCCAGCTCACCACTTGGGCGGCCAGGGCCGGGTCGGTTTCCACCACGCCGGTGATGTCATCGATGGTGGCGTTGGGGTCGACGCGCAGTTTGATGATTTTCTGCGCGGTGTCGGCCAGCGGCGGAATCTCGATGGTTGCTTCCAGGCGTTGCTGAATGCGGCGGGCAGTGAATGCCTGCATCGCCTGGGTGATTTCCTCACGGTCATCATTGGGGCGGTCGAGATTGGGGCGAATGTTGCTCAGCGGCTCGCCGAAATGAGCGGCGCTGGCTTTGGTCAGCATGCTCTTGAAATGCTCGCTGGCGATTTCCAGCAGCAACCCGGCTTCGCCCGAATGCACTAACAGACTCGGCTCGTTGAGCAGGCTGCCTTCATAGAGGCAGGGCGAACTGGTAAGCGCCGGCAAGCCCGGCAGCAGGTTCAGATCATGTTTGCCCAGCATGCGCTCGACGCGCTCCGGCCCCACGGCCGTGAGGCGGCGCCCGGTCAGTTCGGTGAGGCGGTTGAGGTCAAGCAGTTGGCTTTGGGGGAACAGCACCATGAGCGCGCCGACGGCATCTTCGAGCAGTACCGCCTGGACCTTTCGTGCAGGGTTCAGGCCAGGCTGCTCGGCGACTTCCGTGTAGGGAATGGCGAGCTTTGCGAGCAGTGCCCGAATGACCGACGGGGCGGTCAGTGGGGCTGTAGCGAGGGCAACTTCTGACATGGCCTGATCCAATTTCTTACAGTCATTGGAGTATAACCAGCTTGACACAGCTGTAGGTCGGATAAGTGAGCCAGTCGTCACACTTGGCCGTATTGCTGCCCGTGCCGCAGCCAGCGGTTGAGCAGGGGGCTGACATGTTCCGGCCAGCGTTCCAGCAGCGCTTGCGCCGCATCGCGCACAGCGGGCAACAGGTCGGCGTCGCGCATCAGGTCTGCGACTTTGAATTGCAGCAAACCGGTTTGGCGAGTGCCGAGCATTTCGCCCGGGCCGCGCAGCTCGAGGTCCTTTTCGGCAATGACAAAGCCGTCGTTGGTTTCGCGCATGATGCCCAGCCGTTGGCGGCCGATCTGCGACAGCGGCGGGTGATACAGCAGCACGCAATGGCTGGCGGCGCTGCCCCGGCCGACGCGGCCGCGCAACTGGTGCAGTTGGGCCAGGCCCAGGCGTTCGGGGTTTTCGATGATCATCAGGCTGGCGTTGGGCACGTCCACGCCGACTTCGATCACGGTGGTGGCCACGAGCAATTGCAGGTTGCCGGCCTTGAATTCGGCCATCACCGCCGCTTTTTCGGCTGGTTTCATTCGACCATGGATCAGCCCGACCTTAAGCTCGCCGAGGGCGCTGGTGAGGTCTTCGTAGGTGGTTTCGGCGGCCTGGCAGGTCAGCTCTTCGGACTCTTCGATCAGCGTACACACCCAGTAAGCCTGGCGGCCTTCAGCGCAGGCGCCGCGCACACGCTCGATCACTTCGACGCGCCGCGTGTCGGTGACCAGCACGGTGTTGACCGGCGTACGGCCGGGCGGCAGTTCGTCGAGGATCGAGGTGTCGAGGTCGGCGTAGGCGCTCATCGCCAGGGTGCGTGGGATCGGCGTGGCGGTCATGATCAACTGGTGCGGGTTCATGCGCCCACCCACGCCTTTCTGGCGCAGGGCCAGACGCTGTTGCACGCCGAAGCGGTGCTGTTCGTCGATGATCACCAGCGCCAGGTTCTTGAATTGCACTTCGTTCTGGAACAGCGCATGGGTGCCCACCACCATGGGCGCGCCGGCGGCGATTTGCGCCAGGGCGGTCGCACGGTTCTTGCCCTTGAGCTTGCCCGCCAGCCACGCGACTTCCAGCCCGAGCGGCTCGAGCCAGCGTTTGAAGGTGATGAAGTGCTGTTCCGCGAGAATCTCCGTCGGCGCCATCAGCGCGACCTGGTAACCGGCTTCCAGGGCCTGCAAGGCGGCGAGGGCGGCGACCACGGTCTTGCCCGCGCCCACGTCGCCCTGGATCAATCTCAGCATCGGTTCCTGCTGGCTGAGGTCATAGGCGATCTCGTTGCCCACGCGTTGCTGGGCGCCGGTCGGCGCGAAGCCAAGGTTGGCCAGGTATTGGGCGGGCAGGCGCGTGGCCTTGGGCATCGCCGGTGCGCGCAGCGAGCGCATGCTTTCGCGCAGGCGCTGCTGGGACAGTTGATGCGTGAGCAGTTCTTCAAAGGCCAGGCGATGCTGCGCCCAGTGATGGCCGAGGGCGAGTTCGTCGACATCGGCGTCGGCCGGCGGGTGATGCAAGTAGCGAATCGCATCCGCCAGCGGTGCCAGTTGATAATCGCGGGCCAGCTCCAGCGGCAGCCAGTCGGGCAGGCTTTGTGGGCCGAGCATCGTCAGGGTTTGCATGCATAGCTGGCGCAGGCGCTGCTGGGTGAGGCCTTCGGTCAGCGGGTAGATAGGCGTAAGCGTTGTGTCTACCGGCGGCGGTTCGTCGCCGGTAATGGCGCGGTACTCCGGGTGGTAGATCTCCAGGCCCGAGGCCCCCGGACGCGCTTCGCCGTAGCAGCGCACGCGGGTGCCGCGCTTGAGGCCTTCTTTCTGCGCATTGCTGAAATGGTAAAAGCGCAGGCTCAGGCCGCCGGTGCCGTCCTGCAGGCGCACCACCAAGCTGCGGCGCTTGCCCATCACCACGTCGGCGCCACTGACAGTGCCTTCGACCACCGCATCCTGGCCAGGACGCAACTGGCCCATGGGTACGACGCGGGTGCGATCCTGGTAGCGCAGCGGCAGGTGGAACAGCACGTCCTGAAGGTTTTCCAGGCCCACCTTGGCCAGTTTTTCGGCCATGGCTTCACCGACACCCTTGAGTGCCGTGACCGGCACCTGCGACAGCTCTGTCATACCGTTACTTAGCTCGCGGCAGGCGGTTTGGCCACCGAGCACAGGCGTATCGAGTCGGCGAGGATCTCAATTGCTTTTGGCCGTGGAAAGCTGGCGCGCCAGGCGATCGCCACGGTACGGAAGGGCACCGGTGGCGTGAGGGGGCGCACTTCGATCACGCCGGGGGCGTAATGATGGCTGTCTACCGCCGACAACGGCAGGATCGAAATACCCAGGCCGGACGCGACCATATGGCGAATGGTCTCCAGGGAACTGGATTCCACCGTGGTGTGCTTGGCGCCGTCGTTACCCTTGGTCAGGGTCGGGCAGGCTTCCAACACCTGGTCGCGGAAGCAGTGGCCTTCGCCGAGCAGCAGCAGGCTCTTGTCATTGAGCAGGCTGGCATCGATGGTGTCTTGCTTGGTCCACGGGTGGGAGGCCGGCATCAATACGTAGAATGGTTCGTCGTAGAGCGGCAGTGTCAGGACGTCCGCTTCGTTGAACGGCAGGGCGATGATGATTGCGTCAAGCTCGCCGTTGCGCAGTTTGTCGCGCAGCACGTGGGTGAAATTTTCTTCGATATACAGCGGCATCTGCGGCGCGACGCGGTGCAGTTGCGGGATCAGGTGCGGGAACAGGTAGGGGCCGACGGTGTAGATCGCGCCGACCTTGAGCGGTGCGGTCAGCTGGTTCTTGCCGGCCTGGGCCAGTTCGCGAATGCTTTGGGCTTGTTCCAGCACCTTCTGGGCCTGGGCCACGATGCCTTCACCCACTGGGGTGAGGCGCACGGCGCTCTTGCTGCGCTCGAAAATCAGCACACCGAGTTCGTCTTCAAGCTTTTTCACGCCCACCGACAGCGTCGGCTGGCTGACGTGGCAACGCTCGGCCGCGTGGCCGAAGTGCTGCTCTTGGGCGAGGGTAACGATGTAGCGTAATTCTGTAAGAGTCATAGCGGGCGTCCATGAGGTTGCAGGCCAAGCATACCGGCTGCAATCGATAGACGCACGTTATCAGAACTTTGCTGGGGATTGAGCTGAGGCTGTCGGTAATTTTGCTGATTTGCCGAAGGTGAATGTGGGAGGAACGGACCCCTCCCACATTGCCCTGCTAGCGGCGGCGCTTGTCGATGTTGTAAACGAACGGTGCGACGAGTTCCACACTGCCGTTTTTCAACAGGTCGGCGGGCGGCTTGGGCAAGGGTTGAGCCTTGCGGATCATGTCCAGCGTGGCGCGGTCCAGGTCGGCGTTGCCGGAGCGGCCCTCCAACTCGTAGGACAGCACATTGCCTTCGCCATCGACCACGAAGCGCAAGCGGTTCATGCCTTCCTTGCCACGCTGCTGCGCGCCCGGCGGGTACTTCTTGTACTTCTGCAGGTGCGCCAGCAGGGTACTTTGCCAGGATGCCTGGGCGGCCATCTGTTGTGCCGATGGGCCTGGGGCGGGCTGCGCGGATTTTTGCGCAGGTGCGTTGCTCGGCGGCGTTTCGCTCGGTAGCTCCTCGGAAGGTTTCTCCTTGGGTGGCTCGGGCTTCTTCTCCACCGGCTTGGGCGGTTGTGGCTTAGGCTTGGGCTTGACCGGCTTGGGCACCTGGATCGTTGGCTTGGGCGCCTCGGCCAGTTTCGGCAGAGGCAGCTCTTCGACCGGTGGTGGCGGTGGCGCAACGACTTTGGGCGGTGCCGGAGGCGGCGGTGGCGCCGGCAGGGGCGCCAGGTCGATGACCATCGCGGCCGGCGGCAACGGGATCGCCTGCGGCGCGGACCATTGAAGCGCGATGATGATCGCGACGGCATGCACGCCCAGCACGACTGCGAGGCTGGTGCCATAACGCGTCAGTTTGTGGCGCGTCGTGATCATTTCTTGGCTGCCGTCTCAAGTCCGACCAGGCCTACCTTGAGGTAGCCGGCTGCCCGCAGGGCATCCATCACGCCCATCAGGTCGCCGTAGTCCACGCCCTTGTCGGCCTGGAAGAAGATCGTCGTGTCTTTCTTGCCTTGGGTCTTGGCATCGAGTACCGGCCCCAGGGTTTCAGCCTTGACTTCTTCTTCGCCCAGGAACAGGCGCTGGTCCGCCTTCACGCTGAGGAAAATCGGTTTCTCCGGCCGTGGCGCCGGCTTGGCGCTCGAGGCGGGGAGATCAACCTTGATGTCCACGGTGGCCAACGGTGCCGCCACCATGAAGATGATCAGCAGCACCAGCATCACGTCGATAAACGGCGTGACGTTGATTTCGTGGTTCTCGACGAGTTCGTCGTCGCCTTGATTCAAATGCAGGCCCATGGCCGATTACCCCACTTTCACCATGTGCGGTTGCGAGCTGCGCTCGGTAGGCAGGTGATCGAGGTCGCGGCTGACCAGCAGCAGGACTTCTGCCGACGCGTCCGATACCTGGGCCTTGTAGCCGGCAATCGAACGGGCGAAGACGTTGTAGATCACCACCGCAGGAATCGCGGCAACCAGGCCCAGGGCGGTAGCCAGCAAGGCTTCGGCGATACCGGGGGCAACCACGGCGAGGTTGGTGGTCTGGGTTTTGGCGATGCCGATAAAGCTGTTCATGATGCCCCACACGGTGCCGAACAGGCCGACGAAGGGGGCGGTGGAACCGATGGTCGCCAGCACGCCGGTGCCGCTGCTCATGTTGCGACCGCAGGCCGCCACCAGGCGCTCCAGGCGGAAGCTGACACGTTCCTTGATGCCTTCTTTTTCGCGGGTGTTGGCCGACAGGCGCATTTCTTCGAGGGCGTCATGCACCAGCAGGTTGGCCAGGGTGCCCTTCTTGGTAGCGGTTTCACTCGCTTCCTTAAGAGTGGCGGCCTTTTTCAGGTGGACGATTTCAGTGCGCAGACGACGCTTGGCGCCCAGCAGCTCGAAGCCCTTGGAGATCCAGATGGTCCAGGTGATGATCGAGGCGATGGCCAGGCCGATCATCACGGCTTTTACCACCACGTCGGCGTTCTGGTACATGCCCCATGGGGACAGGTCGTGCGCCATGCCCAGGGTGTTGTTTTCTTCCGGCACTACGCCCGTTTCGTCGGCCGGGGCCGCAGGCTGGGCCGGGTCGGTGGCGGTTGGCGCGGCGGCAGGGGCAGCCGGGGTAGCGACATTCTGCTCGGCAGCGGCTGGAGCGGCGGGTGCAGTGGCATCAGCGAAAGCGGCGGTCGGCGCCAGCAGTACGCTGAACAGCATCGCAGCGATCGCACGCCAGGCGCGGGAGGGGCTGTGAAGCTTGGTTGGCGAAGCGGGGTTTGTATTACGTGTCATGCTGGCCGGACCTGAGTGAAAATAATGGTTGATCGTCCTGCCAGACCCTGTGGGTCGAGGACAAATGGGTGGTTATTATTGCAAGTAATTCTTGTTAACTAAAGTGGCAGTGTTACTTTATTTCGCTTTTTACTGGCCGTTGATCCTCTCGCGCGGCTAATCTGCGCCTTTGAGAATGGAGTTTTATGATGTCTGCGCCTTCTGTTGTGATTGCCGGTTGTGGCGATGTGGGTAGTCGGCTGGCTAGCCAATTGCTGGCCGGAGGATGGGAGGTGCATGGCCTGCGCCGTGATATTTCACGCCTTCCCAGTGGTGTGATCGGTATCGCCGGCGATCTGTTCGATAAAGCATGCCCCGACACCTGGCCGCTCGGCGGGGTGGATTACCTGGTGTACTGCGCTGCGGCCACAGACCACGATGAAGCCGGCTATCGCGCGGCGTATGTGCAGGGTTTGAAGCATGTGCTGGAGTGGCTGCAGGATTATGGCCAGGAGCCCAGGCACGTGCTGTTTGTGTCCAGCAGCAGTGTGTATGGGCAGCAGAATGGCGAATGGGTCGACGAAACTTCTGAAACCCAGGCGAAGGGTTATTCCGGCCAGGTCATGCTCGAAGCCGAGCAAGTCGCGCTTAACAGCGGTATCCCGGCAAGCGTTGTGCGATTGACCGGCATTTACGGCCCAGGCCGTGAGTGGCTGCTCACCCAAGTGCGTCAGGGTTACCGCGTGGCGATCGACCCGCCTTTATATGGCAACCGGATTCACGCGGATGACGCGGCGGGCTTGCTGGCGTTTTTACTGCGTCATGTGGAGCAGGGCGGTTCGCTGGATAAGATCTATATCGGCGTGGATAACGCGCCTGCGCCATTGGCGGAAGTGGTGGGCTGGCTGCGCGAGTACCTGGGCGTGACGCAGTGGTCCGAGGACGCCAGCGTGCGGCGGGCGGGCAGTAAACGGTGCAGCAATGCACGGGCCAAGGCGCTTGGGTGGGCACCGACCTATCCGACGTATCGCGAAGGGTACGCAGCCATTCTGAAGGGCTGAACGCGGTGAAGAAAATGTAGGAGTTGGCTTGCCTGCGATGACGGCGTCACATCCGGCAGGGCGGTGACGGATATACCGTTATCGCAGACAAGCCAGCTCCCACATTTGGATTCGGTCGAGGCGGGTTATTGCTTTTCAAGCAGCCATTGGCGCG
>NZ_JASLAW010000046.1 GCF_030147005.1 Pseudomonas sp.
GTCGGTCACGCCGCTTTCGCGAGCACGCTCGCTCCCACAGTTGACCGAGTTGTTTTCAAGACCATGAAAAAGCCCGCCATCGATCACTCGGTGGCGGGCTTTTTTGTGGCGACGCGTTTAGATCGCGCCGCGCTTACGCAACAACTCCAGCACCTGCTTGACACTGTCTTCCAGTGACAGGACCTGGGTATCGATCACCAGGTCAGCATTCAACGGCACGTCGTACGGGAACGACTCACCCGGAATGTTATCCCCACCGGCGGCGTACAGCCCTTGCGGATCACGCTCGGCGCACACCAGCGGCGACGCCTGCACGTACACCGTCAGCAGGCGGTCGCTACCGATCAGCGCCTTGGCCTGTTCGCGGCCTTCGGCATCCGGGGCGACGAACGCGGCCAGGGTCAGCAGGCCGGCTTCGTTGAACTGGCGCGCCACGTGAGCGGCACGCCGCCAGTTCTCGGTACGCCCGGCGCGGTCCTGCGGCAGCCCCTTGTTCAGGTCGTGACGCAGGTTCTGGCCGTCCAGTACGAACACCGCACGGCCCATGTCGAACAGCTTGCGCTCGACCGCATAAGCCAAGGTGCTCTTGCCGGCGCCGGACAGGCCGCTGAACAACACGGTCGCCGGCTGCTGGCCGAAGCGCAGGGCACGTTCTTCGGTGGCCACATGGGCCAACTTGCCGTGCTGCGCCGCGCTGCCATGGGTCACGGGCGGGGCGATGATCATGCCCGCCGCGACGGTGCCGTTGGTCAACCGGTCGATAACGATAAACGCGCCGGTGGTGCGGTTGCTGTCGTAACCGTCCAACGCAATGGCGGCGTCAAGGCTGACCTTGACCCGGCCAATCTCGTTCAACTGCAGCGAACTCGCCGGGCCTTCGGCCAGGGTGTTCACGTCCACACGGTGCACGATGCTGGTGATGGAACCTGGCACGTAGCTGGTGGCGCGCTTGATGTCGTATTTCTTGCCCGGCAGCATCGGCTCCTCGGCCATCCACACCAGCATGGCGTCGAAGGCGTCCGTCACTTGCGGCACGTTGTCGGCATGCACCAGCAGGTCGCCACGGGAGATGTCGATTTCGTCTTCCATGGTCAGTGTCACTGCCTGACCAGGGCCCGCATGCTCCAGCTCGCCCTCGAACGTGACGATGGATTTGACGCGGCTGCTCTTGCCCGACGGCAGCACCACCACTTCATCGCCCTTGTGCACGATGCCGCTGGCCAGGGTGCCGGCGAAACCACGGAAGTTCAGGTTCGGACGGTTGACGTACTGCACCGGGAAACGCAGGTCGGTGTAGTTGCGGTCGTTGGCGATCTCGACGGTCTCGAGAATCTCCATCAGCGACTGCCCGGTGTACCACGGCGAGCGCTCGCTCTTGTTCACCACGTTGTCGCCCTTGAGCGCCGACATGGGCACGAAGGCCAGGGTGCTCGGCTTGAACGCGATACCGTCGGCGAACTTCAGGTAATCAGCCTTGATCGACTCGAACACGCTCTGGTCAAAGCCATTGATGTCCATCTTGTTGACGGCCACCACGATGTGTTTGATGCCCAGCAACGAGGCGATAAAGCTGTGGCGACGAGTCTGGGTCTGCACGCCGTAGCGGGCGTCGATCAGGATGATCGCCAGGTCACAGGTGGACGCACCGGTGGCCATGTTGCGGGTGTACTGCTCATGGCCAGGGGTATCGGCAATGATGAATTTGCGCTTGGCGGTGGAAAAGTAGCGGTAGGCAACATCGATGGTGATGCCCTGCTCACGCTCGGCCTGCAGGCCGTCGACGAGCAGCGCCAGGTCGATGTCATCGCCGGTGGTGCCGGATTTTTTCGAATCGCGGGTGATGGCTTCCAGGTGATCTTCGTAGATCATCTTGGAGTCGTGCAGCAGGCGCCCGATCAGGGTGCTCTTGCCGTCGTCGACGTTGCCGCAGGTCAGGAAGCGCAACATTTCCTTGCGCTCGTGCTGGCCCAGGTAGGCGAGGATGTCCTCGCTGATCAAATCAGATTGATGCGACATGACAGCCCCTTAGAAATAGCCTTGACGTTTTTTATCTTCCATTGAGCCGGCACCATCGTGGTCGATGACACGGCCCTGGCGCTCGGAAGTTCGCGTCAGGAGCATTTCCTGAATGATGTCCGTCAGCGTCTCGGCTTCGGACTCCACCGCGCCCGTCAACGGGTAGCAGCCAAGGGTACGGAAACGTACTTTCTTTTTGACAATGCGGGCTTTGTCTTCGTCGGACAAGTGTTCGAGGATGCGCTCGTCGTCGATCATGATCAGCGTGCCGTTCTTCTCGATCACGTCGCGCTCGGCGGCGAAGTACAGCGGCACGATCGGGATGCCTTCCAGGTAGATGTACTGCCAGATGTCCAGCTCGGTCCAGTTGGACAACGGGAATACACGGATGGATTCACCCTTGTTGACGTTGCCGTTGTAGACGTTCCACAACTCCGGGCGTTGGTTCTTCGGGTCCCAGCGGTGCTTGCTGTCGCGGAATGAGTACACGCGCTCTTTGGCGCGGGATTTCTCTTCATCGCGACGGGCGCCGCCGAAGGCCGCGTCGAAACCATGCTTGTCCAGGGCCTGCTTGAGGCCCTCGGTCTTCATGATGTCGGTGTGTTTGGCGCTGCCGTGGGTGAATGGGTTGATGCCCTGCGCAACACCGTCCGGGTTGATGTGGGTGATCAAGTCCAGGCCCAGTTCCTCGACCATTTTGTCACGGAAGGTGTACATCTCCTGGAATTTCCAGCGGGTGTCGACGTGCATCACCGGAAACGGCAACTTGCCCGGGAAGAAGGCCTTGCGTGCCAGGTGCAGCATCACGGCGGAGTCCTTACCGATCGAGTAGAGCATCACCGGGTTGTCGAACTCGGCGGCGACCTCGCGGATGATGTGGATGCTTTCCGCCTCCAGCTGTTTCAGATGCGTCAGTTTGTCGACCATGGCTACTCACGGAAAAACGATCGTGTGGACGGCCTGCGGGCCGTGTTCGAGCGGGGCATGCTAGCACAGCACCTGCTTCTATTCAGGGCGCCAACTAGATCGAAACGGTATATGAATATACCGCTGAGTTTGGCGCGGAACTGGGCCTCCACATTGGCGCGATGGCAGATTTCAGATGGGGTTCGGGCAATCGATGAACAGGTGTTCAAGCGCAAAGCGCCGCGCCAGGTAATCCCCCAGCGCCTGCACACCATAGCGCTCGGTGGCGTGATGGCCGGCGGCGATGAAGCTGATGTCGTTTTCCCGCGCGCTGTGAAAGGTCTGCTCGGACGCTTCGCCGCTCAGGTACAGGTCGACACCGGCGGCCACCGCCTGGTCGATATAGCCCTGGCCACCCCCGGTGCACCAGCCGACGCGGCGGATCATCTCGCTGCCTTCGATCAACAGGGGTTCACGGCCCATCACGTCCTGCACGCGACGGGCAAAATCACGCGGTGACAGCGGTTCGGCGAGCGAGCCGACCAGGCCGACGACCTTGGGGTTGCCTGGGTCCAGCGGGCCTTCGACGGTGATGTCCAGGTGCTTGGCCAACTGCACGTTGTTGCCGACATCGGGGTGCAGATCCAGGGGCAAGTGGTAGGCCAGCAGACTGATGTCGTGCTTGAGCAACGTCTTGAGGCGGCGCTGCTTCATGCCGGTGACGCAGGGGTTTTCACCCTTCCAGAAATACCCGTGGTGCACCAGGATCAGGTCGGCCTGGGCTTCGACGGCGGCGTCCAGCAGGGCCTGGCTGGCGGTGACGCCGCTGACGATGCGCATCACTTGGGGCCGGCCTTCGACTTGCAGGCCGTTGGGGCAATAATCGGCGATTTTTACGCTGCCGAGGTAGCGGTCCGCTTCCTCGACGAGGGTGGTAAGGGGGACGGCCATAAAAGACTCCTAAATATCCCGTTCGCAGGCCTCGCAGCCTCGTATAATGCGCGACATTATGGGCGCTCTCGCGCCCCCTGCAACCTGTCAGGACTTACTTGATGCTCAAGGCACTGCGTTTTTTTGGATGGCCATTGTTGGCTGGCGTGCTGATCGCGACGCTCATCATTCAGCGTTATCCACAGTGGGTTGGCTTGCCCAGCCTTGATGTGAACCTGCAGCAGGCGCCTCAAACCAGCACCGTGGTGCAAGGCCCGGTGACCTATGCGGACGCCGTGATCATTGCCGCCCCCGCCGTGGTCAACCTGTACACCACCAAGGTCATCAACAAGCCGGCGCACCCCTTGTTCGAAGACCCGCAGTTTCGCCGCTATTTCGGCGACAACGGGCCCAAGCAACGCCGCATGGAATCCAGCCTCGGTTCCGGGGTGATCATGAGCCCCGAAGGCTACATCCTCACCAACAATCACGTGACCACCGGCGCCGACCAGATTGTGGTGGCCCTGCGTGACGGTCGCGAAACCCTGGCCCGCGTGGTGGGCAGCGATCCGGAAACCGATCTTGCGGTACTCAAAATCGACCTGAATAACTTGCCCTCGATCACCCTGGGGCGCTCCGATGGCCTGCGCGTCGGCGACGTGGCGCTGGCCATCGGCAACCCGTTCGGCGTTGGCCAGACGGTGACCATGGGCATCATCAGCGCCACCGGGCGTAACCAGTTGGGCCTTAATAGCTATGAAGACTTCATCCAGACCGATGCGGCGATCAACCCCGGCAACTCCGGCGGTGCGCTGGTGGATGCCAATGGCAACCTGACAGGGATCAACACGGCGATTTTCTCCAAGTCCGGCGGCTCCCAGGGCATCGGTTTTGCGATCCCGGTAAAGCTGGCGATGGAGGTGATGAAGTCGATCATTGAACACGGCCAGGTGATTCGCGGCTGGCTGGGCATTGAAGTGCAACCCTTGACCAAAGAGCTGGCAGAGTCATTTGGCCTGACCGGGCGCCCTGGCATCGTGGTCGCCGGGATCTTCCGCGACGGCCCGGCGCAGAAAGCCGGCTTGCAACTGGGCGACGTGATTCTCAGCATCGACGGCGCACCGGCGGGTGATGGCCGCAAGTCGATGAACCAAGTGGCACGGATCAAGCCGACCGACAAAGTAGCGATCCAGGTGATGCGCAACGGCAAGGAGATCAAGCTGTCGGCGGAAATCGGCCTGCGCCCACCGCCAGCCACGGCCCCCATAAAAGAAGAGCAATAAGCAACGTCGAGCACGTGCCCGTTCGCGGGCACTTGTAAGGCGGCATTACATAGCAATCTTTCTTATTGGTCATGTTATATTGTTTCAATACCGACATTGGAACGCTCTATCATGCCGTCTCGAAAGTTTGTGCCCCTGGCCGGCCTGGCCCTGGGTTTGCTGCTCGACCCTGCCTACGCCGAAGAAAACACCCTGGAACTGGACACCATCAGCGTCACCACCGACGCCTATGAATCGGCGACCGGCCCGGTGCAGGGCTACCGCGCTACCCGCTCCGCCAGTGCCACCAAGACCGACACCGCGCTGCGCGACATCCCGCAATCGATCAGCGTGATTCCCGCCACGGTGCTCAAGGACCTGGGCAGCACCAGCGTGGAACGCGCCCTGGAATTTGCCGGCGGCGTCTCCAAGCAAAACAACTTCGGCGGCCTGACGCTCTACGAATACAGCGTGCGTGGCTTCACGACCTCCGAGTTCTACCAGGACGGCTTCAGCGCCAACCGGGGCTACCCGAGCACGCCGGACGCGGCGAACATCGAACGCATCGAAGTGCTCAAGGGCCCCGCTGCGAGCCTGTATGGGCGTGGCGACCCTGGTGGCACGGTGAATATCGTCAGCAAGAAGCCCCAGCCGGAGGCCTTCACCACATTGCAAACCAGCGCAGGCAGCTGGGACCGCTACCGCACGGCGCTGGATGTGAACACCCCGCTGGACAGTGAAGGCCGCGTGTTGTCGCGCGTGAATCTGGCGGTTGAAGACAACCACAGTTTCCGTGATCACGTGGACGCCAAGCGGGTGTTCGTCGCGCCTTCCTTCAGTTGGCAATTGGACCCCGACACCAGCCTGCTGGTGGAAAGCGAATTCGTGCGCCACAGCTCCACCTTCGACCGAGGCATTGTTGCCAACACCGGCATGTCCCATTCCACCTTTCTCGGCGAGCCCGACGACGGCGATGTCCGCAACCACAACAACCGCATCCAGGCCGCGCTGGAACACCACCTCAACGACGCCTGGAAACTGCGCCTGGCCAGCCACTACAAACAAGGCAGCCTGTGGGGCGACGCTACGGAAAGCCGCGCGCTGAACGCCGATGGCCACACCGTCAACCGTCGCTACCGCGAGCGCTCCACCGGGTGGCACGACAGCATCACCCAGCTGGAACTGCGCGGCCTGTTCGACATCGGCAGTTGGCAGCATGAATTGCTGGTCGGCACCGAATACGAGGATTACCGCAAGAAGGAACGTGTGACGACCGTCGGCGGCAGCGACTTCCCCATCGACATCTACAACCCGGTCTACGGCCAGCCAAAACCCAACGGCACGCGCTCCGGCACCGACTTCTTCGAGCAGACCAAAAGCCAGGCGCTGAACCTGCAAGACCAGATCGTCTTCACCGACCGCCTGCGCGGCATGGTGGGCGCGCGCTTCGAGCATTTCGAACAGCGCACCGACGACTTCGCCCGCAACCACGCCACAAGCCGGCAAACCCACGACGCCCTTACCCAGCGCGCCGGCCTGCTCTATCAACTCACGCCGCAGGTTGGGGTATTCGCCAACGCCTCCACCTCGTTCAAGCCCAACAGCGGCCTGGATGCCGGCGGCAAGACATTCAAGCCTGAAGAAGGCGTGGGGTATGAAGTGGGGGTCAAGAGCGAGCTGTTTGACGACCGCCTCAGCGTCACCCTCGCCGCCTTCCATATCGAAAAGGAAAACGTGCTGACCCTGGACCCGGCGACCAACACCAACCGTGCCATGGGCAAGGCGCGCAGCCAGGGCTTCGATATGCAACTGACCGGGCAAGTCACCGACGCCATCCGCGTGATCGGCGCTTTCGCCTACATCGATGCCGAAGTGACCAAGGGCGATAAAACCATTCCAACCGGCAGCCGCATTCTCGGCGTGGCCAAGCGCAGCGGCAGTCTGTTGGGAGTGTATGAATTCCAGGACGGCGCGTTGCGCGGCTCGGACCTGGGTGCGGCGTTTACGTATGTGGGTGATCGCTCCGGTGAGGCGGGCACAGGTTTCGAACTGCCCGCCTACCACACCGTCGATCTGCTGGCGCATTACAAGGCGACGGAGAATGTCACCGTGGGCCTGAACCTCAACAACCTGTTTGATAAAAAATACTATGAGCGGTCCTACAGCAGCTACTGGGTCAACCCCGGCGAGCCGCGCAACCTCACGCTCAGCCTGACCTTGAACCTGTAACACCGTCAAAAATGTGGGAGCACGCCCGCTCCCACATTAGTGGATTTGTGCAGGGTTGATTACAGTGAAACCGGCGCTCTTTCACACAACGTATTGAGCGCCGCCGCCCACTGCGGGTCATCATTCAAGCACGGCACCAACACCAACTCCTCGCCCCCCGCCTCACGGAACTGCTCCAGCCCGCGATCACCGATTTCCTCCAGGGTTTCGATGCAATCGGCGACAAATGCCGGGCACATCACCAGCAGTTTTTTCACGCCTTGTTGCGCCAGAGCTTCAAGACGCGCCTCGGTGTAGGGTTCGATCCACTTGGCGCGGCCCAGGCGGGATTGGAACGCCACCGACCACTTGCCATCGGGCAGCCCCAACCGCTCGGCCACATCCCGGGCGACGCTGAAACACTGCGCGCGATAACACGTGGCAAGCACCTCGGGAGACGCGTTCTTGCAGCAGTCGGCATCTTTGAAACAATGCTGGCCGGTGGGGTCGAGCTTGGTCAGGTGGCGTTCCGGCAAACCGTGGAAACTCAACAGCAGGTGATCGTAATCCTGTTCTACATAAGGCCGCACACTCGCCGCCAAGGCATCGAGGTACTCAGGCTGGTCGTAGAACGGCTGCAGGATCGAGAACTGCACCTTCAGTTTCTTGTCACGCACCACCCGCCGGGCTTGCTCTATCACCGTGGTCACGGTGCTGTCAGCGAACTGCGGGTACAGCGGCGCCAGGGTCACTTTGTGAACGCCCTGGGCAGCCAATCGTGTCAGGACCGTTTCAAGCGAAGGCTCGCCGTAACGCATCGCAAGCTCCACCGGGCCTTGGGTCCACTGCGCGGTCATCTGCTGTTGCAGGCGACGGCTGAGGACCACCAGCGGCGAGCCCTCCTCCCACCAGATGGACGCATAGGCATGGGCCGACTGGTCGGGGCGCTTGATCAGGATCAGCGACACCAGCAAACGACGCACCGGCCACGGCAGGTCGATGACATAAGGGTCCATCAAAAACTGATTGAGGTAGCTGCGCACATCGGCCACCGAAGTGGACTTTGGCGAGCCCAGGTTGACCAGTAACAACGCGTGATCCGTCATGCAACATCCTATCTCTAGAGGCGGCTGGACAAGTCGTCCAAGGCCGCGCGCAATTCAGTGAACTGGAAAGTGAAACCTGCGGCCAGCAGCCGCTCAGGCAGCGCCTTTTGCCCGCCCAGCAACAAGCCCGACAACTCGCCCAAGCCGACCTTCAGCGCAAAGGCCGGCATCGGCATGAACGCCGGGCGGTGCAGCACCTGGCCCAACGTCTTGGCAAATTCGCGATTACGCACCGGGTGTGGCGCGCAGGCATTATAAGGACCGTTGGCGTCAGCCTTGTGCAGAAGAAAATCAATCAGGGCGATTTGATCCTGAATATGCACCCACGGCATCCACTGACGACCGTTGCCGATCGGCCCGCCCAGTGCCAGTTTGAACGGCAGCAACAGGCGCGACAAAAAGCCGCCCTCGGCGGCCAGCACCAGGCCGGTGCGCACCAGCACCACGCGAATCCCCAAGGCCTCGGCACGCGCGGCAGTTTCTTCCCAGGCGATACACAACTGGCTGGGGAAATCGTCCTGCACCGGGCCGCTGGCCTCGGTCAATTCACGCTCGCCGCCGTCACCGTACCAGCCCACCGCAGACCCGGAAATCAGCACCGCCGGTTTCTGCTCCAGGCTTTCCAGCCAGGCCAGCAAGGTTTCGGTCAGGCTGATGCGACTGCTCCACAACAGGGCCTTGCGCTTGTGGGTCCAGGGACGATCGGCAATCGGCGCGCCGGCCAGGTTGACCACCGCATCCACGGCGCCGTTCACTTCTTGCAGGCGCGCGACACCCACCACGTGCTCGCCGCAGAGCCGCGCAACGGACGCAGGCGTGCGGCTCAACACGGTCAGGCGATGGCCCTGGGCAAGCCAGTGCCGGCACAGTTGACGGCCGATCAAGCCGGTACCGCCGGTCAGCAAAATATGCATGGGACTCTCCTCATGTAACGTTCGCGGCCGCTCACTGGTCTATTTTATAAGCAGGGATCAATTTGATAATCGAGCGTGACGGTCGTTTAAGCCTGATCTTAACCATAGGTCACGCCACACAATCAGGCACGCCAAAACTTATACCAAAAAACAATATTGTACAGCTATTGGTGTCGGCGTAGTCTGTACCCAACGGTAAAACGAGGCCTCCCATGACTGTCCCCATAGCGATCATAGGTACCGGCATTGCCGGTCTCTCCGCCGCCCGAGCGTTACGAGACGCGGGGCACGTTGTACAACTCTTCGATAAAAGCCGCGGCAGCGGCGGCCGTATGTCCAGCAAGCGCAGCGATGCCGGCGCGCTGGATATGGGCGCGCAGTACTTCACCGCCCGCGATCGACGCTTCGTCAACGAAGTGCAGCGCTGGCAAAGCCACGGCTGGGCGCAACAGTGGAAACCCCAGCTGTACAACTTCAAGTCCGGCCAACTGACGCCCTCCCCCGATGAACAGATCCGCTGGGTCGGTACGCCGCGCATGAGCGCCATCACCCGCGCCCTGCTCGATGACCTGCCGGTGGAATTCGATTGCCGCATTACCGAGGTGTTCCAGGGCACCCAACATTGGAACCTGCTTGACGCCGATGGCGATAATCACGGCCCGTTCAGCCATGTAATCATCGCCACGCCGGCGCCCCAGGCCACCACCCTGCTGGCGGCGGCACCCAAGCTGGCGAGCGCCGTGGCCGGGGTTAAAATGGACCCGACCTGGGCCATCGCCCTGGCCTTCGACACGCCCCTGGATACCCCGATGGAAGGCTGTTTCGTACGAGACAGCGCCCTCGACTGGCTGGCGCGTAACCGCAGCAAACCTGGGCGCGACATTACGCTCGACACCTGGGTGCTGCATGCCACCAGCACCTGGAGCAAGGCACACCTGGACCTGCCCAAAGAAGCGGTGATCGAACACCTGCATGGCGCCTTCGCCGAATTGCTGAACTGCGCCATGCCCGCGCCGTCATTCAGCCTGGCACACCGCTGGCTTTATGCCCGACCGTCAAGCAGTCATGAGTTCGGCGTACTGGCCGATGCCGACCTGGGGCTGTTCGTCTGCGGCGACTGGTGTTTGTCAGGGCGCGTCGAAGGCGCCTGGCTCAGCGGCCAGGAGGCGGCGCGACGGTTGATCGAGCACCTGCAATGAACCGCATCAACCCGACCAAATTGCTGCTGTCGAAATGGACCGCGACATCCCCGAAAAACAAGGAAAAACACTTCCTCGTCACCGAACTGTTCCGTGACGAGGAAGGCACCGTGCTGGAAATAGAACTGCAAGCGGTGATGACGCGGCGCAGCGAACGCCTCGAGTGGCAGACCCTGCAGGACCCGCAAAGCTGGAAGATGGGCTGGCAGTAAACACGCGCAAAATACCTGTACAAAATATTTGACTTGTACAAGATCGAATCTATGATGAGATTAGTTGTACAGAAATTAAAAGCTGTACAGGAATTTTGCAGAGGTTTGCCCCATGTCCAATTCCGTGAAACCCAAGATCGGCATCAGTGCCTGCCTGCTGGGCGAGAACGTGCGTTTCAACGGCGGGCACAAACAATCCCTGTTGTGCAGCCAGACTTTGGCCGAGTACTTCGATTACGTACCGCTGTGCCCTGAAGTCGCGATCGGCCTGGGCATCCCGCGTGAAACCATCCGCCTGGTCGGCGATGCCGCCAACCCGCAGGCCGTGGGCACCGTACACCGCGAACTGAACGTGACCGAGCCGCTGGATGAATACGGGCAGAAGATGGCGGCCGAACATACCGACCTGTGCGGCTACATCTTCATGCAGAAATCGCCGTCCTGTGGCCTGGAGCGAGTCAAGGTGTACCGTGAAAACGGTGCCCCGGTGGACGGCGGCGGGCGCGGTATCTATGCCCAGGCATTCTGCGCGCGCCATCCCAACCTGCCGGTGGAAGAAGACGGTCGGCTGAATGACCCGGTATTGCGAGAAAACTTCCTCACCCGCGTTTTCGTCTACGCCAGTTGGCAACAATTGCTCGCCGAAGGCCTGACGCGTCATAGCCTGCTGGCGTTTCACTCGCGCTACAAATACCTGCTGATGGCCCACAGCCCGGCGCACTACAAGAGCCTGGGCCAGATGCTCGGCACCATGGGCAAGGATGACGACCTCGACGAACTGGCCACCGGTTACTTCAACGAACTGATGACGGGCCTGAAAAAGTGCGCCACCCGCGGCACTCACAGCAACGTGCTGCAACACATCAGCGGCTACCTCAAGCAGGTGATCAGCGCCGAGGACAAGCAGGAAATGCAAACCGTCATCGGCCAATACCGCCAGGGCATCGTGCCGCTGGTGGTGCCGCTCACTCTGCTCAAGCATCACTTTCGTCAACACCCGGACCGCTACATCGCCCAGCAGGTCTACCTGCAACCGCACCCGGAAAACCTCAGCCTGCGTAATGCGATCTAAGCCATGAAAGCTGCCCTGCAAGACGAACCCGGCGAAGACATCGCCCAAGCCCTGGAAAACGGCTGGCTGCCGATCCGCGAGGTGGCGCGCCAGACCGGCGTCAACGCCGTGACCCTGCGCGCGTGGGAACGCCGTTACGGCCTGATCGTGCCGCAGCGCACGCCCAAAGGGCATCGGTTATTCAGCGCCCTACACGTGCAGCGTATCCATGCGATCCTCACTTGGCTCAATCGAGGCGTGCCGGTCAGCCAGGTAAAAGGCTTGATCGACTCCGCCCAAGCCAATCCCGAGCCGATGGAAAACGAATGGCACGCCCTGCGCCAAACCCTGGTCAATGCCATCGGTGAATTGGCCGAACGGCGGGTCGACGATGCCTTCAACCAAGCCATGGCGCTCTACCCGCCACGTACCTTGGGCGAGCAATTGATGCTGCCGCTGCTCAGCGAACTTGAACAGAAATGGCAAGGCCAATTCGGCGCGCAGATGGAGCGGGTATTTTTCCTGTCCTGGCTGCGCAGCAAGTTCGGCGCGCGGATTTATCACAACAATCGCCAACTCCACGGTGCCCCGCTGCTACTGGTCAACCACTCTGACTTACCCCTGGAACCGCACCTGTGGATCAGTGCGTGGCTGGCCAGCAGCGCCGACTGCCCGGTGGAGGTGTTTGATTGGCCGCTGCCCGCCGGCGAACTGGCCCTGGCGGTAGAACATCTGCAACCGCGCGCCGTGCTGCTGTATTCAAGCAAAGCGCTGCAGGTATCGGCCCTCACCAAACTGCTGGCGGGGGTGAGTTGCCCAATGCTGATCGCCGGACCAGCGGTATGCATCCACCACGCCGAGTTGGCCGTATTAACCAGCGATATCCCCGAATTGTTCGTCGCCGAAGACCCGTTGTCGGCCCACCAGATATTGATCCAGCGTGGAATTGTTTAAATGCACTTGATCTGGCTGCGCACCGACCTGCGCCTTCACGACAACACTGCCCTGACTGCCGCGAGCCAGCGAGGCCCGGTAGCGGCCATTTACCTGATCACGCCGCAGCAATGGTTGGCCCACGATGACGCGCCCTGCAAGGTCGACTTCTGGCTGCGCAACTTGCGCGCGCTGAGCCAGGCGCTCGGCGAACTGAACATCCCGCTGCTGATCCGCCACGCCGCCACCTGGGACCAGGCGCCAAGCGTAGTGAGCCAACTGTGCCGGGAGCTCAACGTGGAGTCGGTACACGTCAACGAGGAATACGGTATCCACGAGAGCCATCGCGACAACGCCGTGGCCCAGGCCTTGGAAGCAGACGGCGTGACCTTCCACCGTTATCTGGACCAGTTGTTCTTCCAGCCGGGCAGTGTGTTGACCAAGTCCGGCACCTACTTCCAGGTGTTCAGTCAGTTCCGCAAAGTGTGTTACACCCGTCTGCACAGCGCCTTGCCGCCCTTGGTGGCAACTCCCAAGCCCCAGGCCAGGCTTGGCCTGCAAAGCGATGCCATCCCCGCCACCGTTGAGGGTTTCGAGCCGCCCAGTGACGCCTTGCGCGCACTGTGGCCCGCCGGTGAAGACGAAGCGCGCCGCCGCCTGGACGCCTTCGCAGATGCGCAAATCAGCTATTACAAAGACGAGCGCGATTTTCCCGCCAAGCCCGGCACCAGCCAGCTGTCCGCCTACCTGGCCGCCGGGGTAGTGTCGCCACGCCAGTGCCTGCACGCTGCGTTGCAATCCAACCAGGGCGAGTTCGAAAGCGGCGACATCGGCACGATCACCTGGATCAACGAATTGCTGTGGCGCGAGTTCTATAAACACATTCTGGTGGGCTACCCGCGCGTCTCCCGCCACCGCGCCTTTCGGCCCGAAACCGAAGCCGTGGCCTGGCGCGACGCCCCCCAGGACCTGGCCGCCTGGCAACAAGCGCGCACCGGCTTGCCGATCATCGATGCGGCCATGCGCCAACTGTTGGATACCGGCTGGATGCACAACCGCCTGCGCATGGTGGTGGCGATGTTCCTGACCAAGAACCTGCTGATCGACTGGCGCGAAGGCGAGCGTTTTTTCATGCGGCACCTGATCGACGGCGACCTGGCGGCAAACAACGGCGGCTGGCAGTGGAGCTCATCGACAGGCACCGATTCGTCGCCGTATTTCCGGATTTTCAGCCCGCTGAGCCAATCGGAAAAATTCGACAGCGAAGGCCTGTTCATCAAGCACTGGCTGCCGGAGCTGGCCGCGCTGAATAAAAAGGACGTGCACAACCCCGAAGCCGCGGGCGGCTTGTTCGGTGTGGCCGACTACCCGCGCGCCATTGTCGACCTGAAAAAATCCCGCGAGCGCGCCCTTGCCGCCTTTCGCAGCCTGCCCGCGCGTAAAGAGATGGCCGAGCATGAGTGACTTCCTGCGCCGCTTCGGCCAAACCTTTGCCACGCTGGACAAGCACAACCTGGGCCTGCTCGACGGTCTGTACAGCGACGACATCGTTTTTGCCGACCCGCTGCATGAAGTCCACGGGTTGCCCGAACTGCATCGTTACTTCGCGCAGCTGTACAGCAACGTCGAACAGCTGAACTTTGATTTCCACGGTTTCGACCAAACCGCCGAAGGCGAAGGCTACCTGCGCTGGACCATGAGTTTCCGTCACCCGCGCCTGTCCGGTGGCAAGCTGATCCGGGTGCAAGGGTGTTCCCACTTGATGTGGCGCGACAAGGTTTACCGACATCGTGATTATTTCGATGCCGGCGCTTTGCTTTATGAACACCTGCCGGTCCTCGGCGGCGTGATCAGTTGGCTGAAAAGGAGAATGGGATGAGCCTCACACCGCCCCGCCGTTATTGGTTGACCGGCGCCAGCAGCGGCATCGGTGCCGCGCTGGCCGTGGAGTTGCTCAACAGCGGCGCCCACGTGGCGCTCAGCTCGCGTACCAAAGGCCCACTGGAAGCGCTCGCCCAACGTTATCCGGGGCAAGTGCTGGTGGTGGCCGGCGACTTGACCAGCAGCCAGATCGTACGCGAGATCGGTGAACGGATCGGCGAGGCCTGGGGCTCTCTGGATACCGTGATCCTTAACGCCGGCACCTGTGAATATGTCGACGCCAAGCAATTCGATGCGTCGATCATCGAACACGTGGTGCGCACCAACCTGCTGGCCAGCAGTTACTGCATAGAGGCTGCGCTGCCGCTGTTGCGTGCCGGGCGTACCCCACATCTGGTCGGCGTGGCGAGCGCCGTGACCTACCTGCCCATGCCACGCGCCGAAGCCTACGGCGCCTCGAAGGCGGGGCTGCGCTACCTGTTTGAATCCCTGCGCATCGGCCTTTCGCCCGAGAACATCGACGTGACGGTGATCAGCCCGGGTTTTGTCGACACGCCACTGACCGAACGCAATGATTTCCCCATGCCCTTGAGCTGGCCGGCCGACAAGGCGGCGAGGCATATCTTCGCCAAACTGGAGAAGCGCCCACTGGAGATCGCCTTTCCGGCCCTGTTCATCGCCACCTTGTGGCCGCTGTCGAAGCTGCCTAACCGTGCACAACTGATCATCGGCAAACGCATGCTGCGCAGCCCTCCTCCACATAAGGAAGACCTGTGAAGATCGCCATTGTCGGCAGCGGCATCGCCGGGCTGACCAGCGCCTACCTGCTCAGCCGTCGCCACGACATCACGTTGTTCGAAGCGGGTGATTGTCTGGGCGGGCATACCCATACGACCAACGTGACGGTCGACGGCGAAAGCTATGCGGTAGACACCGGTTTCATCGTGTTCAACGACTGGACCTATCCCAACTTCATCCGCTTGCTGGGGCAGATCGGGGTCACGTTCAAACCCACCGAAATGAGCTTTTCGGTGTGCGACCAGAGCACCGGCTTCGAATACAACGGCAATAACCTCAACAGTTTGTTTGCCCAGCGCCGCAACATCCTGTCGCCGGGGTTCTGGGGCATGCTGCGCGATATCTTGCGCTTCAACCGCCAGGCGCCGCAGGATCTGCAAGAGCAACGCATCAATGCCGACATGACCCTGGGCGACTATCTCGAAGCCGGCGGCTATGGCCCGCGTTTTATCCAACACTACATCGTGCCGATGGGCGCGGCGATCTGGTCGATGTCATTGGCCGACATGCTCAAGTTTCCGTTGCAGTTCTTCGTACGTTTCTTCAAGAACCACGGCCTGCTTTCGGTGAGCAACCGCCCGCAATGGTGCGTGATCGAAGGCGGCTCCAGCAGCTATATCGAACCGCTGACCCGCAGCTTTCGCGATCAGGTGCGCCTTAACTGCCCTGTGCATAACGTGCAACGCACGGACGACGGCGTAGTTATCCACAGCCAGGCCGGCAGCGAGACATTCGACCGCGTGATCTTCGCCTGCCACAGCGACCAGGCCCTGGCGCTGCTGGCAGACCCGAGCGAGGCCGAACAGCAAATCCTCGGCGCCCTGCCCTATGCCGACAACGACGTGGTGCTGCACACCGACACGCGTTTGCTGCCCGAGCGCAAGCTGGCCTGGGCCAGCTGGAACTACAGGCTGGGCGGCAATCAGCAACAACAGGCCGCCGTCACCTATGACATGAACATATTGCAGGGCATCGACAGCGACACCACCTTTTGCGTCAGCCTCAACCAGACGCCGATGATCAACCCGCTGAAGATCCTGGCGCGCTACACCTACGCCCATCCGCAATACAGCCTTGCGGCGGTGGCCGCACAGGCGCGCTGGGAAGAATTGCACGGCGCGCGCAACACGTTTTACTGCGGCGCCTACTGGGCCAACGGCTTCCATGAAGACGGCGTGGTCAGCGCCCTGCGCGTGGCCCAGGCCTTCGGGGAAACCCTGTGAACAGCGCCCTGTACAGCGGCTGGATCGCCCATCGTCGGTTTTCGCCCAAGGCCCATGCCTTTCGCTACCGCATCGGCCTGCTGTACCTGGACCTCAGCGAACAGGACGCCGTGCTCGGGCTTTCTCCCCTGGCAGGCTCGAGTCGCCTGGCGCCGTTCGGCTTTCGCCAGCAGGACTACCTGCGCGAGTTCACCCGCCACGGCATGCCCTTGAGCGATGCGGTGCGCCATGAAGTCGGCAAGGCCCTGGGGCGCACTCCACAGGGCAATATCTGCCTGCTGACCCAGCCCCGCAGCTGGGGCCTGGCGTTTAATCCGGTGAGTTTTTTCTATTGCTTCGAAGCCGACGGGCAACTGGCGGCGATCCTGTGCGAAGTCACCAACACCCCCTGGCGTGAGCGTTATCACTACGTGCTGCCGGCCCGGGCGCTGGGCGCCGATGAACATCAGCACTTCGCCGTGGCCAAGGCGTTCCATGTGTCGCCGTTCCTGCCGCGCGACCTGGAATACCGCATGAGCTTCAGCCCGCCCGCCGCCAGGCTCGGCGTGCACATGGCCGATTGGCAAGGCGCGCATAAAGTTTTCGACGCAACCTTGAGCCTGCAGAAAGAAGCCCTCAGCCGGGCCAGCCTGCATCGCTATTTATGGCGTTTCCCGTGGATGACCGCCAAGACTTGTCTGGCGATTTACTGGCAGGCCCTGCGCCTGTTGCTCAAACGCACACCGATTTTCCCCCACCGGGCCGCCGATGGCGTCTCCAGCACAGCAGTCGGGTACACCAAGGATCGTCGCCATGAAGCCCCCTAGTTTATCGATCAAGGCTAATCGCCTGAACGTCAACGGCATGACCGCTGCGCTGTTGCGCAAGGGCGTGCTGCGCCAACTCAGCCAATTGCGCCATGGCCAATTGGTGATCGTCGAGGACGGCGAACGACAAGTATTCGGCGCACGGGAAGCGCACCTGCTGGGGGAAATCCAGATCCTGGATTCGGCGGTGTGGGGCCTGGTGGCCGCCAACGGTTCGATCGGTGCCGGCGAAGCATTTATTCACGGCTTTTGGAGCAGCCCGGACCTGACCGCCGTAGTGCGGGTGATGGTCAGAAACCTGGATGTGCTCGATGCGATGGAGGGTGGCCTGGCCCGTCTGGCGCGGCCGCTCACCCAGGGCCTGCATTGGCTCAACCGCAACACCCGCAAAGGCTCGCAAAAAAACATCGCGGCACATTACGACTTGGGCAACGACCTGTTCGAGGAATTTCTCGACCCGACCATGATGTATTCGGCAGCGCAATTCCTCAGCGCCGACGACACCCTGGAGCAAGCGCAACTGAACAAGCTGGAGCGCATCTGCCAGAAACTATCGCTCAAGCCCACCGACCACCTGCTGGAAATCGGCACCGGGTGGGGCAGCATGGCGCTGTATGCGGCGCAGCATTATGGTTGCAAGGTGACCACCACCACGTTGTCCAAAGAACAGTTCGCTTACACCGCGCAACGCATCGAAGCGGCCGGCCTGCAGGGCCAAGTGACGCTGTTGCTGCAGGACTATCGCGACCTGACCGGTGAGTACGACAAGCTGGTGTCCATCGAAATGATCGAAGCGGTCGGCCATCGCTTCCTGCCCACGTATTTCAAACAGTGCGCGCACTTGCTCAAACCCGATGGATTGATGCTGCTGCAAGCCATCACCATCCGCGAACAACGTTACGAGCAGGCCAAGAACAGCGTCGACTTTATTCAGCGCTACATTTTTCCCGGCGGCGCCCTGCCCAGTGTGCAGAACATGTTGCAGATCATCTGTCGCGACACCGATATGAACCTGCTGCACATGGAAGATTTCGGCCTGCATTACGCCCGAACGCTGCGCCTTTGGCATGAAAACTTTCGCCGCGCCCACGGTCGCCTCGCCGAACGTGGTTACGACGAGTACTTTCTGCGCTTGTGGGAGTTCTACTTGTGCTACTGCGAAGGCGGCTTCATGGAACGCACCATTGGTACCGCGCAATTGCTGCTGGCCAAGCCGGCGGCGATCAACCCGCCGTTGCTTGGGCGCTTCAGTGCTTAAATCCCTGGCGAATGCCGCGCTGTTTCAATGCGGCTGGTTTGCCTGTGTGCTCGGCGGCGACAGCCTGTGGTTGCTGGTGGGATTGGCGGTACTGCTGGTCAACCTGCTGTGGATAAGTTCGCTGGCCGATGACGGTGTGCTGATCGTCGGCGTGACGCTCGCCGGCACGGTGCTCGACACCCTGTTGCGCACGCTGGGGGTTTTCCACTTCAGCGAGCCGGGGCCGTTGATTCCGTTCTGGTTGATGCTGCTGTGGGCATTGCTGGCCACCACCTTGCGCCATTGCCTGGCCTGGAGCGCCCGCCCCTGGTGGCGCGCAGCGCTGTTGGGCGCGGTGGGTGGGCCGCTGTCGTACTACGCCGGCAGCCAACTGGCCGGCGTACAGTTTGGCTATGACTTGGGCCCGACAATGGCCGGGCTGGCGGTACTCTGGGCCGCGGTGTTCGTCGGCATGCATCGACTGGCGCGCTGACGCCCGTCGAGCATTCATACGCCCTTCGCCTGCTTGGCTTACACTGCGCGCCTATGACTAACATCCCTCATATCCAAATCACCGAACCCGCCGTCACCTGCTCGACCTGTGCGGCCTGCTGCTGCCAGCTGGAAGTCATGCTGATCACCGACACCGGCGTGCCGCAGCGTTATATCGATACCGATGACTGGGGCGGCGAAGTGATGCTGCGCCTGGATGATGGCTGGTGCGCGGCGCTGGACCGAGACACGATGATGTGCACGATCTATGAGCTCAGGCCTTTGATATGCCGGGAATTCGAGATGGGGGCGCCGGAGTGCCTTGAAGAGCGTGCAGGCATTGCCACGGTCTACCGCTGATAGTGAAATGAATGCAGAACCAGATGTGAGAGGGGCTGGCCCTAGTACCAGTCAGTCAAGCGCTAGAGCCGACAACCGTTGACCTGTGCGAGGGAGTTTGCTCCCGCTGGGCCGCTAAGCGGCCCCAGAAAATGGGACGGCTACGCAGTCCAGCGGGAGCAAGCTCCCTCGCCACAGTACAGCGCTGTTCCTTAACCGACGGGCATTAGCTTGCCCCACCCACATCGGTTTTTTCGGTGTTCTTAAAAATTACAGCGGCATGGTGTAGTGCAGCGCGTAGCTCTCTACGCCATCGTTGTTGCTGCTGATGCCGGCGTTGGAATAGTGTGTGGCACGAATGCCCACCTCATGCCCGCCGGCAAACCGCAGGCCGAAACCCAGGCGGTCTTCGAACTGGAAGGACTGGCCGATGTTGTTATTTTCCAGTTTGGTGCGGGAGAACAACGCCACCCCGATCCCGGCCTCGATGTAAGGTTTGACCGATTCCCCGGCAAACTCATACACAAATACGGGCGAGAACGACAGGCTGCTGGCGCCTGCACGGTCATCACCTTCCCAATACGTATAAGCGCCGCTCCAGTAGCCTGTCAGGCGACCGACATTGCTCTGCATCCAGCTTTTGTCCCAATCCGAGGTCAGGCCCAGACGGTAGGTCAGCGTTGAATCGCTGGTGCTACCCAGGCCGAACTCCAGGCCGGCGGCCTGGGTGGTAATAGAGTGTCCCACCATCACAGCCGCAATAGCAGCCATACAGAACAAGCGCTTCATAGAAACTACCTTTGCGAACGAAGTTGTTAGTTATTTACAGGCCATCTCGCTATAGAAGCTGGCGTAGAGCCAGAAGTTCAGCGAAATTTCACGAAATTTTCACGAGGCGAAGTTTCGCACAACTCCAGGATGTTTCCATAGTGTCGGTAGGATATTTCTGAGGTGAGACACATCACCGCTGGTCCAGAACTGTGCAGGCTGCGGGGACGCGCCGCTGGCGAGCAAGCTTCGTTCGCCCAATAAGCGCTTGAGCTGGCGCGCGACGGCGGCGCCGGTGTCGATCAGGATGATGCTCGGGGGCAACATCTGCGCCAGCAGTGGCTTGAGGAAGGGATAGTGGGTGCAGCCGAGGATGATGGTGTCGCAGCCGGCGCCGAGCAACGGTTCGACGTAGCCGTGCAATAACTGGCGCAGGGCCGGGCTGCTCAGGTCACCGGTTTCAATCAGCTCCACCAGCCCCGGACACGGTTGGGTAATCACCCGCACGTCGGTGGCGAAGCGGTCGAGCAAGGCGGCGAACTTGGCGCTTTGCAGGGTGCCGGTGGTGGCGAGTACGCCGACCACGCCACTGCGCGTCGCGGCAGCCGCCGGTTTTACCGCGGGCTCCATGCCGACCAAGGGCCAGTCGGGGTAGTCCTGGCGCAAATCGGCAACGGCGGCGACCGTCGCGGTGTTACAGGCAATCACAAAGGCCTTGGCCCCCTGCCCGCGAAAAAACTCGGCAACCCGGCGCGAGCGCTCGAGAATGAAGGCCGGAGTTTTCTCGCCATAGGGGATATGCCCGCAATCGGCCACGTACAGCAGTGACTCATGGGGTAACAACTGTTGGATTTCGTCCAGTACCGACAAGCCGCCGACACCGGAATCGAACACACCGATCGGCGCGTCCTTAACCATGTTGCGTCCCGCACACGCTGCAACCAGGGTCGCGCTTGACGCGCAACTCACGGAACCGCGTGGTCAACGCATCGATCAGTAACAAGCGCCCCACCAGCGGCTCACCGAACCCGGCCATTAGCTTCAGGGCTTCCAACGCTTGCAGGCTGCCGACCAGTCCCACCAAAGGGCCGATTACACCGGCTTCGCTGCAGGTCAGTTCGGTGTCGCTGCCATGCCCGTATAAACAGTGGTAGCACGGGCTTTCGGGGCGCCGTGGATCGAAGACCGACAATTGCCCCTCGAGGCGAATCGCCGCGCCGCTGACCAAGGGCTTGCCGGCGGCGACACAGGCAGCGTTGACCGCTTCGCGGGTGGAAAAATTGTCACTGCAATCGAGTACCACGTCGACTGCGGCGACTGCCGCCGCCAATGAATCGGCATCCAGCGCGGTGCGATGGGCGATCAGCGTGGTTTCGGGGTTGATGGCGCTCAGCCGCCGCATGGCCGAATCGACCTTGGCCTGGCCGACGCTGTCGGTGTCGTGAATGATCTGGCGTTGCAGGTTAGTCAGATCGACCGTGTCAAAATCCGCCAAATGCAACTCGCCTACGCCTGCGGCGGCCAAGTACAGCGCAACCGGTGCGCCCAGCCCCCCCAGGCCGACGATCAACGCGCGGCTGCTTTTCAGGCGCAACTGGCCTTCGATGTCGACATGCTGCAACAGAATCTGTCGGCTGTAGCGCAACAGTTCATGATCGGTCAGCACGGGCGCCGTCCCAACGTGATGCGCTCATGGCCGCCGAGGTCGATGCGGCTGTGCACCTCATCAAAGCCTTCGCTGAGCAACAGGTCGCGCACAGCCGAGGCCTGATCGTAACCATGCTCCAGCAACAGACGGCCACCGGCATTCAAGTGGGCCGGGGCCTGTTTGATGATCAGGCGCAGGTCGTCCAGCCCATCATGCCCGGCCACCAGTGCGCTGGCCGGCTCGAAGCGCACGTCGCCCGCGGCCAGGTGCGGATCGTTGGCAGCGATATACGGCGGGTTGCTGATGATCAGGTCATAGGTATGGCCTTGCAGCGCGTCGAACCAATGGCTGTTGAGCACCACCGCATTATTGAGGTGCAGCCGCTGGCGGTTGCGCTCGGCCAAAGCCACGGCGTCCAACACGCGGTCGACGGCCGTGACCCGCCACATTGGGCGTTCACTGGCCAGGGCCAAAGCGATGGCGCCGCTGCCGGTGCCCAAATCCAGGACCTGGGCGGGCATGGCCGGTAACAGTTCCAGGGCGGCTTCCACCAGCAGCTCGGTGTCCGGACGCGGGATCAGAGTATGGGGGGCGACCTCCAGGTCGAGCTTCCAGAAGCCTTGCTGGCCAAGGATATAGGCCACCGGCTCACCGCCGCGACGGCGTTGCAGGTAGTCGGCAAAGGTCAGGGCGTTCTCGCTGCTGACGATCTTTTCCGGCCAGGTGTGCAAGTAGCTGCGGGACTTGCCCAAGGCAGCGGCCAGAAGCAATTCGGCATCTAGCCGCGCAGTGGGCGAGTCGGGCAGGTCGGCGGCACGCAACAGGCTGGCGATAATGGTCATTTATTCACCTATCGCCGCCAATTGATCGGCCTGGTATTCGGCGAGCAGCGGCTCAATCACCGCGTCAATGCCACCGGCGAGGATTTCATCCAGCGAATAAAGGGTGAGGTTGACCCGATGGTCGGTGACCCGGCCCTGGGCAAAGTTGTAGGTGCGGATGCGCTCGGAACGGTCGCCCGAGCCCACCAGCAACTTGCGCTCGCTGGCAATCGCATTGGCAGCGGCGCTGGTCTGCTGGTCATTCAACTTGGCCGACAGCCAGGACATCGCCCGCGCACGGTTCTTGTGCTGGGAACGTTCTTCCTGACATTCCACCACGATGCCCGACGGCAAGTGAGTGATACGGATCGCCGAGTCGGTCTTGTTGACGTGCTGGCCGCCCGCGCCCGACGAGCGGTACGTGTCGACACGCAAGTCCGCCGGGTTGATCTCGATCGCTTCCTGCTCGTCCGGCTCGGGCAACACAGCCACGGTACATGCCGACGTGTGGATACGACCTTGGGACTCAGTTGCCGGGACGCGCTGCACACGGTGCGCGCCGGACTCGAATTTCAACTTGCCGTAGACGTTATCGCCCTCAACCCGTGCGATGACTTCTTTATAGCCGCCGTGCTCACCTTCGTTTTCGGACAGAATTTCCACACGCCAGCCGCGACGCTCGGCGTAACGCGAATACATGCGGAACAGGTCGCCGGAGAAAATCGCCGCCTCGTCGCCACCAGTGCCGGCGCGGATTTCGAGGAACACGTTGCGCCCGTCGTTAGGGTCTTTGGGCAGCAACATGCGTTGCAGATCGCCTTCCAGTTCGGCGAGTTTTTCCTTGGCCTCGCGAACTTCTTCCGCGGCCATTTCGCGCATGTCCGGGTCGCTGTCCTTGAGCAGCGCCTGGGCGCCCTCAAGGTCGGCCTGCACTTTCAGCAGGCTTTTGTAAGTGGCCACGATGGGCTCGACTTCGGCGTATTCCTTGGAATAAGCACGGAACTTGGCCTGATCGGAAATGATCTCGCCATCGCCGAGCAAGGCGGTCAGTTCTTCAAAGCGATCCTGGAGCACATCCAGTTTGTTGAGCAGTGACGCTTTCATTGCGGTTTTTTATCCGAAGAGCTATCTGACGCGCCCTCACCGAGGGCAAAGAGTTCCTGAGCCATGGCCAACGCATCGAGGCGGCCTTCGGCAGTCAATTTTTTAAGCTGTACGCTGGGGGCGTGGAGCAGCTTGTTGGTCAGGCCACGGGCCAGTTGCACCAGCACTTCTTCAGCGCTGCTGCCGTTGGCCAGCAAGCGCTGGGCCTTGATCAGCTCCTCGTCGCGCAAGCGTTCGCCTTGCTGACGATACGCCTTGAGCACATCCACCGCCGCCAGTTCGCGCAGGCGCACCATGAAATCGTCAGCGCCAATGCTGACCATTTCTTCAGCGGCCTGAGCGGCGCCCTGGCGACTCTTCAGGTTTTCGGCGACCACTTCATGCAAATCATCGACGCTATAAAGGTAAACGTCGTCCAACTCGCCGACATCGGGTTCGATATCCCGAGGAACGGCGATATCCACCATAAAAATAGGCTTGTGCTTGCGCAGCTTCAGCGCGCTTTCGACCGCGCCTTTGCCCAGGATAGGCAACTGGCTGGCCGTGGAGCTGATCACGATGTCGCTGCGCACCAGCTCCGCCGGTATATCCGCCAGCAGCACCGCATGCGCGCCGAACTGCTCGGCGAGGATACTGGCACGCTCCAGGGTACGGTTGGCGACCACGATGCGCTTCACGCCCAGGTCGTGCAGATGGCGGGCAACCAGGGTGATGGTTTCACCGGCGCCGATCAACAGGGCCTGGCTGCGTTGCAAGTCACTGAAAATCTGTTTGGCCAGGCTGACGGCGGCGAATGCCACGGATACCGGGTTCTCGCCAATGGCGGTGTCGGTGCGCACCTGCTTGGCGGAATTGAACGTGGCCTGGAACAGGCGACCCAGCAGCGGCCCCACGGTTCCAGCCTCACGCGCCACGGCGTAGGCGGATTTCATCTGGCCCAGGATCTGCGGTTCGCCCAACACCAGCGAATCCAGACCGGCGGCCACGCGCATCATGTGACGAACTGCCGCATCCTCTTCATGCACATAAGCGCTTGCGCGCAGGTCGTCGAGGTCCAAATGGTGATAATCGGCCAGCCAGCGCAGGACGACATCCGCCGAGAGATGCTCCTGCTCTATATAAAGCTCGCTGCGATTGCAGGTCGAAAGGATCGCAGCTTCGCGACTGTCGGTGAGCCGGCAGAGCTGCTGCAGGGCCTCGACCAACTGCTCCGGCGTAAACGCCACGCGCTCGCGCACGTCTACTGAGGCAGTCTTGTGGTTAATACCGAGTGCGAGGAAGGCCATTCAATATCGCTGATGATGTCGGGAAGCCGACAATTGTCCTACTTCGAAAGATCCAGAACAACCACCGTCGTCTATTGTCCCTATACGTTGTGCCTATGAAGGCATCCACTGAGACTCGGTTATGTTTGGCCGAAGGCTTGTGTCATGATGATCCGACCGCAGGTTAGTCGTCCTCTTCCTATATGAATAGATCTTCCGCGTTGCTCCTTGCTTTTGTCTTCCTAAGCGGCTGCCAGTCCATGGCACCCGTGTCGCCGGACGGTGCGCCGCCGGTTGAAGACAGCACCCCAGCCCCTGAAAAACCCAAGGTTTATTCCTCGTTCAGCGAAGAAACGATCTACGGCCTGCTGACAGCGGAACTGGCCGGCCAGCGTAATCGCTTCGATATTGCCTTGGATAATTACGTCACCCAGGCCATCAATACCCAGGACCCCGGTATTTCGGAGCGGGCGTTTCGCATCGCTGAGTACCTGGGGGCGGATCAGGCCGCGCTCGACGCCTCAATGATCTGGGCGAAAAACGCCCCGGACGACCTGGAAGCTCAACGTGCGGCCGCTGTGCAGTTGGCACGCGCCGGGCGCTATGACGACTCCATGGTCTATATGGAAAAAGTCTTGCAGGGCAAGGGCGACACACACTTCGACTTCCTTGCGCTGTCGGCCGCCGATACCGATCAGGATACGCGCAATGGCCTGATGAAGAGTTTCGATCGCCTGCTGCAGAAGCATCCGAATAACAGCCAGCTGATTTTCGGCAAGGCCCTGCTGCTGCAACAGGACGATGAAGCCGACGCCGCCCTTAAGCTGCTGGAGCAGAACCCGCCGGAAGAGGGTGAGATCGCACCGATCCTGCTGCGCGCGCGCCTGCTGCAGAACCTCAACCGCGGTAAGGAAGCGATTCCGCTGCTGGAAAAAAGTATCAAGAAGTATCCAGAAGACAAGCGCCTGCGCCTGACTTACGCGCGGATGCTGGTTGAGCAGGACCGCATGGAAGACGCCAAAGTGCAGTTTGCCAATCTGGTCCAGCAATACCCGGACGACGACGAACTGCGCTATTCCCTCGCACTGGTGTGCCTGGAAGCCAAGGCCTGGGACGAGGCCAAGGGCTATCTGGAAGAGCTGGTCGCACGCGAAAGCCATGTGGACTCGGCGCACCTGAACCTGGGCCGCATCGCTGAAGAGCGCAACGACCCGCAAGCGGCCCTGCTTGAGTACGCCCAGGTCGGCCCGGGCAATGACTACCTGCCGGCACAGTTGCGCCAGGCCGATATTCTGATGAGTAATGGTCGTACGGACGAAGCGGAGAAACGCCTGACCGCGGCCCGCGATGCCGAACCGGACTACGCGATCCAGTTATATCTGATCCAGGCCGAAACCTTGTCAGCCAACAACCAGAGCGAACGCGCCTGGAAACTGTTGCAACAGGCCTTGCTGCAATACCCCGACGACCTGAACCTGCTCTACACCCGCGCCATGCAGGCGGAAAAACGCAATGACCTGGCGCAGATGGAAAAAGACCTGCGCCTGATCATCAAGCGCGACCCGGACAACGCCATGGCCCTCAACGCCTTGGGTTACACCCTGTCCGACCGCACAACGCGCTACGACGAAGCCAAGGTGCTGATCGAACAGGCCCACAAGCTCAACCCGGAAGACCCGGCCGTGCTCGACAGCCTGGGCTGGGTCAATTACCGCCTGGGCAACCTCGACGAGGCCGAGCGCCTGCTGCGCCAGGCGCTGGAGCGCTTCCCGGACCACGAAGTCGCCGCACACCTGGGCGAAGTGTTGTGGGCCAACGGCAAGCAACGCGAAGCACGACAAATCTGGGAGAAGTTCCTCAAGGAACAACCCGAAAGCCCTATCCTGCGCGGCACCATCAAGCGCCTGACCGGATCCGAGACCCTATAAGCTTATGTTCTTGCGCCACGTTATCGTTTTCAGCTTCATCGCCCTGCTCGCCGGTTGCGCGGGTTTTGGCTCCCGCGAATCCGTTGAAGGCCAGGGCAACCCGGCACAATGGCAGCAGCACAAGGACCAGCTCAGCAGCATCGACGGCTGGCAGATCGAAGGCAAGGTCGGGGTGCGCGCGCCGAAAGATTCCGGCAGCGGCACCTTGTTCTGGCTGCAACGCCAGGATTACTACGATATTCGTCTCTCTGGCCCGCTGGGTCGGGGTGCCGCTCGCCTGACCGGCCGACCGGGGCAAGTGAGCCTCGAAGTGGCCAACCAGGGCCGCTACGAAGCGACCTCCCCGGAAGAACTGCTGGAACAGCAGATCGGCTGGAAGCTGCCCGTGTCGCACTTGGTCTGGTGGGTGCGCGGCCTCCCGGCGCCTGACAGCAAAAGCCGCTTGAGCCTCAATGGCGACAGTCGCCTGGCCTCCCTTGAGCAGGATGGCTGGCAGGTCGAATACCTGAGCTACGTGCAGCAGAACGGTTACTGGCTGCCCGAGCGCATCAAACTGCACGGCACCGACCTTGACGTCACGCTGGTGATCAAGGACTGGCAACCGCGTAAATTGGGGCAATAACGTGACAGTCGCAAAACTCACGTTGCCCTCCCCCGCCAAACTCAATCTGATGCTGCACATTCTGGGCCGTCGTGAAGACGGCTATCACGAGTTGCAGACGCTGTTTCAGTTTCTCGACTATGGCGATGAACTGACCTTCGCCGTGCGTGACGATGGCGTGATCAAGCTGCACACCCCCTTCGAAGGCGTGCCCCACGACAGCAACCTGATCGTGAAGGCCGCGAAAAAACTTCAGCAACAATCCGACTGCCCGCTCGGCATCGATATCTGGATCGATAAGATCCTGCCCATGGGCGGCGGTATCGGCGGGGGCAGCTCAAATGCCGCGACCACATTGCTCGGGCTCAACCACTTGTGGCAACTGGGCTGGGACCAGGATCGCCTGGCCGCGCTGGGCCTTACGCTGGGCGCGGACGTCCCGGTTTTCGTGCGTGGGCATGCCGCATTTGCTGAGGGCGTGGGAGAGAAACTGACCCCCGTAGAACCCGAAGAGCCGTGGTATCTCGTGCTGGTGCCGCAAGTATCTGTAAGTACAGCAGAAATTTTTTCAGATCCGTTGTTGACACGTAACTCTTCTCCCATTAAAGTGCGCCCCGTTCCCAAGGGAAACAGTCGAAATGACTGCTTACCGGTTGTAGCAAGGCGTTATCCAGAAGTACGTAACGCTTTGAATTTGCTAGGTAAATTTACCGAAGCAAAATTAACCGGAACTGGAAGTTGTGTGTTTGGGGGCTTCCCAAGCAAAGCTGAAGCTGATAAAGTCTCGGCCCTTCTTACAGAGACCCTTACAGGGTTTGTAGCGAAAGGAAGCAACGTTTCGATGTTGCATCGCAAGCTGCAAAATCTGCTCTAAAAGGAATCGAGTGTTAGGCACTCGTTGCAACAGATACAGGGGCGTCGCCAAGCGGTAAGGCAGCAGGTTTTGATCCTGCCATGCGTTGGTTCGAATCCAGCCGCCCCTGCCATTTTCTAATACTCATCCAGGTTACCCTCAGCCTCTAGGTACTGCGCGTGTCCAAGATGATGGTCTTTACGGGGAATGCCAACCCCGATCTGGCTCGACGTGTCGTACGTCAGCTGCATATCCCTCTCGGTGACATCTCTGTCGGTAAGTTCTCCGACGGCGAAATTACAGCCGAGATCAATGAAAACGTTCGCGGTAAAGACGTATTCATTATTCAGCCGACCTGCGCTCCGACCAACGATAACCTGATGGAACTCGTCGTGATGGCTGATGCCTTCCGCCGCTCCTCAGCGACTCGAATCACAGCTGTAATCCCTTACTTTGGTTATGCCCGTCAGGATCGCCGTCCGCGTTCCGCACGTGTGGCCATCAGCGCGAAAGTCGTTGCTGACATGCTGACCGTGGTAGGTATCGACCGTGTTCTCACGGTTGACCTGCACGCTGACCAAATCCAGGGGTTCTTCGATATTCCGGTAGATAACATCTACGGCTCCCCCGTTCTGGTGGATGACATCGAAGACCAGCGCTTTGAAAACCTGATGATCGTGTCCCCGGACATTGGTGGCGTCGTGCGTGCACGGGCTGTTGCCAAATCCCTGGGCGTGGACCTCGGTATCATCGACAAACGCCGCGAGAAAGCCAATCACTCTGAAGTGATGCATATCATCGGTGATGTCGAAGGGCGTACCTGTATTCTGGTTGATGACATGGTCGACACCGCCGGCACCTTGTGCCATGCGGCGAAAGCCTTGAAAGAGCACGGTGCGGCAAAAGTCTTCGCCTACTGCACACACCCTGTGCTGTCGGGCCGAGCGATCGAAAACATCGAGAACTCCATGCTGGACGAACTGGTGGTGACTAACACCATCCCGTTGTCCGCTGCAGCTCAAGCCTGTTCGCGTATCCGTCAACTGGATATCGCACCGGTAGTTGCCGAAGCGGTTCGCCGCATCAGCAACGAAGAATCGATCAGCGCGATGTTCCGCTAAGGGTCAAACCTGCGGACCACCTCACTGACGAAAAGCGCCCCGCCCCAGCATTCCGCTGGGGCGGGGCTTTTTTGCCCATATCGAGTTCGGCGCTGGTCGCAAACGCCCCTCGATCATGGCTATTTTGGAGATACAACATGAACGAATTTACTCTGAACGCCCAAGCGCGTACTGACCTGGGGAAAGGTGCGAGCCGCCGCCTGCGTCACGCCGCCAACATCCCAGCCGTTGTTTACGGTGGTAGCAAGCCTGCTGAATCCGTGACCATTCTGGCCAAGGAAATCGCCAAGCTGTTCGAAAACGAAGCGGCCTACAGCCACGTTATCGAACTGAACGTCGATGGCACCAAGCAGAACGTGATCGTTAAAGCAATGCAGCGTCACCCTGCCAAGCAGTTCATCATGCACGCTGACTTCGTTCGCGTTGTAGCTGGCCAGAAACTGACCGCCATCGTGCCTGTGCACTTTGTTGGTGAAGAAGCTCCGATCAAGAAAGGCGGCATTGTTTCCCACACCGCTACCGAGCTGGAAGTGACTTGCCTGCCGAAAGATCTGCCTGAGTTCATCGAAGTCGACCTGTCGAACGCTGAAATCGGCACCATCATTCACCTGTCCGACCTCAAGGCCCCTAAAGGCGTTGAATTCGTTGCACTGGCTCACAACGACGACAAGGCTGTTGCCAACGTCCACGCGCCACGTGTTGTAGCTGAAGATGAAGCTGAAGAACCCGCTGCAGAGTAATTTTCTCTGCAACGAAGGAGCTTGAGAAAACATCGCGGACCGAAACGTAGCGAGAAAGCGGGCGATAACGCGACGTTTACTCTTGAGTAAATGATGTAATGTCGTCCACTTTCGCCGCACTCCGGTCTGGCGATGTATCCACAACTCCAAAGGAAGGGCCCCTGTCGTGACCGCCATTAAACTGATCGTTGGCCTGGGAAATCCAGGCGCCGAATACGAACAGACCCGGCATAACGCGGGGGCCCTTTTTGTTGAGCGCATCGCCCATGCCCAAGGCATCAATCTTGTGGCCGATCGCAAATATTTTGGCCTGACCGGGCGCTTCTCGCACCAGGGTCAGGATGTTCGTCTACTGATTCCCACCACCTACATGAACCGCAGCGGCCAGGCTGTCGCGGCGCTTGCGGGCTTCTTCCGGATCAAGCCCGAAGAAATCCTGGTGGCCCATGACGAACTGGACTTGCCACCCGGCGTTGCCAAACTCAAGTTGGGCGGCGGGCATGGTGGGCACAATGGCCTGCGCGACATCATCGCGCAGTTGGGCAATCAGAATAATTTTTACCGCCTGCGGCTCGGCATTGGCCACCCAGGTGTCGCCAGTATGGTTTCAAATTTCGTCCTGGGTCGTGCGCCACGCGCCGAACAGGAAAAACTCGATGCCAGCATCGACTTTGCCCTCGGCGTGCTGCCGGATATCTTCGCCGGTGAATGGAACCGTGCGATGAAAAACCTGCACAGCCAGAAGGCCTGACTCTTACCGAGGGGAAACACCATGGGATTCAATTGCGGCATCGTCGGCCTGCCCAACGTCGGCAAATCCACCCTGTTCAACGCACTGACCAAGTCCGGTATCGCGGCGGAGAACTTCCCCTTCTGCACCATCGAACCCAACAGCGGTATCGTGCCGATGCCGGACCCACGCCTGGAAGCGCTTGCGGCTATCGTCAATCCCAAGCGCATCCTGCCGACCACCATGGAATTCGTCGACATCGCGGGCCTGGTCGCCGGCGCTTCGAAAGGTGAAGGCCTGGGCAACAAGTTCCTGGCCAACATCCGCGAAACCGATGCCATCGCCCACGTGGTCCGCTGCTTTGAAGACGAGAACGTGATTCACGTCTCCAACAGCGTCGACCCTAAGCGCGACATCGAGATCATCGACTTGGAACTGATCTTCGCCGACCTCGACAGCTGCGAGAAGCAACTGCAGAAAGTCGCACGCAATGCCAAAGGCGGTGACAAGGAAGCCGTGGTTCAGAAGGGCCTGCTGGAACAGCTGATCGCTCACTTCACCGAAGGCAAGCCGGCGCGTAGCCTGATGAAGAACATGGGCGCTGACGAGAAGGCCGTGGTCAAAGGTTTCCACCTGCTGACTACCAAGCCTGTGATGTACATCGCCAACGTCGCTGAAGACGGCTTCGAGAACAACCCGCTGCTCGACGTGGTCAAGGCCATCGCCGATGAAGAAGGCGCCATCGTGGTACCGGTGTGCAACAAGATCGAAGCGGAAATCGCCGAGCTTGATGACGGTGAAGAAAAGGACATGTTCCTGGAAGCCCTGGGCCTGGAAGAACCGGGTCTGAACCGCGTAATCCGCGCCGGCTACGAAATGCTCAATCTGCAGACCTACTTCACCGCCGGCGTCGAAGAAGTGCGCGCCTGGACCGTCAAGGTCGGCGCCACCGCGCCACAAGCCGCCGGCGTGATCCACACCGACTTCGAAAAAGGCTTTATCCGCGCCGAAGTGATCGCTTACAACGACTTCATCCAGTACAAGGGCGAAGCCGGTGCCAAGGAAGCCGGCAAATGGCGCCTGGAAGGCAAGGAATACATCGTCAAGGATGGTGATGTGATGCACTTCCGTTTCAACGTGTAAACGTTAACTGCATTTACGTGTAAGAAAAAGCCGATGCATTGCATCGGCTTTTTTGTGTCTTCGTCAAAGCCCACTATTTGCACGACATTAAACCCGTTATATCTGTGCCATTTGCGAACATATTTTTAATAAAGACTCAGCCATATTCACCACTACAGCCCGAAAAACCTGGAACACTTAAAACTATTCCGCGCCAACTTAAGAATTCTCTTACACTGAACACGTACAAAAAACCCTCTCAGCACTTGCAACTTCCGAAGTACTCCCACCCTGATAACTTAGTTGAATTTAAGACCTGTCCAAATCATGACAACTTAAAAAAATTCTGTTTAACTGCATACATATGGAGATATGCCCTCATATAGCGGCCATCGCACTGGAGCAAAAAATACTATGTCGACGCTCAGTCAGAAAAGTCTTATAGCAGATATAATTTTTTCTGATTGCCCGAGCATCGAAGCGACTGTAAACAGCACAGCAGCTCTCGATATAGATATTCTACTACTGGGAGAAACGGGAACCGGTAAAGATACGTTGGCACAACGTATTCACCAGATGTCCCGGCGCAAAGGAGACTTCGTTGCGGTTAACTGTGCCGCCATCCCGGAAAGTCTTGCCGAAAGCCAGCTGTTCGGCGTTAACAGCGGTGCGTATACGGGCGCAATGCAATCACGGGCCGGATTCGTTGAGGCAGCCCACCTGGGCACCTTGTACCTCGATGAAATAGACAGCATGCCACTGACACTGCAGGCCAAGTTGTTGCGCGTACTGGAGTCCCGTGGGGTGGAGCGTTTGGGCTCAACCCGATTCATACCCGTGGACATGCGAGTGATCGCATCTGCGCAGCACGCGCTGCACGAAATGGTCGAACAAGGCACCTTCCGACGCGACCTGTACTTTCGCTTGAATGTCGTCAGCATTCACCTCCCCGCTTTACGGGATCGGCGTGAGCGGATCATCCCCATGTTCCTTGACATGATTGAGCAAGAGGCTGACCACTTCAAACTCCCCCCTCCTCTCCCTCCTGACAAGCAGTTATTGCAACAGCTGCTGTGTCACGCCTGGAACGGCAATGTCCGTGAGTTACGCTCTACCGCCAAACGTTTTGTATTGGGTCTGCCACCGCTGGCAGCGACAGTCATACACCACCAGGAAATAGAAATGAGCCTGAAAGCTCGTTTGCACCAGATGGAGAAGTCGCTCATAGAGGAGTCTCTTCGACAAAACAGCCATTGTGTCGACAGTGTGGCGATAGAGCTGGGAGTCGCGAAAAGAACGCTTTACCACCGGATCAAACACTTGGGCGTATCACTGAACTGAGAGCCCCCGTCGCCCCCTGGGCATAAGTAGTTACATATTTAAAGCTATCGCCTAAACGCCCATGGAACGCATAAATTTTTTGAACCACATAAATGACGGAACGGCTTTGGCAGGGTTGCTAACCACCCCAAGCATCGCTAGGTCCAGTGAAACTAACGTTATATACGGAGAAAAATATGACTTCCCCAATTAACCCCTACGGCTTCTCTCCTTTCGGCGGCTACGGCAGTGGCTTTGGCGTCGGACCATCTGACGCGGAAGCACAAGCTGGCTTTAAGGCAATTGACGCTAAGAAGCGGGCGGATGGCTTAGAAAACGCACTGGAAAAAGCAGAAGCGGAAAAAACCAACGGTAAAAAAGCGGTCACTGACGCAATTCGACTTTAATAAAGTAGCGCCTATGCACTGTCCCGTGCGCGCAGCATCGGGGCAGTCACTTCGACAACCATGATGTTATTACCAACGACAGTCAGTTAGCTCGTAACGTGTAGTAAGGGGAGTTCTATGATCGTAGAAAGCATACGCGACAAGGGTCTCGGTACACTTCAGACAACGCATGACGCGCCCGACTTGAACTCGGATATGAATTTTTTCAACTCGATGATGCTACCGTCATCGGCGATGAGTACTGCCGCCCCTGCAAATTCACAGAACTTGTTATCCGAGGCGACAGACACGCTGAACTCCATGACCCATCGCATGGCCAGGAGCCTGCGCGCATTGGGTAACAAAGATAAGGCCGTAGAGGCTCGAAAATACCCGCTCCAACTCTCCAACGCAGTGCTGCTTCAGCATATGTTGACGAAGTGTGTTGGCAAAACCGCTCAGGGCATCGATAAAATCAGCAACCTCCAGTAGGTAAAAATGAATCGCACGTTGCTTACTGTATTGACGCTATCTTTCACACTTCTATTGAGTGCCTGCAGTGATCGTGTCGAGCTTCATCGCCAATTATCGGAACAAGAGGCCAATGAAGTTATAGCAGAGCTGGCAGACAAACATATTCGTGCCACAAAGGCTCCCGCGAAAGATGGTGTTATCGTGGTCGTCAATGCCAACGATATTGCGCGCGCCGTACGAACGCTGGAGGCCGTGGGACTCCCTCGGGCAGCTCGCGCTACGCTGGGCGACACCTTCCGTAAAGAAGGCGTGATCTCCACGCCGCTGGAAGAAAGAGCGCGCTACATTTATGCCTTGTCCCAAGAACTGGAGACAACTTTATCGAACATCGATGGCGTCATCGTGGCACGCGTACATGTGGTTCTGCCTGAACGCGTTGCTCCAGGAGAACCGGTACAACCCGCCTCCGCGTCGGTGTTCATCAAACATGATCCGCGGCTTGACCCCGACAACATCAGGGCACGTGTTCGCAGGATGGTTGCCAGTAGCATTCCAGGCATGGCCACGGCGGTCGATAACCCACAAAAAATGACGGTCGTGTTCGTACCTGCGACAGCTTATCTGGAGCAGCAACGCTTGGCTTACTTCGGGCCTTTTCTGGTGCCTGGGGATGATCTCGGTTTTTGGCAAACCAGTGTGACTGTCTCGCTGCTCGCCTTGGTGTTTATGGTTTCGGCAGCCCTGTTCTGGCTACGGCGAAAACAACGCGTCATGCTGGTTCGCACACAGGGGTCATCCCTTGACGCGCCAGCTCACTCAAGCAATGAGTAATCTTGCATGGACCCAATGGTGGGCAGCCCCTTGGTTATATGCACATGACGACTGGAAGAGCACAAATATATATTCGGCGCTCGTAGAACTCCATCGCAGCGGGCAGGTAGCAGCGGGGACGCATTACGGTATTGCCCCCTGCCTTCCTCCTATGCCGGACCCCGCTTTACTTCAACTGGCCATAGTTTCAGCTGCCCAACTTGATCTCGGGCTCGCATTGGTTGACGGAATCTGCCGCCCTGCCTATGCAGCGACATTGGATGAACATCAACTCCTGTGGTGTAACAGCCTGTCCAAGGCTCTGCCCCTGGATATCGTGCAGCCTGACAATGATCCACTGCAGTTGCTCCGCGCCTGGATCGCCCCGGCTACCTGGCAACGTATCAGGCTGCGCTTCCCTCGCCTACGCGTGCTTGACTTGGAAGCAAAGCCCCTGACGCTCAATGGCTCGCGTAGCCGTCTCGATACCCTCTGGCATGCAGTGGTCTGGCGCATAGGCGCGCTGAGCCACAACAACAGCGCATGCGAGTCATGGGCGCAGGGAGATTAACGATGTTATGTCGACTCACAATCAATTCACCTGGCGGCACTCCCCCCCTGCCGGGAAGCTTGATCTCTCGCGAAACCCTGGCAAGTTATAACCAGGCCGGCGACGTGATAGAGCAGGCAAAGGCTGCCGCCCAACAATTACTGAGGGAAGCATACGAACAACGCAAAGACTTGCTTGAAAAAGCGGGGCTTGAAATATGGCAGCGTGCCGATGCCCAGCTCAAGCGCTGGGAAGCCGAGCGCCAGGCCTTGTGTGACAACGTCGAACAATACGCCACTTCAGTTGCCAACCAAGCTATTCAGCTCTTGCTTGACGAAACGCCTCATACACAACGGATTGGAGCCCTGATCAAGCAGCTGCTGGCCTGCCATATTCCTGCGATCACGGCCACACTGGTTTGTAATCCTTATGAACTTGAGACAGTGAGGCAATGCCTTGACAGCGACGGTAGCCACTGGACGCTGCGCGCGGAAAACACGATCGAGCCCCAAACGTTGATATTGCATACCGATGAAGGAGATTTTCGTATTGACTGGATATCGATGGTCAACGCCGTTATGAAAAACGATGAAAGCCCTTCAGCAAAAAGCGGCATGGATACATTTAATTACATATAAACAGCTACAAATGGAACCATCCCGAAATAAAAGCCATAAAGGAGTATCCCCCCACAAAGGCACTTCACATGAACTTTTTCGATGGCCTTAAAGACAAGCTTATTAGAGATGCGAAATTCGTTGACAGAGAAGTCAACTATGCAACAGAAAATTATTCCGGGTCAGAGGAAGATACAGCCTTATTTTACGAACTTTTAGCAAAGCAGCGTAAAACCGAATTCCTCGTCAATGAGCAAACCCGCGTAAATTTCATGTTACTCAAGTCCAGCCTGGACAGCGCACAGTAAAGTGAAAGAGTTACTTATAGAGTGTGTGAGGACGGGCTCCGGGGAGTTCAGGTTATTTGAGAACGATGACGAAATTGTCTTGCGTCACTGTTCCAACGCCCTGCTGCTAAGTGTTCAACTGACCCACCATGCGCCGAATAAATCAATGCTGGCAACTTGGATGCGACTGGGCGCGATCAGCCTGGCTCACTTTCAGAGTGCACTCGCTCAATGCCCTGCCAGTGGCACACTCTGGCTGATTCATTGCTTGCATAAGCCCTGCGACGAACAGCATCTGCGGTGCCATATCGAAGCCCTGCTTAACCAACGCGATACCTGGCGTGCCACCTTCGCGCGCCTGAACAAGCCGGCACATCCACTCAGACCTACCTCGCTACGTTCGTTGTTGCAAAATCAGGGAAATACCTATGTATAACAACATCTACAAGCACAACAGCTTGCGCCTTAACCCGCCTGAAATTTCATCCAGACGCCCTCACCTGCGATGCCTGCTCGCGCTCGCCTGTTTGCTCGCCCCGGTGCAAAGTACCCTTGCCGCCATCCCCGCCGAGTGGAAAAACACCGCCTACGCCTACGAGGCTGACCACAAGCCTCTACGCGATGTACTCGAAGACTTCGCCCAGACCTTTGGCACGCAACTGCAGATCGAGGGCCTGCTGGAGGGGGACGTCAACGGCAAGATCCGCGCCAATACCCCGCAATCCATGCTGGACCGGCTGGGCGTTGAGCACCGTTTTCAGTGGTACCTCTACAACAACACCCTTTACATCAGCACGCTGGATCAACAAGAGTCCGCACGCCTGGAAGTCTCATCAGAGACGATTTCAGATCTCAAGCAGGCGCTGACCGATATCGGCCTGCTCGATAGCCGTTTCGGCTGGGGCGAGTTGCCCGAAGACGGTGTGGTACTGGTGTCCGGTCCCAAACGCTATATCGAACAGATCAAACAGTTCAGCAGCCAACGCCGCTCGCCGGATGAAAAGCAGAGCGTGCTGAGCTACCCATTGAAGTTCGCCAATGCGGCCGACCGTCATGTGGACTATCGTGGCGAGAAGCTCACCGTACCCGGCGTCGCCACCATTTTGCGGCAGCTATTGGAACCCCGTCCCACCTCGTCGCTCTCTGCACTGAGCCAACGCCCAGCCTCCCAACCGGCCCCTCTCACGCCAAACGTACCTCGGTTGGGCAACCCGCTGCTGGGCCAGATGCTCGGCGCCAATGGCAACCCAGGGCAGTTGGACACAGGTCCCACGCTGACCGCGCGCGCGCCCGTGTCCAACAGCCGGATACGCGTAGAAGCCGATGTGCGTAATAACGCCGTGTTGATCTATGACTTGCCGGAACGCCAGGCCATGTACCGTGAGTTGATCACCCAGCTTGACGTTGCGCGCAAACTGATCGAGATCGATGCAATCATTCTCGACATCGAGCGCACGCAGTTGCGCGAGTTCGGGGTGAACTGGGGCTTCCAGAACAGCCGCTTCCGGGGTGGCGTGAACATGGCGCCGGGCACCTCGTCGCAGCTGTCGATCGAAAACCGTGACCGCTTCTACGCCGATATCCGCGCGCTGGAAGCCAAAGGGCTGGCGACCATGGTTTCAAACCCTTCGGTGCTTACCCTGGAAAACCAACCGGCGGTGATCGACTTCAACCGCACCCAATACCTCACCCCCGGCAGAGATTACGCAACCATTTTGCCGGTCACCGTGGGCACCAGCCTTCAGGTCGTGCCCAGGGTCACAACCAGCCGCGGCGTCCACCAGCTGCATCTGGCAGTGGATATAGAAGACGGCAATTTCGACGAGAGCAACCCCGACCCGAACCACCTTGATGTACGCCGAGGCAAGGTCAGCACCCAGGCCGTGATACAGGAAAAGCGTTCGCTGGTTGTCGGCGGTTTCCATGTCACGGAAAGTGCAGACAAACAAAACAAGATACCTGTGCTGGGGGATATTCCGCTGTTGGGCAAGGCGTTATTTTCTTCGACCGAACGCAAGAACAACCGGCGTGAACGCTTGTTTATCCTCACACCACGGGTTATCGGCGACCAGGACGATCCTTCGCGCTATTTGCCGCAAGCCGACCAGGCCGAACTGCAAGCCGCACTCAGGCCATTGGCCAAGCGCTATTCCTCACACGAGCCGGTGATCAAGCGCAGTGACATCATCGGCACCCTGGCACGCCTGGTCAGCGGGGAAGTACCCAAGGCTTTCAAAGCGGCGCCGATGCCGCTGGGGCTCAACACCTTGTGCAGCACCCGTGACTTGCTGGCATTGAATACCGAACGCAGCCAGTGGTTCGCCGGTCCGGAGTACAACGTGGCAGTCGTGGTGCTGCGCAATCAGTTCAAACGCAATGTACGTATCGACGAAAAGGAGTGCAGCAACTCGCAGACCCTGGCGGTCACCGTGTGGCCGCGCGCCTGGCTCAAGCCGGGTGAAGAGGCCGAAGTCTTTATCGCCATGCGTCCCGTGGCGAAGGACGAGCACCTCAGCGCGCCCCGCCCTTCCTTGATTACTCCTGCCCAGAAGGCTAAGCCATGAAACTCAGATTCTTGTGCGTGCCCCTGATCGGCACAGCGATGTTCCTCACCGGCTGCGCTCCCACCTGCAAAGGTGATTCGTGCTCGCGCCCGCAATCGACCCAGGACAAGATGGTGATCTGGTGGCCGCCGCAGATGCGTGTCGAGCCGGGCCCCGCCGGCGAGCGGGCGGACTACCAGACGGTATCGCTGGAGCGGTGAGGCCTCAACCCATGCCCGATGATCAACGCCAGGTATTCCTGGACTCTTTGGTGAGCGGCACTGCCGCTCAGCTGTCCCTCGCCCCCGGGATAAAGGTCTGCGCATTGCAGGCGGGAAACCGGCAGGGACTGGCCCTGCTGGTGGCTCGCGAAGCCATGCAGGCCGGGCAATTGCAGCGTGCATTGGAGCTACGCTTTGAGCAGGCGCTGGCGTTCGACGGCTGTTTTGTCTACCTCGACGCTCAGGACGCGCTGGTGATCTGGCACGCGTTGCCTGCAACACACAGCGCGCGCAACAGGATACTCAGCCGGATGCTGTCGCTGGCCAGTCTGCAAGCCTTGGACAGCGGCTCAAGCCGCTGATCAACGCTGCTCAAGCTCCGGCAATTCAAGGGTTTCGCGCTTGGCTTCATCATCCAGCTCGCGCAGGGTACGGTAGATGAGTGCCACCGCCTGCAAGGTTTCGCGGGGGATGCTTGCCCCCAGCTTTTTCGTGTAAAGCGTGCGTGCCAGCCAGACGCACTGGATCACCGGCACGTCGGCAGCCTTGGCGCGCAGGATCAGCTTGCGGGCTTCGGCATCCGTGCCCTTGCTGACCAGCAACGGCAACGGGGTTTTACCCGGGCGGTAATACAGGGCGACAGCGAAGTGCGTCGGGTTGACCACCAGCATGTCGGACTCCTCCAGCTTGGGCAGCTTGACCTTCGGCTCCTCCTGGGCCAGTTGATAGGCCAGCGAACGCCGCTGGCCCTTGACGTGAGGGTCGCCCTCCATGTCCTTGTACTCTTTGACGACCTCGACCTGGGTCATGCGCATACGCTTGGCAAAAAAGTACTTCACCATCACCAGGTCGATGAGGGCCAGCACCAGCAACATGCCGAGGCACACATGCAACAGGTGGCGGAACAACGCAATCAACGCCAGGATGTAACTCTGCAGATCACTGGTGGCCAGGTTGATCAACGTACCCAACGAGGGGCGGATCACTACATATAAGATCAGCGCAATGAGGCCGGCTTTGGCCACACTCATCAACAGGTTCATCAACTGTTGGGCGGAGAACATCTGCTTGACCTGGCTCATTGGGTTGAGTCGATTGAAATCCAACTTCAAGGCTTCGGGCGCAAACAGCATGCCAAACTGCATCCAGCTGCTGATCAGCTTGGTGGTAATTGCGACGCCGACCATCAACAGGGCGAATGAAAAAAACACCCCCAAGCCATCAAACAGGACCTCTTCCAACGCTCGCGTGAAGGGCTCGGACAGGCGCGACATCGGCAGCAGCATCAATTGCTGGAAGCGTTGCAGGCTGGTCTCGGCGGTGAACAGGGCAATCTCACTGATGGCCGTCAGCGCCAGCAGCTTTGGAACATCCTGGCTTTGCGCGACCTGGCCTTTCTTGCGTTGGTCACGCAGCTTCTTGGCTGACGCCGGGTGTTTTTTTTCGCCTGAGTCGCTCATGGCAACGGGACTTTGAATAGAAGCCCGAGCGAGTGTTTAAGGTCGCCCAGCAGGCCCATGCGCCCGACGATCAGATCCTGCAGCAGCGCAAAGTAGAGCAGCAGGATACCGATGCCCGCCAGAGATTTGACCGGTGGCGCCAACGTGCTGACCTGTAGCTGCTGGCTGTAGACGCCCAACAGCGCAATGCCGAATTCCAGCAAGAGCAACACGGCGATAAAGGGTGCGGCATAGAGCATCATGTGCGTGAAGGTATCGCCCAACAGGTCAACAAACTGGCTCATGCCATTCGCCGCCGGCAGCGGGAACCACACGGTGGCAGGCCAGATCAGGTAGCTGTCCCAAATCACTTGAGTCAACGCGCCCAACCCCAGGGTTGTCATCAGCAGGAAAATCGCCAATTGCTTGAACAGATGCCCCATCGGTGTGGCATCCGGACCCAGCGAAGGGTTGAGTTGGCCACCGGCCAAGGCGCCACGCTGGTTGTCCAGCAACGCTCCTGCGGCCTCGAACAACCAGAACGGCATTGACAGCAGTACCCCAAGCAACGATCCCAGGGCAATTTCCTTGAGCACCAGCCCACCCAGCATCAGCGCCGAGTAATCCTGCCCCTCCAATGCCGCATGGATACCCGGCGCCGGCAGCAGCGCCATAACCATCACAATGGTGCCGCGAAGCCTGCCGCGTATGTGTTGAAAACAGAACGCAGCCACAAATATGGCGCAGGGATAAATACGCGCCATCCCAATGAGCAGGCTGGGCAGGAACTCGAGGTACAGTAGCACTGGCGATACCTCAGTTCAGGGCCGAGCGGCTGATCATGTCGAAGGTCAGATTAATCAGCTGGATCAACTCCACGCCAATCCAGCGCCCGGTCATGATCAGCGTGATGCCCACCGCCATCAACTTGATGCCAAAGGGCAGCGTCTGGTCCTGAACCTGCATCAGCGCCTGTACCAGCGACGTCATGACACCCACCACTACCGCCACAATCAATGGCGGCGCCGACAGCACCACTACCAGCAACATGCCTTGCTTGAACAATACGATCGGTTCCATAAGCCACTCAGAGATAGGAAAGGAACAGGCTGTCGAGCAAGCGCGACCAACCGGACACCATAACGAACAACAGCAGTTTGAGCGGCAGGGAGATGGTCATGGGCGAAACCATTTGCATGCCCAGCGCGAGCAGCAGATTGGAGACAATCAGATCGATGACGATGAAGGGGATATAGATCAGGAAGCCGATCTCGAACCCCGCCTGCAATTGCGACAGCACAAAGGCCGGGATCAACAGGATCAAGTCTTCGCGCTGCACCTCTTGCGCCATTTTCGCGGGCCACAGGCGCGCCGTATTTTCCAGCAGGTGCGTGAGCACGTCAGGGTCCACGTTACGCAGCATGAACGCGCGCAACGGCTGAATGGCCTCACGCCCCGTCTGCAGAAACATCGTCAGGCTGCTCGTGTCCAGGGGGGTAACCTTGACGGCCTCGGAGATTTCGAAACCGACCGGCGCCATGATGAACAGCGTGGCCGCCAACGCAATACCGTTGATGGCCATGCTCGGCGGTACCTGCTGAACGCCGATGGCATTGCGGGTGATCATCAACACAATGACAATCTTCAAGAACGATGTGCAGATGATCAACAGCATGGGCATCAGCGACAACGCGGCAACGAATACCGCCAGGATGAGGGGATCTATCCCCTGAAATGTCATCGACCGAACATCACACGGGACAGCTGCAAACCCAGGCGCCCGTCGATTTCCACCAACTGCCCCTGGCCAATAGGCCGGTCACCGTAATAGAGACCGGCCATGCCCGGCGCGTAACCGGCAATGCCCAGCACCGCACCGGGTGCCAGGTTGCGCAACTCGCCCAGGGTCAGGTTCAGCGTGCCGCAGCGCACATTCAAGGCCATGCTCAGCTCATCGAACGGCTCGTGGCCGAACACATCCACCACGGGCTCGTCTTCCTCATCCCCAGGGTAATGGGGGGCTATGAATTCTTCGTCCAAAGACGCGTCCTCGATTGAAGTAAGGGTCAGGCACAACGGCCCGCTGTCATCGTCAATGCGTCCGTGCAGTCGCTGCGTACCAACCTGCAGGTAGCCATCTCCCTGGCCGCGAAAAAACGTCTGCTCAAGAATCAGCACATCACCGGCCCGCAGGCTGCGGGTTTGCTCGATCGATAGCTGCAAACGCCCAAGGGGCACCGCAATGGCCAGTGGAAACGACGCTGGCAGTGGCCGGGCCGTGGCGCGCCATGGCCCGGCAGCGCACAACGCCAGGAAGCTCTCGGGGGCCAGCCACATATACCCCTCGACCCGGGCAGCCCCCAGGGCCACAGTGAGTCGGCAGCCAAACGCCTTGGGGCGCGGGACGTCAAGCAACCGCACATACCCCAACAGTGTTCTTACCTGAGGGCTCAGGTGATGCTGAAACAGTGCCCAGAACCAGGACTCCGGATCGTTGCCGGACGGGGCCAACGTGACCGGGCACTCACCCAACAGACTGAGCAAAGGCCCTGCCTCGGCGAGCGCCAGCACACCACACGAGGTTTCAAAGCACACCACCTCGCCAGTGGCGGGAGCACGGCCCGGCTCGAGCCTTAATTCGCCACGCTGGGCGGCCACCTGAAACGGCAGGCACAGGCCACGCCCCAGTCGATGACGTGCCGCAACCGTGTCGCTTCTGACTGAACGCAAGCTCAACAGCCGCATTATCATGGGCCGCCGACAGTGGGCAGGTGCAGGCTGACCGGCTGCCCCAGCACCATCGCGAATCGATCTTCACACGCTTGCCGCATACCACTGAGCCAGCGCGCCGTCTCGTGCTCTTGCGCCTCCAGGTCAATGCCCCAGGCGCCGTGTTCGCGGCGCACGCGGGCGTTGATTCGTCCCAGGCGAGGCAAGTACAACACCGCCTGAAGCGGCCACTGCGAGGCTGCGTCCATACGCGGCGCCAGTTGTTCGGCAAGCGCCTCGATCATCGCAACACCGTGCGATCCCTTCGTGCCCGACAGCGAAGCCTGCGCACCTGAGCCATCACTGTCATCCGTCCACAGCTGGGCAAATACCCGCATCAACTCCGCGGGCACCATCCCCGCGGTTCCCGGCTCACGATTCTCTCGTGTGTCACCCAGACGTGAACGTTCAGAAGGCTTATCGGAAACCTGGCTCATGTCAGCTCCTGCGTCAGTAAAAGGGATAACTCCTGGAGTTTTTCCACCTGCCGCAAGCATTCGGTGACTTGTTTCTGAGCATTGCCGATGCGGGCCTGCTTTTCTTCCCGCTGCTCATTCAATGCCTCCAACTGCCCTATTTCGCGCAGGGTGTTGGCAGACAACGAACGCTCCTGACTTCCCCAGGATTTCAGGGCCTGCAAGGTAATAACCTGCCCCTGATGCTGGTTGAGCAATTGCGCGCTCTGCCGCGCCTCCTCCTGCCGGGTGCGCTCGAGTGCATCCTGAGCCTGCTGGATATGGGCAAGCAAAGACTGCTGAGCCCGCTTCGCTTCACGCAGCGCACGCTCGGCCCGGTCAGCCCGGTGTCGGCGCAGGCGACGCAGCGTCTCGACTTCACCGAGCAGCACGTCCGAATGGGACATTGGCCGTCAGCTCCTTGAGGTATTCCAGGGTGGTTTCCATCGAGGCGGGCTCACGCAAGTCCTGGCGCAAAAAACCATCGACAGCCTGGCGACTGTCCACGGCCAGGTCGGTCAGCGCGTCGCTGCCAGGCTGGTATTCCCCCAGCTTGAGCATCAGTTCGATCTGCTGATAGGCCGACAGCAGGCGTCGCAAGGCCGTACCCGCGTGGATATCCGCAGGCTCGGCGACGTTGCTCAAGATTCGCGAAAGGCTCGCCAGTACATCCACCGCCGGATAGTGCCCACGCTCGGCCAACTTACGTGACAGCACGATATGCCCGTCCAGGAGCGAGCGAACTTCGTCGGCTACCGGATCGTTCATGGAGTCCTGCTCGATCAGTACGGTATAGATCGCAGTGATCACCCCATCGCGGGTCAACCCCGCGCGTTCTACAAGTCGCGGCAACAGGCTGTACACCGAAGGCGGCAGGCCGCCGCGGCCCAGGGGCTCGCCGGCGGCCAAGCCGATTTCGCGCTGGGCCCGGGCGAAACGGGTCAGGGAGTCAATCAACAGCAATACCCGTTTCCCCTTGCGCCGAAAGCCTTCAGCCAATGCAGTGGCCGTAAAGGCTGCACGTGCCCGCTCCATGCTGGAACGATCGGACGTTGCACACACCAGTACCGCTTTGGAGCGCAGTTGCTCGTCGAGTTCATGATCGAGGAATTCGCGCAGCTCCCGGCCCCGCTCCCCGATCAGGCCGAACACGATGACATCGCAATCAACGTTACGGGCGATCTCGGCCAACAGCGTGGTCTTGCCGCAGCCTGCACCGGCGAACAGGCCTACACGCTGGCCTTCGCCCAGCGTCAGCAAGCCGTCGATCGAACGCACCCCGGTGGCCAGCGCGCGATTGATGCGTGGCCGCTCAGTGGGCAACGGCGCCTCGCACAACACTGCGCTCGAGTCAGACACGTGCGTCTCGACAAACGCACTGGCACCCTCTCCGGTGATCGGCCGGCCAAAACCATCCAGTACCTGACCCAGCAATGCTTCGCTGACCTGCACCCGATGCGAGACCCCGAGACGCTCCACGCCAGCCCCCACCTGCACCCCTTCAAGGTTGCCCAGGGCACTGAGCACGGCATCCTGTTGATCGAAACCGATGATTTCCGCCAGCATGTAGTCGCCTGGCTTTTTTTCTACCTGACACAAATCACCGATGCGCGCCTGAGGCAGCCGGCATTGCAATAACATGCCGTTTACGCGCTGGATCCGCCCCCGCATCGTCACGGGCGAGAAACTGGCCAACGATCCCGCCTGGCGCTTCTGCCAGGCGTCGAGGCGCGCTTGCAGCTCCGCGCTCACCAGCGCACCTCATAACGCTGTACGCCATCGAAGACCACTTTGCTGTTGTCGATCAGCACCAGGCGCAGGCCGTCCACTTCATCACCGACAAACAGTCGGCTCCCCTCCTCCAAAACCACGTGACCATTCGGCCCGCCCACGATCTGCACAATTTTGAAGGGCAGGGCTCCATCACGTGCGCGCACACGACTTATCACCGGCACTGCGCTATCGAACTGCTCGCCAAAACGGCTGAGCATGCGCGCGACCAGCTCCACTTCATCCTGTGAAACGTCGCCACTGAGCGCAACTTGCCCATTGATCACTTGCAAAGTGATCCGCTGGCTCAATTCACGTTCGCTGAGCATTTTCAGCAACTGCTGGCGCACCTCGAACGGCGAGCCCAGTTCAGGCTTTTGAATCACCGGCGACATCAGCGACGCCTGAGCATTGCGCTCTCCGCTGAAGATAATCCCGGCCGCCGCGATGATCACGGCAAACGCGAGTACCAGGCTGAGCAAACGCTTTTGTTGGGACGATGAAATGGCCGACAGTTTCAACGCGAGCGGCGCTTGCACCACCGGTTCGGAGAGTGGCGGTGCCGGCGCGGGAGCCGGGGCCTGCGGCCAAGGCTGATCGGCCGGGCTGACGCACAAGCGAACGCAGCCAATCAAAAAGACCGTATTGAGCGCAAGGTCGCCGATCTGCGCCAACGCTTGCCCACCACTGTCTTTAAGCAGTCCTGCCTCGGCCTGCACCGACCAACAGCCATCGGCCAAACGCAAACGTGCGTGATGCTCGAGAACCCCGGGATCGTTTAACAGCAGATCAGCGTCCGGGTTGGCACCCAGGCTCCACTGTTCACCAAACAACGGCAGCGCAGCGCCCTGATGCAAACCATCCAGCACCCGCAGCTCGAACATCATGGAGCCTCCCTCGAACCGGAACGGAATAAGTTGCTCATGCCGCGGCTCCACGCATCGGTTCGTCCTGACCCAAGTCGAAACGGCCCAACACCTTGACCTTGGAATTGCTGCCCAGCTCGGCGAAAGACATCACCGGCACATGGTTGAATTCATCCAACAACAAAGCGCGCAAGGGACTGCGCAGGTCTTGAGCTACCAGCAGTACGCTCTTGGTTTTCGGCCGCAGCGAAAACGCCTGATTGAGCAGGCCGACCAGGGCGGCACTGCTGTCGTTATCGAGGGCAAAAAACACCCCGCTCTGGGTTTGGCGCAAGGCTTCGCGCAGGATGTTTTCGGTCTGCGGCGACAATAGCCAAGCGTGCAGGCCATCGGGCTCGCTGTACTGGTGGAAAATCTGAGACTTGAGGGCAATACGTGCGTAATCGGCCAGGGCATCCGGTTCGCGTTCATGCTGGCCGTACTCAATCAACGATTCGACGATCAACCGTACGGCACGCAATGGCACGCCCTCGGCCGCCAAGCGCTGCAGTACTGAAGAAAAACGCGAAAGCGGCATGATGCGCTGCAGTTCCTGCACCAATTCCGGCTGGTTGTGCTCAAGCCAACTGAGGATCGACTTGCTTTCCTGGATCCCGAGAAATCGCGGCCCGCTCAGCAGCATTGCCCGCTTCATGCGTTCGATGATCAGGCTCTGGGCACTGAAATATTCGACTTGAGGGTCGTCGAGCAACGGATCGTCCGGGGCGAGCCACAACCAGTCCGCTTCGTCGCGCTCAGACAGCCCTCTTTGCCCACGGTCCGGAGGCTGCGCCAGGGAGGCATACTCCACCGCCACCCGGTCGCTGAGGGTTGCCGTCACGACCGGTACTTCATGCACGCAAAAGCGCATCTCATCGGCAGCCAGCGACTCATTGAACTCGGCTTCGAACGGCGGCAGCGTCAAACCGATATTGGCGACCAGTGCATTTCGGGCCTGACGAATCTTTTGAACGATGTCGATGACCTCGGGGGCCCCGTACATCTGACTGTTGAATTGCAGCAGATAGGGCCGTGACGGGTCGAAGCCACGCAGGTCTTCATTACCGTTCTCTTCCGGACGTACCGCTTTCTGGTCCGGCGCCTCAGGGGCGTCCTCGCGCTGACGCTGGCGCATAAGGTAGTAACCCAGGGTGCCGGTCATCAGCGAAATCAGAATGAACACCACGGTGGGCATGCCCGGAAGCGCGGCAAAGGCCAACATGCCCACCGACGCGATCATCCAGCTCTTGGGTTCGCTGGTCATCTGCCGGGCTATTTCGGCGCCCATGTTGCTGACGCCCTTGCGCCCGTCCGGCGCCACTCGGGTAATGATCATGCCCGCAGTCAGGGAGATCAGCAGCGCGGGGATCTGCGCGATCAGGCCGTCACCGATGGTCAGTACCGAATACAACGCGATCGACTCACCCGCGCTCATCCCATGCTGGAACATGCCGGTAGAAAAGCCCCCCAGCAGGTTGATGACCACGATGATCAAACCGGCAATGGCGTCGCCCTTGACGAACTTCATGGCCCCGTCCATGGCACCGAACAGCTGGCTTTCACGGGATAACTGCTCACGCTTGTCCCGTGCCTGCACACCGTCGATCAACCCGGCGCGCAAGTCGCTATCGATCGACATCTGCTTGCCCGGCATCGCGTCCAGACTGAAGCGGGCAGCCACTTCGGCGACCCGCTCCGAACCTTTAGTGATCACCAGGAAGTTGACGATGGTCAGGATCATGAAAATCACCAGACCCACCGCCAGGTTGCCGCCCACCACGAAATTACCGAATGCTTCCACAATGTCGCCCGCGTCCTGCTCCAGCAGAATCAAGCGCGTGGTGGCGATCGACAGGGCCAGGCGAAACATGGTGGTCAGCAGCAAAATCGATGGAAACGACGAGAACGCCAACGGCCCTGGGAGATAGAGCGCCAGTACGATCAATAAGCAGGAAATACAGATATTCAATGCGATCAGGATGTCCACCAGCCAAGTGGGCAGCGGCACAATGAAGATAAACACGATGGCCATGACCACCACCGCGCCGAGCACTTCGGCACGCCGCGCCACCTTGAGCAGTACGCCATTGATCGATGACAGCAGTGTCACCCGAACGTCCTCGTCTCGCCGGCAAACTTCAGGTGGCCGCGCTCTTCGCGGGCCCACTCAAGCATGACGTCCTTGAAAGCTTTCACGGCAGAAGCCTGGGATTGAGCATCAAGCCACCAGGCCCTGGGGAGTGCTTTTATTTCCGTGGACAATTCATTGAGCGACCGCAGCCGGGCGGCAAGCAGCGCACCCCCAAATTCGCTGGCCAGCCTTTGCACCTCGGCCGCATCGATACCGGTACTGGCGTAACCTAGAAAACGCTGCAGCAAACTCACCGGGTCGTGATCGACGTTCAGGCGCAGGATCAACGCCTCGCAATTGCCCAACACCGAACGTAATTCACGACACTCCGCCAAGCCCTTTAGCAACAGACGCAATTTTTCCGTGGGCACAGACTGCGTGTGCGCCGCGATATCGCCGTTCAGCGCCTGAGTCATCAGGTCAACGCCTTTGGAAAACTCCGTTAAGCCGTACATCTTTAACAGCGTTTGCAGCATCAACGCCAAGGATTGGCGAACGACCACGGAGGCGTAATAAAGCGCGCGCACATCCTGACGCTCCTGCGGGTCGGCGCTGGCTTCTTTCAACGCCAAGGCGATGTTCAGACCTGCCTGGATCGACCCGCCGAAATCCCGCTTCAGCTCTTTCAGGGCTGCGCGTGCCAGCCCCTCTTCCACCGCTAACCCATGGGTTGTCGCTTCGTTGGCGATGAACTGAAGCACCACGAAGGCGCGCGCGGGGTCACTGTCGGCCAGGCTCACCAGTTTTTCGACAGTGGGCTTGCGCAGCAACTCGAACCGAAGCCGACGAACGACGGTTTCCAGCGTGGCTTGGCCGGGGTGACCGAGTTGTTCGTAAAGCTGCACGAGTTCCGCCACAGGCGAAACTTTTGCGCCAATGGATCGCCGGCCCAGGGCCTGCGCGTTGAGCGCCACTTCTTCGCTGAAAATCTGCGCAATGTCATCTAAGCCCTGCGAACGAACTGGCGTCTCGACAGTGCTCACAATGGGCTTGTCCGCAGGTTGGATCTGCTGCACATCGTTGAAGGATTCGACTTTCATGGGCGGGCCAGAATGGGAAGTTTGTGTCCCTATGTGGCTAGCCTTTGCGATTCAGTTCCATCAAGACGTTTCACTGCGACGGCTGTGAAAATACCTGCACACCTACATCGCAGTCTTTGCAAATTACGGCAAAAAGAAGCCTCATAAAAATATATATATTTATATAAATCAATTAGTTATGTGTTTTTCCCATTTGGCACAGCCAGTGCAAAAGGGGTCCCTATCGAAACCATTTCGATAGAGCCCTCCCGGAGGAAAAGCAACATGAAAATACCTATTGGTGATCTCGCTCACCTCGTCGGCAGTTCGCCTCAGTTCATGGTCCAACTGACGGACGACCAGCAAAAGAAACTGCGACGCTTCATCCATAAACGCGTACTCAACCCCGAAGATGCGGACGACCTTCTGCAATTGACCTACCTGGAAGCATGGCGCAACAGGGAGCGTTTCAGCGGCCAGGCCACCCTCAGCACGTGGATGTGCGGGATTGCTCAGAACTTGATCCGCAACCACTTCAGACGCATGTATTCCAAGCCCGTGCATTGCGAGTTCGATGAATCGTTGTGGCATGGCCAGGAAGAACGCAACAGCCTGGACTGGGAGTTTGAAGTCAACCGACGCCTGGAAAAAACCCTGAGCGCCATCGACCATCTGCCCGTGGAAATGCGCAAAACGCTCTACGCTTCGCTCGAGACCGATGGTAGCTACCAGGACACCGCCGATGCGTTGGACATCCCCATCGGCACGGTACGCTCACGCTTGTCGCGCGCGCGCGAACAGCTTAAACGCGTGACTCACAACCCTTTGTTGCCTTAAACACCGCTATAGAAAAACCGTTGGGCAAAAAGGATATCTGCCCAACGCGATCGACTCTTTACGCGCGCCGCGGCAAAAGACCCGCAGCCTGAAGATCGCCCCGCCGCACCCCGCCACTCGTCGCGATCTAGCCTGTTTTACGTTAAACAGTTGAAAGCGTAGAAAAAAACTTAACAAAACCCCTTGACGCATTCCCGTTCTACGCGAATAATGCGCGCCACTTGGCTACATAGCTCAGTTGGTTAGAGCATAGCATTCATAATGCTGGGGTCCGGGGTTCAAGTCCCTGTGTAGCCACCAAGTACTAAAAACGGCTTACCGAAAGGTAGGCCGTTTTTTTATGCCCGCAGGAAAGTACCGCTGAGGTATGCGCTCAAAAATACGCTCCATCTGTATTTTGACGCCCTTCACACCCACTGTTAGTGTCCGGCCTCCCTCACCACGGAGTGCTCCCGATGCAACTGGACATCTACCAAGTCGACGCCTTCAGTGAACATGCTTTTGGCGGCAACCCGGCGGCGGTCTGCCCGCTCAGCGAGTGGCTGAGCGACGAGCAGCTGCAACATATCGCCGCTGAAAACAATCTTTCGGAAACCGCGTTTTTCGTACCCGTTGGTGACGGTTATGAATTGCGCTGGTTTACCCCGCAAGTCGAAGTCGACCTGTGCGGCCACGCCACATTGGCAGCGGCGTGGGTGTTGATTCACAAGTTGACGGGCGCGCCTTCAGTGTTGCGCTTTGCCACGCGCAGCGGCGAGCTTCGGGTGACGCGCAATGGCGACGAGTTGGCGATGGATTTTCCGGCCAAACAACCTGAACGCTGCGAGCCGCCGAGTGGCATGTTGAGCGCACTCGGCCTTGAACACGCAGAGGTGTTCGGCACCGATGACTACATCGTGCTGGTGGAAGATGAAGCGCAGGTGGCCGCGCTTACACCGGATTTCGCGCGGCTCAGGGGCCTGCTAAAGCGTGGGATTGCAGTCACCGCCAAAAGCACGCGGTTTGATTTTGTTTCGCGCTGGTTCGGCCCGAATGTAGGGGTCGATGAAGACCCGGTGACTGGCTCGGCCCATACATCGCTGGCGCCGTTCTGGGCCGAGCGCCTGGGCAAGTCGCAATTGAGCGCTGAGCAAGGGGGTAAGCGCAGGGGCCAGTTGCGCTGTGAGCTTCAGGGTGACCGGGTGATTATTGCCGGTAAGGCGGTGCTCTATATGCAGGGCGTGCTTTACCTTTAAAAAACGACTTGCCCGAAGGCAAGCTGCTTTTTTTACCCTGCGGCTTGCCTTGACGCGTTGGAAGCTGGCGCCCTAATGCGCTGGTCCGCCAGGTCAATCGTCAGCTTGTGGCGAGGCAGGTCGCTCAACGTATCATTCAAGTTCATCCGCATTCACCCCGTACTCGACGTCGACCTGCTTTCGCGTATGACTGAGTACGGCGCAGCTGGAAAAACCGGAAAAACCAGTCAACCCGCCCCACCCCTCATCTACTGCGCTAAAGTCTGCCGACAGGAAGACCAGATCATTCTCAAAATGAACGGAGTTCAGCGTGCTTTTTATTTCCCGCCGTCAACTGTCCCTAGTGGCCATCACGCTCGCCCTGGCCGGCTGCCACACCAAGATCAATGAACAACCGCCCGCACCGGAGTTGGGTTCGGGCTATCGCACCGATCTCACCCCCCGCCACGCCGAGCGCCATATGGCTGCCGCCGCCAACCCGCTGGCCGCCGAAGCCGGGCGCGAGATATTGCGCCAGGGCGGCTCGGCAATCGACGCGGCGATCGCCATGCAAGCGGTGCTGACGCTGGTGGAGCCGCAGTCCTCCGGCATCGGCGGAGGCGCATTTATCATGCTGTGGGACGGCAAAAACGTGCACGCCTATGACGGCCGTGAAACGGCGCCGGCCGGGGCGACAGAGCGGTTGTTCCTGAACGCCGACGGTACGCCAATGGCATTCACCGATGCCCAGATTGGCGGGCGTTCGGTGGGCACGCCGGGGGTGTTGCGGGCACTGGAAATGGCGCACAGGAAGAACGGCCGTTTGCAGTGGGCCAAGCTGTTCGAACCGGCGATTCGCTTGTCCGAACAGGGCTTCGCGATCTCGCCGCGCTTGCACAGTTTGATCGCTGCGGACCGCTTCATCGCGCAATCGCCGGACATGGCCGCTTACTTTCTGAATGCCGACGGGTCGCCAAAAGCCACCGGCACGCTGTTGAAAAACCCGGCGCTGGCGAAGGTGTTCAAACGCATCGCCAAGGAAGGGCCGGACGCGCTGTACCAAGGCCCGATTGCCGATGAAATCGCACGCAAAGTGCAGGGCAATCGTAATGCCGGCAGCTTGACCCAGGCCGACCTCCAGGGCTACGCCGCCAAGGAACGCGCGCCGCTATGTACCGACTACAAACAATGGAAGGTGTGTGGCATGCCGCCGCCATCGTCAGGTGGGATCGCCGTCGCGCAAATCCTCGGCACGTTGCAAGCGTTGGAAACGCGCGACCCACGCCTGGCCATCGCGCCGATGACGCCGATCCGGAGCACCTCGCCGGCAGGGCTGGAACCCACGCCGCAAGCCGTGCACCTGATCGCCGAAGCCGGGCGCCTGGCCTTCGCTGACCGCGCACTTTACGTGGCCGATGCGGACTTCACGCCGGTGCCGGTTGCCGGCCTCGTCGCGCCCGATTATCTGGCCCAGCGCGCGGCACTGATCGGTGAACGCAGCATGGGTGTTGCCAAGCCAGGCCAACCGGCGGGCCTGCAGCTAGCCTACGCGCCAGACCGTTCGCCGTTGCGCATCTCCACCTCGCAAGTGGTGGCCGTGGATGACCAGGGCGGCGCAGTCTCGATGACCACCACGGTGGAAGCGGCGTTCGGCTCGCATTTAATGGTCCAGGGCTTTTTGCTCAATAACCAGATGACCGACTTCTCGTTCATCCCCGAAGAAAACGGCCAGCCCGTCGCCAACCGTGTGCAGCCCGGCAAGCGTCCGCGTTCGGCGATGGCACCGACACTGGTGTTCGATCGCCATAGCGGTGAATTGCTGGCCACGGTGGGGTCGCCGGGCGGCTCGCAGATCATCGAATACGTGAGCAAGTCACTGGTGGCCATGCTCGATTGGAAACTCGATCCGCAAGCGGCCATCGGCCTGCCCAATTTCGGCAGCCGCAACGGCGCGACCGAACTGGAAGCCGGGTTGTTCAGCCCGGGCGTGAAACAGGCGTTGAAGAATCAAGGCCATGAGCTGAGCGAAATCGATATGACCAGCGGCGTCCAGGCGATCATTCGAACACGTGATGCTCAGGGCAAGGTGACACTCAGCGGCGGCGCCGACCCGCGACGCGAAGGCGAAGCACTGGGCGACTGATCCGCCCTGCGTGGCGAGGGCGCCTGCTCCCTCGCCACGCAGGGCGACTCAGCGGTTGATCTTCAAACCCTTGCGCCCTGCATGCCGTTCCAGCGCCAGCTCGATCAAGCGGCTTACCAGTTCGCTATAACTCATGCCCGCCGCCTGCCACAACTTGGGGTACATGCTGATGCGGGTAAAACCGGGCAGTGAGTTGATTTCGTTGATCAGCACTTCGCCGTCGTCGGTGAGGAACACATCGACCCGCGCCAACCCTGCGCACCCCAACACCTCGAACGCCTCGATCGCCAGGCCGCGAATCTTCTCGCTGGCCTCATGGCTGATAGGCGCCGGCACCACGACCTGGGCGGCATCGGCGTCGATGTATTTGCTGTCATAGGAATAGAACCCGCTGCTGACCACGATCTCGCCGCAACCGCTCGCGATGGGGTGCTCATTGCCCAACACCGCGCATTCGATTTCGCGGCCTTGAACGGCGGCTTCAACCAGCACTTTTTCATCGAAACCCAAGGCCAGTTCGACTGCGCTGTGGTATTGGGCCTCGCTGTCGACTTTGCTGACGCCCACGGAAGACCCCTGGTTGGCGGGCTTGACGAACATCGGCAAACCGAGCTTGCCCACGGCCGTCGCAAAGGACGTGCGCGCCGCGTTGCTGCGAGTCAGCGTAATGAACGGGGTGACGGCAATACCGGCGTCGCGCAACAGGCGTTTGCTGATGTCCTTGTCCATGCAGACTGCCGAGCCGAGCACGTCGGAGCCGACGAAGGGCAGGTCAGCCATGCGCAGCATGCCTTGCAGGCAACCGTCTTCGCCGAGGGTGCCGTGGACGATGGGAAAGATCACGTCGATGTGTTCGAGCAAGCCCTGGCCGGACGTCTCAACCACCTGCTGGCTGGCTTTGCCGGGCACCACCGCCAGTTCACGGTTGGACTGGTTGAGGGCAATCAAGGCCGGGTTTTCCTGGTTGATCAGGAAGTTGGAGGTGTCATTAAGATGCCAGTGCCCGGCCTTGTCGATACCGATCAGGATCGGCTCGTAGCGCGAACGGTCAAGGGCGTCGACGATGTTGCGCGCCGATTGCAACGACACTTCGTGCTCGGCCGAACGGCCGCCAAAAATAATCCCTACCCGCACCTTGCTCATGAACCGTCCTCACTATTGAAAGTAGCTTCTTACCACGGCCGATCAGCGATTCGCCACCAGATGTGCACCGAACAGAACGTAGCAACCCCCGGAAAAACGATCGAGCCATTTACGCGAACGGCTGTAAAGATTGGCCATGCGCTCGCTGGAAAACACCAGCGCCACACTGGCGTACCAACTGAACGACAACGTCGCCATGGTAATCACCGCCAAGGTCAGCAACATCGGCGAAGGCGACGGCGGCATGGTGGAGGCGAAGACAGTGGCGACGAACAGCGCCGCCTTGGGGTTGGACAGGTTGCCCAGCAGCCCCAGGCGCCAGGCGGAAAACAGCGAGCGCCGCACCTGATCCGGCAATGGGCTCCGGCCCATGCTGGGTGCCGAGCGCTTGAACAATTTCAGCCCCAGATAAATCAGGTAGCAGCCACCGATGATCTTGAACGCCAGATACAACATGGGCGCGGCAGTAAACAGCGACTTGATCCCCAGCCCACCCGCCAACCCCCACAGGATCGTACCGGTGGCCACGCCCGCCGAAGCCACTACCCCATGGCGTCGCGAACAGCTGGCGGCCAGTTGGGCGGTGTTGAAGAAGTTGGGCCCGGGCGTGACCACCGCCACGGTCCACAGCAGGGCCAACGAGACCAGCGGCGCCACATAGGCGCTGTTGAGCAGTTCCATCGCAGCGTCCTCAGCGTGATACGCAAGCCTGGATCATAGGCCTGGCCGAACACCTGCACAATCGTACAAGACCTGCGCAGACAAGGCATACAGACTGGGTTAACGTGTTTCCAACTCCTTTTGTGACAAGTCACCATGGGCAACCCTACCCACACCCTCGACTGGCTGCACCGCGCCCCGCACGCCAGCGGCCTGGACCGTATCGAAGCCTACTTTGCCGGCTTCGCGTTCGACCCTCATCGCCATGACACCTACGCCATCGGACGCACGCTGTTCGGCGTGCAGAGTTTTCATTATCGCGGCGGTATGACCCATAGCTTGCCCGGCACCACCATGGTGATTCATCCCGATGAAACCCATGACGGCCGTGCGGGCAGTGCGGAGGGCTTCAAGTACCGGATGATTTACGTGCAGCCGGCGCTGATCCAGCAGATCCTCGGCGGCAAGCCGTTGCCCTTCATACCTGGCGGGGTGTCCACCGACCCTCGGCTGCATCGCGCCAGCGAAGTGTTGCTGCAAAGCCTGGATTGCCCGATCGACCCGATGCAAGAACAGGACGCGATGTTCGACCTGGCCCAGGCGCTGAGCGATGCGTGCGGGGCAATCGTCAGCCGCAAATCCTTCGACTACATCGCCGCCGAGCGCGCCCGGGAATTTATCCACAGCGCCCTGGGCCGCACCATCACCCTGGATGAAATAGCCGACCATGCCGAGCGCGACCGCTGGGCGTTGTCGCGGGACTTCCGCTTGCTGTTCGGCACCAGCCCCTACCGCTACCTGACCATGCGTCGGCTGGACCTGGTGCGCCAATTGTTGGCCCAGGGCCAATCGTTGGTGGACGCGGCGATGACCGCCGGGTTCACCGACCAAAGCCACATGACCCGGCAGTTTCGCAGTACCTACGGCATGCCGCCGTCGCGCTGGGTGAAAATGCTCGGGCGCTGAGTTGCCGGCCCCCAAATCGGTGTCGGATTACGGGCACACCGGGCATGTGCGGGACAACCAGCGTCCTGATCGGCTGCAGGCCGTCACGGGAGCAAGCTCCCTCGCCACAGGTTCAGGTGTGGCGCTTGCCGAACAGCGCCACACTTGCTACGCCCACCGCGCCCATCACCACGCAGTAGCCCACGCAAATCCATGGACGGGTGGGCATCAACGCAATCAGCATCAGCGGCGTGGTACTCGCCCACAGCGCATAGGCAATGTTGTAGGTGAAGGAAATTCCCGACACGCGCACATGCGCCGGAAACAGCTCGACCATCACCGACGGCACCGCGCCCACCACCCCGCAGCTCAAACCTGCCACGGCATACGCGGCGCCCAACCAGATACCGCCGCTGATCAGGCTGGCATACAGGATAAACACGCCCACCGGGAGCAGCAGGCTGTAGACCAGCACCGCGCGCCAGGCACCGATGCGGTCCACCAGCAGGCCGGCCACTACGCAGCCGATATTGAGGAACACAATCCCCAACGCGCTCAAGGCGAAGGTGTGGCTGGGGCTCATGCCGAAGGTTTTCTGCATCATGGTCGGGGTGATGACCACGAGCACCACCACCGCCGAAGTGAGCACGCAGGTGAGGATCATCGCCGGCAGTAACACGGCGCGGTGGTCGCGCAGTACGGTGCGCAGCGGCAGCTCGGCGGCGGCCTCGCGACGGGCCTGCATTTCGAGGAACACCGGGGTTTCGCTGAGCCAGCGGCGCAGCCATACGCCGATCACGCCGAATACGCCGCCGAGCAAAAAGGGCAAGCGCCAGGCGTAATCGAGAATTTCGGCCGGGGTGAAGACGTGTGCAAGCAGTGTGGCCGTGAGCGCGCCAAGCAAGTAACCGAACGTCAGGCCGGCTTGCAGAAACCCCAAGGCATAACCGCGATGATGACGCGGCGCGTGTTCTGCGACGAAGGTCCAGGCGCTGGGCACTTCACCGCCCACTGCAGCGCCTTGCAATACACGCAGCGCCAGCAGAATCAGCGGTGCGAAATAGCCGATTTGCGCGTAGGTCGGCATGATGCCGATCAACAGGCAGGGCAAGGCCATCATCAGTATGCTCAGGCTGAACACGCGCTTGCGTCCCAGGTGGTCGGCAAAATGCGCCATCAGGATGCCGCCCAGCGGGCGTGCGAGGTAGCCGGTGACGAAAATGCCGAAGCTTTGCAGCAGGCGCAGCCATTCGGGCATTTCAGGGGGGAAAAACAGTTGGCTGAGGGTCAGCGCGAAGAACACGAAGATAATGAAATCGTAGATTTCCAGGGCGCCACCGAGGGCGGCCAGGCCCAGGGTTTTGTAGTCGGAGCGGGAAAAACGCTGCGCCTGTGAAGAAGAGGTGGCAGTCATGTACATGCTCGGCAGACAAACAAAATGGCGTGCAGATTATGAGCTGAACCGGATGATGGCAATCGCGACGGATATATTTGTTTTACTCATTGATCGATGAAGATAACTACATTCCCAAATCAATGATCCTGGAGGAACATGCCGGAAAACTGCCAAACCTATAATAAATACAAGAGGAAATACTCGTGGCCGACGCTATCGAAGAAAGCCGCTATGCCCGATTTGCCCTGCGTTGCTCCAACTTCGCCGAGCGCTGGTTTCCAGACTCCTGGGTGTTCGCCGCCCTCGCCGTGATCATCGTCACCGTGGCCACCCTGGGCATGGGCGCTGCACCCACCGAAGCCGCCAAAGCGTTTGGTGATGGGTTCTGGAGCCTGATTCCGTTCACCATGCAAATGGCCTTTGTGGTGATCGGTGGCTATGTGGTCGCCAGTTCGCCGCCTGCGGTGAAACTGATTGACCGCCTGGCGCGCATTCCGAAGAACGGCCGGTCGGCCGTGGCCTGGGTCGCGTTGATTTCCATGGTGGCCTCGCTGCTCAACTGGGGTTTGTCCCTGGTGTTCGGCGGTTTGCTGGTGCGCGCGCTGGCCCGGCGCACGGACCTGCGCATGGACTACCGTGCCGCCGGCGCTGCCGCCTATCTGGGCCTGGGCGCGGTGTGGGCGCTGGGGTTGTCGTCATCGGCCGCACAGTTGCAGGCCAACCCGGCCAGCTTGCCGCCGTCGATCCTGGCGATCACCGGGATGATCCCGTTTACCGAGACCATCTTCCTGTGGCAATCGGGCGTGATGTTGCTGGCACTGATCGTGGTCTCGCTGATCATCGCCTACGCCACCGCGCCGGGCCCGAACAGCGCGCGCGATGCCCAGGCCTGCGGCGTCGACCCCGCGTTCAACCTGCCCAAGCCGCAGCCGCCCACCCGCCCCGGCGAATGGTTGGAACACAGCCCACTGCTGACTATTTTGCTGGCGCTGCTGGCGGCCGGTTGGTTGTTCCACGAGTTCTCCAGCAAACCGGCAATCAGCGCCATCTCGGGGCTCAACACCTATAACTTCCTGTTCATCATGGTTGGCGCGCTGCTGCACTGGCGCCCACGCAGTTTCCTCGATGCCGTGGCCCGCGCCGTGCCGACCACCACTGGCGTGCTGATCCAGTTCCCGCTGTACGGCTCGATTGCAGCGCTGATGACCGTGGTCAAAGGCGGCGACGGTCAGACCCTGGCGCACCATATCTCGCTGTTCTTCACCTCCATCGCGTCCCACGACACCTACGCACTGTTGATGGGCGTGTACTCGGCGGTGCTGGGCTTCTTCATTCCATCCGGCGGCGGTAAATGGATCATCGAAGCGCCTTACGTGATGCAAGTGGCCAATGACCTGCAATATCACCTGGGCTGGGCGGTGCAGATCTACAACGCGGCCGAAGCGCTGCCGAACTTGATCAACCCGTTCTATATGCTGCCGTTGCTCGGGGTACTGGGGTTGAAGGCGCGGGACTTGATCGGGTTTTCGTTCGTGCAGTTGCTGGTGCACACGCCGTTGGTGTTGTTCCTGCTGTGGGCGTTGGGCACGACCTTGAGGTATTTACCACCGGTGATGCCTTAAGAGCAGCGCCAAGCTGCAGGTTTTTAGCCTCAAGCGTGCTGCTTGAGGTTTGGAACTTGTAGCTTTCTTAATTCCGTCACATTCGATTGCTACCGTCCTGCGAAATATCTTGCAACATTTCGCCAAGGACTCCCGCGCAATGAGTGACGAGCACGTAGACCGCCCTTCCACAAATTCCGTAGGCCAACCGCCGGTTGACACCAGTCGTCGGCGCTTTCTGGGTGGCGCGGCAGTGCTGGGGGTGGGTGCGAGCCTCAGTGGCTGCGGCAATACCAGCGAAACACCGAGTAAACCGCTGCCACGACCGCTCTCCCCCCAGGAACTGGACAAGGCCCTGCGCGACAATGTGAAGACCGTGGTGGTGATCTACGCCGAGAACCGCAGCTTCAACAATTTGTTCGCCGACTTTCCAGGGCTGGACGCCCCTCTCCAGGCACTTTCCGCCCCTGATTACCAGCAGCGAGACCGCGATGGCAGCGTATTGAGCGCCCTCCCCCCGACCTGGGGTGGCGTGCTGCAGGCAGGCCCGCAAAGCGTGGATGGCGTGACCTACCCGAGCGCAGTGCAATTCCAGGAAAACCTGCCCAACGCCCCGTTCGCCCTCAAAGGCCCGGATGCGCAAGACTTGCCGCTGAGCCTGGTGACCCGTGACTTGTGGCACGTGTTCTATCAGAACCAGATGCAGATCAATGGCGGCAAGAATGACGGTTTCGTGGCCTGGGGCGATTCCGGTGGCTTGGTGATGGGCCATTACGCCCAGAGCCGATACTCCCTGCGCCTGTGGGACGTGGCCAAGGAGTTTGTGTTGTGCGATAACTTTTTTCAGGGCGCGTTCGGCGGCTCGTTTCTCAACCATCACTACTTGATCAGCGCCACCGCACCGATCTACCCCAACGCCGCGCAATCGGTGGCCAAGGCGCAGATCGCCACGCTGCAAAGCGATGACCCCACCGATACACGCCTCAAGCCCTTGGACACCTCGCCGGCCAGTGCGATGGTCGGCCCGCCGCAGTTCGGCCCCAGCGCATTGACGCCGGACGGTTACGCCGTTAACACGCTGGCGCCGCCCTACTGGCCGACCTGGATTCGTGACCCGCAAAACCCGGATTACTCCAAACCGGACCTGCCCAACGTGCTGGTGCCGCAAACCCACGAACACATTGGCGACAAGCTCTCCAAAAAGAACGTCGACTGGGCCTGGTACGCCGGCGCCTGGCAAGCCACCCTGGATCAGTTCAAAGACTCGGGCGGCATCCCCAAGATTCCGAACTTCCAGTACCACCATCAGCCGTTCAACTACTTCAAGCAGCAGGGCCCGGAGAACCGTGCGGAGCGTGACAAACGCCTGCGCGACGGCGGGCTGGGCGATGAGTCGAGCACCAACAGGTTTTTCGCCGACGCCCAGGCGGGCAAGCTGCCCGCCGTGAGTTTCTACAAGCCTCAGGGCAACCTGAACATGCACGCCGGCTATGCCGATGTGGCCTCGGGCGACCGCCATATCGTGCGCGCCTTGAAGGTGCTGCAGGAAAGCCCGCAGTGGAACAACATGGTGGTGGTGGTGACGGTCGATGAAAACGGCGGCTGGTGGGACCACGTCGCACCGCCCAAGGGCGACCGCTGGGGGCCGGGCACGCGGGTTCCGGCCCTGGTGGTGTCGCCGTTCGCGCGCAAAGGCACGGTTGACCATACGGTCTACGACACAGCGTCGATCCTGCGCTTGATCACCCGCGTGTTTGAGTTGGAGACCCTGGACGGCCTCAAGCAAAGGGATGACGCGATGATCGCCCGCGGCCAGAAACCCATGGGGGATTTGAGCAACGCCTTGCAGTTCAACGTGTAAGTTTACTTATCCAATTGCGACACGCGCGCCGATTTAGCACGCGGTTTTCCTGGTCAGCCGCTACTGTGTGAGGGTGGGCTTCCATCCCGCGCAGACGGGCTTTCGCTGACAAGGAATCGACTATGTTCAAACCGACCAGGCTGTCCTTAATTCTGGCCGCACTGCTGGCCAGCGCGGTCGTACAGGCCGACATTGAAGTGCCATTGGGCAGCACGCAGCGTGTCACCCAGTTGTTCGCGTTTCCCAACAACTGCAACGTGATCTGCTTTCGGCCGTGGACGCTGGAACAGACCGCCGAGCACTATTTGAACCAGAGCCTGCAACGTGATGGCTACAGCCGAGCCAAGGTCAGCGTCAAGGTCCATGACGGCCAGGTCGCGGCGACCTTCAGCGGCGTGCCGGACGGTTACGGCCAACCCCTGACGACCCTGCTCAATACCGCCGACCTGGCTTACCAAGGCGCCAGCCAGCTCAACAGCGACGGCAAGTGGGCTTATAACTGGTACTTGTTCCTGCCGTTGGGCATGGCCCTGGAAAACCGCAAAAGCATTGAGCTGCTGCACTTTCCGCCCGATTACTCGCTGACCCAGGCCCAGGATTACCTGGAATCGGCCACCACCGACCGCTGGGCGACCTTGCTCACCAGCAATGGCATTCCTGCCAGCGAAACCCCGGCCTACCAGACCATCATTGATATCGCCCCCATCGCCGCGCCGTCCAATGCGGGTAAAGACCTGGAAGCGGTCTACAGCTACTTCACCGGCTACCAGACCCGCATGGTCAAGGAGTTGAGCCTGCGCCCCAACGGTTCGTTGCCAATGGTCGCCTTCGGCGCGCCGGTGCGCAGTTGGATCAAACAACAATACGGGCAAACCGTGGGCGTGCTGGGCCTGGCGCAGATCAGCCCCGAGCCGGGCAAGCCGGTCTCGGTACTCGGCGCCAACCACCCGAGTTACATCTGGTATGCCGCCAGCCCGGACACTTATGACGGCGATGAGCAGAAGGCCGATGAGGCCGGTTTGAAGGTGATGGGCCAGGACCTGAGCGCGGCCTGCTGGCAAGCCGGCATGGGCCAGAAACCCGCCAGCGACGCGAACGTATTGCTCAAGGCGTGCATGAATACCTGGCAGGTCACGCGCAAGGAGCAGACCTGCGAGCTGTTCTACACCTCCGTGCGCACTCTGACCCCCGAGCAGGCCAACGCCAAATGTGCCACGCCCAGCATCAAAACCCAGTTGAAACAGCTGCGCAGTACAGCCCCCACCCCCACCCTCGCTGCGCCCTCGCTGTGAGAAATACCGACGATTTCTACTGTCAGATTTGACAGTAGAAATCGGCGCCGACATCGGCGAGTCTTGAGCAGCGCCCATTTGCTGCAAGACTGGCTGTCAGTTAACACACGCAAGTTCAAGCAGCCCTCTGAGGAGAGTCATGAAAACTCGAGCCACGGATAAGGCTAAAGCGGCTGTGTTTGACTGCCTTTACCCGTTCAAGACGCTGGTCATCGATCAGGGTTACCCCTCGACCGAACACTTCCAGATCGTGCAAAACACTGATGGCACAGCAGTCGGAATAAAGGCGCGTGTCGCGTTTGACAGCCGCATGCGCATCGCCAGGATTTCCGGCTACGCCGTCAGCGAACAACGCCCGTATACGCTGCAGCTATCGCCACGCATACATTTATACGACTCTTGGTTTTGCGGCCTGTTGCAGCACTCCTGCAACCCGAATGCGTTTCTGGACACCACATATCTGGAACTCTGGACCGTACAGCCTATCCCCGCCGGCACGCCATTGACCGTGGACTACGCCAATACCGAGGATTCGCTGTTCCGGCAGTTCGCCTGCCATTGCGGCGAGTTGAACTGCCGGGGCTGGATCACCGGCGCCAAGGAGCCGCTGAACACCGAAGGCCAGACCTTCCTGGCCCGGTGGCGTGAGCGCAAACGGACTTAGGCTTCGCCCAGCGGCCGCAGACGGTACTGCGGCGGCAATTGCTCGAAGCCACTGATGGTGGTGTTCAAACTCTTCCAGCGGCCATCCTTGATGCCATAGATGCAGCCATGGATCGACAGGCTCTGCCCGCGGTGCCAGGCGTTCTGCACAATGCTGGTATGGCCGACGTTGGCCACCTGCTGAATCACGTTCAGCTCGCACATGCGGTCTACGCGTTCTTCCTCAGTCGGCAACTGGGCCAGCACGTCACGGTTTTCGTAGTAGAGATCGCGAATGGTGCGCAGCCAGCCGTCAATCAGGCCGAACTGGCGGTCTTGCATCGAAGCGCGCACGCCGCCGCAGCCATAGTGGCCAGTGACGAGGATGTGTTTGACCTTGAGCACATCGACCGCGTACTGAATCACCGACAGACAATTGAGGTCAGTGTGCAGCACCACGTTGGCCACGTTGCGGTGCACAAACAGATCACCGGGCAACATGCCGACGATCTCGTTGGCCGGTACACGCGCATCGGAACAGCCGATCCACAAGTACTCCGGGGTTTGCTGGCGGGCGAGCTTGGCGAAGAATTCGGGATCTTCCTGTTTGATCGCATCCGCCCAGCGTTCGTTGTTATCTAGCAGGTCTTGTAGTTCGTTCATCAGGGAAAGCCTCAGGAATGATGCGCAGCTTTGTGACTGACAACCCCTCGTCCGGGTCACGCCTGGCGCAAATTAGCTTGAATCTTTGGGACGCAGAACCTGTCCACACACTATAAGCCCCACAGTATGAGGATTGGCCATGACTGAATCACGACGTCCCTACGGCGCTACGCAACCCGAACCGATCGATGATAATGAAGACCGCATGGGTTCGATGCGCGAGCTCGATTTTGATGAAGAAGACCAGACAGCCGAAATCGGCGATGAAATCCCGCGTGGCGAGCGCGAGCATCTGATGCCCGACGAGCGGGTGCGCGAGGCCGGGTTTACGGGGGCCTCGACAGCTGACCATGAATCGACTGATGACGATATGAGCCCGGAAACGCTGATCCATGAGGATGGCGCGAGGGATGCGCGGGAGGAAGGTGAAGACACTCCGGCGGATTACGACCTGAATATCGTCGACGAAGATGAGATTGGCGGTGGGAATGGGTTGGATGAGGCCGAACTGGCCGATCTGGACCCGCTTAACGGTAAACGCTGACAGCTAACTGGTCTTAATGTGGGAGCGGGCTTGCTCGCGAGTGCGCAGTGCCAGTCGACGGATATTGACTGATACGGCGCGGTCGCGAGCAAGCCCGCTCCCACAGTTGTATGTGTGATCAATCGATCAGCGTGCAAGCCATCACTACCGCGTCTTCGCGTCCGCCTACAGCCGGGTAGTAATCGCGGCGGCGACCAATCTCATTGAAGCCGTAGCGCTCGTACAACCGGAATGCCCCGGTATTGCTGTCACGCACTTCCAGGAAACATTCGCGCGCATTGGCTGCATAGGCGCGGGACATCAAATGCTCCAGCAGCGCCAAGCCCAAACCTCGGCCCTGATTCTCCGGTTTAACGGTGATATTCAGCACGTGCGCCTCATCGAGGATGATCTGCACCACGCCATGCCCAACCTGCTGCTCACCTTCGAACATCAGCCATATCTGGTATTTGCCCAACCCGTCGAGAAAGATGCCACGGGTCCATGGGTGGCTGAACGCCGCGTATTCGATCTTCAGCACAGCGTCGAGGTCAGCCTCGGTCATCGGGCGAAAGGATAAAGCCTCACTCATCGGTTGTTTTCCAGCGCGCCATCAGCCGGCGCATGGCTTGCCAGACATCAGCCTTACGCTGTGGCTCTTCCATTAATAATTCCAGGCCCGGCAGGGCCCAGGCCGACCCCAGGCCTTCAACCTGCAGTTCGCGGTACCAGGCTTCGGCGTCGGCAACCCCGGCAAAGCGCACGGCGGGCAGGCCGATCAGCCACAGGCACACGCAAGGTTCGTCTTCCAGGCGTGCCGAGACAAAACTTTGTACAAAATCCCGCGCGGCTTCCGGGCCTTGGTCCATGGTGCCGCGCACCAACAGCGGCCAGCGCACCGGGTCGCCGACAATTTGCGGGCTGTCGGGCAGGCCGGCGGCGCGCAGCATGTCCTTGAGCAGCAGGTAGGCGGGGTCGCGCGACTGGAAGCGTTCGCCGGTGGGCAATTCCACCAGCAGCAGGCACCGCCCGGCGCGCAGCAGTTGCAGGGCAAAACGTGGCGGCGGCACCACCGGGGCCTTGGCCACAGGGGCGGTTTCTTCGGCGATAACCGGTTTGACCACAGGTGACGGACGCGGCACCTCAATCTTGGTGCGCTCCACCGTCGGCCGCGCTTCGGGCACAGGCTTGACCACAGCAACCGGCGCGGCGGCTTCCTCGCCTGAAGGCTCAAACGCCTCATAAGGCTCAGGCACCTGCAACAGCTCGGGCCGCGAGGGCGCGGCAAACGGCAGTTCGGTGCGGGGCAGCCAGTTGACCACCTGCATGGCGGTCAAGTAAGCGCGACGTCGGGACTCGATAAGCACAGCTCGGCCACTTGTGGATAACTAAAGAGCGGGGATTCTACCGCTGTTCGGCAACAATCGCCCACTGCACACTGACCGGCTGTGGATAAATCCCGCGCCCGATGCAGTACAATCGCGACTTTTAATCGCCAACCAGCCGGCCATTCCCATGATCGAACCCAAGCGCGTCCTGCGCGCCCTCGCCGAACACTGGGCCTTACTTGAGCCACTGTGTGAACACTTCGACCAAGGCACCCTGAGCCTCGGCGAGTTGCGCGCGCAACTGGCCGCCCAACAACTGGACAGCACACCCCAGGACATCACCAGCCTGCTCGACGTGTGGATTCGCCTGGACATCCTGGTGCCTGTCGCCAAAAGCCCGAACCGTTTCGAGCTCAACGCCCAGATCCACGACTTCCTTGCTTATCTTCGCAAGGAGCACCGGCTTGGCCTGTGCCTGGAAATCGAAGCCTACCTGCGCCACCTCGAGCGCCTGGCCGGCTATATCCAGGACGCTTTCGACATCCGTGACGGCCACGACTTGGCCCGCCAATTGCGTCTGCTGGACATGCGCGTTCGGGACGTGCTGAAAAAACTCGCCAATGACGAACAGGCCCTGGCTGCCGTGGCCGACCGCGCCAAGACCAGCGACCGGCAGATCCCGTTGCGCCAGCGTTACGCCGAGGTGCTGGCGACCTGGGACGAATACGTCGAACCGATGATCCAACTGGTGAATGCCGACGGCGCGTTCGAGCAAGGCGTGCGCAAGGTGGAAAACGTACTGCTGCGCATGCTCACCGAGCAACAGCGTCTCGGCCACCTGGTGGACGACGATATGCTGCTGCGCACCCACGCGCGCATCCTTGAGATGCAGACCAGCGCACAGTTGACCTTGCGCCACGCGCGCGAACTGCTACTGCCGCTACGTGAAGAAGCACGCCGGCACAACGCCGTGACCCGTGGCGCGGCGCTGGCGCTGTCAGCGATCCGCCGCAAAGGCCTGGACGCCGTGCCGCAAGCCGCCATGCCCATGTTCACCCGGCCGCAAAGCACGTTCCTGGGCAGTGCCAGTCAGGTCGAGGCGTATGTGTACGCCCTGGCGAATTTCGAGCCCAAACCGGCACGTTTCCCCAAGGCGCACAAAACCCACAAGGGCGACGCCCAGCGCGCGCCGCGAACGGTCAAGGAAATGCTTGAGCGCTGCGAAGACGCCCTGCCGATGCCGGACCTGATGACCTGGCTGCTGGAGCAGGAACCGGACGGTGCCACCGACGAGTTGCTGTACTGGTTCTCGCGGCTCTCGCGGGAAAAACGCTTCAAGCGCGAACGCCTCGAACGCCGCGATTACCACACCCACGAGCATCAGGTCAGCCTGCGCTCCTTCGCCCTGCTCCCGGCCGGCGTTGACGTCACCGAGAATTCTGCGAGCACGCCTTATGCATCTTGATCTATCCGAACTGTCCCAGCTGGCGCCGATCTTTCGCGAGCTGTTCAAGGGTTACCACGTCAGCCGCCGCGACCCGGAGCTGTACGCGCAACTGTCGAACTTCCAGGACCAGTACCGCACGCTGTTCAAGGCCCTGGGTTTTGAGCTGGTCTGCGATACCCGTGGCTTCTATTACTTCGTGCCGGATTCGGCCATCGCCAGTGCGCAAGTGAACAAGACTGCGCAACGTTTGGCGCTGTTCACCTTCATCCTTGTCGAGCATCTGGCCGATCAGGGCCGCGACCCGGTCGCCGTGCTCGACGGCGGCAGCCTGGGCCGCGATGAGCTGCCGTCGTTGCTGGAGAAGTACCGCGACCTGTTTATCCAGGCCGAAGTACAAACCCAGGAAGAACTCGAAGAAAAAATCATGCGCCGCATGACCCAACTGGGCTTTGCCGGTGAAGACAACGGCATCTATCGCTTCCTGCCGCCGATGCATCGCTTCCTCGATGTGTGCCTGTCGGTACAGCAGGACCGCGACCTCGCCGCCAGCGTGCACAGCGTGTTGCCGCTGCCGGCGCCGGTAATCGTCGACGAAGACAGCGATGAAAAACTGCTGAAGACCGATGACCCGCTGGACCTGAGCGACTTCGCTGAAGAAAGCGAAGAAGACGCCCTCGCCCGCGCTATTGCCGAAGAACAGGAAACCGACGCATGAGTAAGGAACGCTACGGCATACGCCGCTTCGCCCTGTTGAACACCGCCGGCTACAGCCTGGGTTTGTTCCCGCTGGAAGAACCGTTGTCGGTGTATGGCGCAAACAACCTGGGTAAATCCGCGTCGATCAACGCTTTGCAGTTCCCGATCCTGGCACGCATGTCGGACATGAGTTTCGGCAAGTACACCCTGGAGCAATCGCGGCGCTTCTACTTTGCTACCGACACCAGCTACATCCTGGTAGAAGTCTCGCTTCCCCACGGCCCCCACGTCATTGGCGTAGTCGGGCGCGGGCCGGGCGGTGGTTTCGGTCACCAGTTCTTTGCATATGCCGGCAAGCTGGACCTGGCTCACTACCAGAAGAATGACACCTGCCTGCGTCAGAAAGAGCTGTTCACCAACCTTGAGCGCGAGGGCCTGAAGGCTTATGAACTCAAGCCCGATGAGCTGCGTCGCTTGCTGGTGGGCGGCCACACATCGGTCCCGCTGGACCTGACGCTGATCCCACTGCGCTCCACCAGCGAACAGAGCCTGAAGACGTTCCGTGCGCTGTTTATCAACCTGCTGCACATGCGCGAAATCACTGCGGCCAAGCTCAAGCAATTGTTCCTCGATGCGTTCGAACACAGCCTGCGCTCCGGCAGCGTCGATTACATTGCCGCGTGCGAAGAAGCCTTCCGCGATGTGCGGCGCATGGAGCAGGACTACAACTCGCTGGTGGCCGCCGGGCCTTTGGTCGAAGCACTCGCCAATGGCGTGAAACAGCGCGACATTTTGCGCGGCAAATTGCATCGCCTGTCGCCGTTGCTCGATTCGCTGCTGGGCACTTGGTCGGATTACGCCAGTGCGCGCAAGGAAGAGCTGACAATCCAGGCTGAGCACTATCGCAACGAGCAGGATGCGCTGCAGCACGACCAGCGTGGCGGCACCCAGGAACTGATGCGCCTGGAGCGCGAGATCAGCGGCATCCAACGGTGGTTGGGGGAGTTGTCGGTGCTCAAGCATCGCTTCGCGCTGGTCGATGATGTGAAGGTGCTGGAGCAGCAACTGCTCGCGGCCAAGGACGCTCACGACGAATTGGCGGGCGCGCTGGCGCAGTCCCGTCAGTTCAGCGCCGAGGACTTGGACGAGCGTCTGCGCGACCTGGAAAAACGCTTGAAGTCGGTCAAGCAGCAGTTGGACCATGCGGACAACAACAGCTACGCCAAGCTGCGCGAAGAATTCTCGCAGCAGGATGTCGAGCGCCTGATGCGCCTGTTCAACAGCTCGTTGTTCAGCCTGCCGCTGGGTGAGCATGGCATCACGCTGGACGAGGACGGCCAGTGGGTCAAATCCCTGGAGCAGATCCTCGATGGCTTCAAGGGCGAGCGGTTCGAAGTGCCGGGGCTGTCCATCGACATCTCGCACATCGAGCCACCGGCGTTGCAGGCCCTGGCGGATCGCGCGGCATTGCGCGACCAGAAAGAGCGTCTGGAAAAAGAACTCAAACAACTGAAAACCCAGCATGCCGTGGCGTCTGACCGTGCGGCGAGCAAAACCCAGACCGAAGCGCTGTACCAGCAAGTACTCGACGCGCAGAAGGCGCTGGAAGATTTCCGCCGCGCCCAGACTCTGAGCGCGGAAGAAGGCGAGAAGCTGGAACACCTCGCGCAGATGGAGGCGGCCCAGGACGAACTGAAGCGCTCCAGCGATGCGTTCACCGAGCGTGTCCAGCAGTTGTCGGCCAAGCTGCAATTGGTCGGCCGCCAGATCGGTGATATGGAAGCCAAGCAACGTACGCTGGACGACGCACTGCGCCGTCGCCAGCTATTGCCGGCGGACCTGCCGTTCGGCACGCCATTCATGGACCCGGTCGACGACTCCATGGACAACCTGCTGCCACTGCTCAACGACTATCAGGACAGCTGGCAAGGCTTGCTGCGCGCCGATGGTCAGATCGAAGCGCTGTATGCGCAGGTGCGCCTCAAGGGCGTGGCCAAGTTCGACAGCGAGGACGACATGGAGCGTCGTCTGCAACTGTTGATCAACGCCTATGCCCACCGCACCGATGAGGCGCTGACCCTGGGCAAGGCACGCCGCGCGGCGGTCACCGATATCGCACGGACCTTGCGCAATATCCGTAGCGACTACGACAGCCTGGAACACCAATTGGCGCTGTTCAACCGCGAAATCAACAAGCGCCAGGTCTCCAACCTGCAGAGCTTTCGCATCGTGCTGGCGCCGAACAAGGAAGCCCTCAAGCATATCGACCAGATCATCCACAGTGCCGGTCAGTATGAAGAAGGCGAGACGTTGTCGGTGTTCGACCTCAGCCAGAGCGCCGAACAGGACAACAAGAACGAAGAAGCCAAGGAATACCTGGCCCGCCTCGTCGCGGCCAACCATAACCAACTGGGCCTCAAGGACTTGTTCGAGCTGGCGTTCGAGATCACCAAGGTGAACGGCCAACCGGTGATCCACACCGACATCGATGGCGCCGCGTCCAACGGCACCACCATGACCATCAAAGCGCTGACCAACATGTACTTGTTGCTGCACTTGATGGACCGCGACCAGGCCGGTCGTGTGCGCTTGCCGTACTACCTCGACGAGGCGGCGGATATCGATGAGAAGAACCAGGCTGCACTGCTGGAAACCAGCCTGCAGTTGGGCTTCGTGCCGATCCTGGCCAGCGTGAAGCCGCAGGTGTCCGCCCAAGTGGCGATTGACCTGGAAGGCGGCAGCGGGCCGAACGGGATCTACATTGATGAGGCGGACTGGAAATATATTCGTCGTCACGATGCGGTGAAGGCGACGATTAACGTGCAGGCAGATGAGCCGGAATTGGATGAAGTCTGACGTGTAGTGCACAAAGGCAAAAAGGCCGCGATCTTTGGATCGCGGCCTTTTTTGTGGGCTTTGTCCCGTCCTAAATAAGGTTTACACCTTCTGATCTGGTTTTCAGGAGGACGTGATGGAATCAGTAAAAAGGCGCAGTCAGCGAGACTACACGCTGACCTTTAAATTATCGGTTGTCGATCAGGTCGAAAAAGGCGAGCTGAGTTATAAAGAGGCTCAGGAGCGCTACGGGATTCAAGGCAAAACGACCGTTCTGACGTGGTTACGCAAGCACGGTCGACAGGATTGGAGCCCGGGCACATACATTGGCTCGCCGAGGATGGGGTCTATGCCCGACAAAAACCGACCATTAACGCCAGAGCAACGTATCAAAGAGCTTGAAGAACAGTTGGCGCTGTCCAATCAGAAAGCGCAGTTTTTTGAGGCGGTCGTGGATGTCTTGAAAAATGACTACGGTCTCTCTGTCGTAAAAAAGCGTCCCGGCAAGTCCTCGCCCAAAAACGAATCCAAAACCTGAGCATCAGCAGGGCTTGCCAGTTCATGGGGATAAGCCGCCAGGCTTACTACAAACGCAATCGCGCCGATGCGGCGCGTCTCGCTCTGGATCAGAAAGTTGCCGATTTCGTTCAGCAAAAACGTCAGCGGCAGCCACGTTTGGGCACCCGAAAGCTGCATTACTTGCTGCAGTGCCAACCTCAGCTTGAGCTGCAAGTGGGTCGAGATCGCCTGTTTTCGATTCTGCGTGAACGGCGTTTATTGGTCGCCCGCAAGCGGGCGTATCACAAGACAACCGACAGCCATCACCGCTTTCGGCGTCATCCAAACCTGCTCAAACCCGGCCCTGATCAAGTTATTCCCAGCGGCCCGGAACAAGTCTGGGTGGCTGATATCACCTATCTGCCCACTCAGGAAGGTGTGGCCTATTTGAGCCTTGTGACGGATGTTTTTTCACGAAAGATCGTGGGCTATCACGTCCATGAAAGCCTGCACACCGAGTCGGTCGCGCAAGCGCTGCGCCGAGCGGTGAAATACCGTCGAACGGAGCAGCCGCTGGTGCATCACTCAGATAGAGGCAGCCAGTATTGCTCGGGGATGTACCAGGAGTTGCATGCGAAACACGGCATCAGGTGTTCGATGACGGATGGCTATGACTGCTACCAAAACGCCTTGGCAGAGCGGGTCAACGGGATATTGAAGACCGAGCTTTTGCTCCAGCGGCCACAGGATTTAATGCAGGCGAAGAAGATGGTCAGTGAGTCGGTATCGATCTACAACCGTGAGCGTCCACACCTGTCTTTGAAATACAAAACGCCCGATGCGATGCATCGGGCGTTAGGGTGAAACAGGTGTAAACCTATTTCAGGACTAGACACTTGAGCACTGTGGTGTCGTTGAGGGCCTCTTCGCGGGCAAGCCCTAATGCCAGTCAGTTAAGGAGGAGCGCTTTACCGTGGCGAGGGAGCTTGCTCCCGCTGGACTGCGCAGCAGTCCCATTTTCTGGGGTCGCTTCGCGGCCCAGCGGGAGCAAGCTCTCTCGCCACAGGCCGACGATTGCCTGCTCTAGCG
>NZ_JASLAW010000127.1 GCF_030147005.1 Pseudomonas sp.
GCGAGGGAGCTTGCTCCCGTTGGGGCGCGAAGCGGCCCCAAAAATGGGACTGCTACGCAGTCCAGCGGGAGCAAGCTCCCTCGCCACAGGGACCGGTTCTGTCTTAACTGACTGGCATTAGGGCAAGCCCGCTCCCGCATGAAAGCCGAGGCGTCGACCGACATAGACGCGGCCCCATTGCCTTTCTAAACTGCGGCTTGTCGTGGGGAAGGGGCAGGCGCCGATGAATCGCAATGAATTACGCAAGGCCGATATCAACCTGATGGTGGTTTTCGAAGCGTTGATGCTCGAGCGCAACGTGACGCGGGTGGCAGAGAAGCTGTTTCTCGGCCAGCCGACCATCAGTTCGGCCCTCAACCGTCTGCGCACGTTGTTCAATGACCCGTTGTTCATTCGCGTCGGCCACCGCATGGAACCCACCGCACGCGCCGAGGAAATCATCCAGCACTTGTCGCCGGCCCTGGATTCACTGTCGTCGGCCTTGAGCCTGACCCATGATTTCGACCCGTCCATCAGCACCATGACCTTTCGTATCGGGCTGTCCGATGATGTTGAGTTCGGCCTGCTCCCACCATTGCTGCGGGCGCTGCGCCAGGAAGCGCCGCAGGTGGTGTTCGTGGTGCAGCATGTGGATTACTGGCGCATTCCCGACCTGCTGGCCTCGGGCGATATCACCGTCGGCATCACCCAAACCCGAGGCCTGCCGGCGAATGCCAAGCGCAAGCTGCTGCGCCATATCCGGCCTTGCCTGTTGCGCGCCGATGCGTCCGACACGCCGCTGACCCTCGACGAATATTGCGCACGGCCCCATGTGCTGGTGTCCCACACCGCCAACGTGGCCGGGTTTGCCGATGAGTGGCTGGCGGAAATCGGCCGCAAGCGGCACGTGGTGCTGTCGGTGCCGCAATACAGTTCATTGCCGGCATTGCTCGCCGGCACCGACATGATCGCCAGCCTGCCGGACTATACGGCGCACGCCATGGCCGCCGGCGGGAACCTGTTCTGCGAGGCGTTTCCGTTTGAAACGCCGACCCTGGATTTGTCGATGGTCTGGCTCAGCCACGTCGACACCGACCCGGCGGAGCGCTGGATGCGCTCACGCTTAGAGGCGTTCATGAGTGATCGAGCGCTGGGCATTCAGGGCTGATGCCCGTTTGCATGCTGTATATTCGCCCCTCTTCTTACAAAAAATCCGGAGAAACCCATGCCGCATCTGCACCTGGAATACACCGCCAACCTGGCGCAACTGGACACCGACAAGGCGCTGTTGCGCCTTAACCATGCATTGGTGGCTTCCGGTCAGTTTGGCGCCGAGTTCGACATCAAGAGCCGTGCGATGAAAGTCGACAGTTTTCGCGTGGGCACCGGCTTGAATGAGCGTGGCTTCGTCTCGGTACGCCTGGCATTGCTCAGCGGGCGTTCGCCGCAGGTCAAGCAGCAACTGTCGCAAAGCCTGCTGGCGGTGCTGCAGGACCTGGGCCCTTGGCCTGAGGGTGTGCAGGTGCAACTGAGCGTCGAATTGCGCGACATGGACCGCGATGCCTACAGCAAAGTGGCGGTCGGCTGATACAGCGCTTGACCCGATGCAGGCGCCAGCGGCTCGCGCCTACAGGAGCCCCTGATCGGCGCACACTTTTACCATTTGCTCGCGAAACCAGGTATTGGCGCTGTCCTGTTCGCTGGTTTCGTTCCACTGCATCTCCAGGGTGAAGCCCGGCAAACCGTTCGGGGCTTCGCAAAAACCGTACGCCGAAGTCGACGCTAGCAGCTTTTGCACGCGGCGGGGCAGGGTCACGATGAAGTCGGTGCCGCTGATCATCTTCAACGCTGCGCTGTAGCTGTTGGCCCGGGCGATCACCTGGCGTGTGTGAGCCTGGCGCGCCAGCCAGCCGTCGATCATGTTGGTGGCGGAGGTCCAGGGCGTGGGGAACACATGGCGTCGCTCGGCGAAGGCTTGCAGGCTGAACGCCGGTTCTCGCGGCGCCGAGCGTTTGTCGAAGACGCACACCAGGTCGTCTTCGAGCAGCATTTGGGTCTTGAAGTCTTTATGGACGCGGTGGAAATGGGGGCCGAAGCAGATCACCAGGTCGAGGCGGCCTTCGCGCAAGTCGTCGGCGGGAATCTCGGCTTCCAGCTTTTGCACGTTGACAACCACCGGCAGGTCGGCGCGATCGAAGTTTTTCAGCAGGCGCGGCAGCACCAGTTGTTCGAAGTATTCCGGGGCGCACACATTGAAGGTCACGGCCTTGCGGGTCGGGTCGAAGGCCTGGCCACCGGCGTGGCACAGGTTGATGCTTTCGAGGATTTTTTGCACGTGGCCGTACATCGTGGTGGCCTTGTACGTCGGACGCATGCCCGCCCGGGTGTTGATAAACAGCTCGTCTTCGAAACTGGTGCGCAGTTTCTTCAGGCTGTAGCTCACGGTGGACTGGCTGACGAACAGCGTTTCGGACACGTCGGTAACGCTGCTCTGGTCGTAGACAGCGATAAACACCATCAAGTCCTGCATATCGAGCTTTCTGAGCAAGTTACTGTTTAGCATCGGTTTCGTCCGTAAACCCGTTGTACCGAACTCAGTACAAGACTGGGCAAAATGTTAACGGAACGCTCGTGCCAATAGAAAGCTCTGTAGGACTCTTCTATGTTTTGAGTGGGACAAATAGTGTTTACAACACGACTTCAGCGGATATGTCGCGCGTAATGCGCCGGATTGAAGCGTGTGACCATCAGCAGCATTAACACCACCACCGCCGACAATGACCACCAGGCCCATTCGAAACTGCCTGACTGGTCGCGGATCATCCCGGCGATCAGCGGCGACAGGCCGGCGATCAGGTACCCGATGCCCTGCACGAACGCGGTCAGGCCCCCGGCACGGCGCGGGTTGTCGAGGTGGTCGAGGGACACGATCAGGCTCATCGGAAACAGCCCGCCGATGCCCAGGCCGAGCAGGCACGGCCACAGCAGGCTCAAGTGCAGGGGGCTGAGAATCAGGCCGCAGAAGCCGATGATGATCAGCACCAGCAATACCGCGACCACACCGCGTTTATCCCGGCGGCGGTTGGCGATTGCGGGGGTGGCCAGGCCGGAGACGACCTCCATGGCGGTCAGCAAACCCAACAGCAAGCCGGCCTGCTGTTCGCTCCAGCCCTGCTCGACGTAATACGGCGCCAGCCACGCCAGCACACAGGTGTAGCACGCCGTGCCGAGGCCGAAGAACAACGCCAGCCACCAGGCCCGGCGATTGCGCCAAAAGGACGCCTGCGGGCCGCTATCGACGTGCGGCAAGGGCGGTAACGCCGAGCGCTGGGCGTACCAGAACACCAACGCCAGCAGCGCCAGGCCCGCCCATATCGCCAGGCCGATGCGCCAGCTGCCGGTGCGCACTTGCACAAAGGGTGAAAACGACGCGGCCAGTGCGGCGCCGCCCATGATTGCGGTGACATACAGGCCCATGAACACTGAAACGTTATCGCTGAAGCGCGACTTGATCAGCGCCGGCATCAACGCCTGAATCAGCGCGATCCCGACCCCTGCCGCCATGGCGCTGACGATCAGCTCCAGCACCGAATCGAGCCACAACCGCGACACTGTCGCCATGCCAATCACCAGCAGCGACACCACGATACTGCGGTGCTCGCCAAAGCGTTTGGCCAGGCCCATGGCGAGGAACATCGCCAGGCCCATGCCCATCACCGGCAACATGGTCAGCAACGCCGCGTTGCTGAAACTCAGCGGCACGTCGGCGCGAATTGACGACAACAAAGGCCCCACGGCCGCCATCGACGGGCGCAGGTTAAGGGCGACCAGTACCACACTGATCATCAGCCATACGGCGGTGGTGGGTTTTGCGTGAACGTTTTCCATGGGCCTGCCTTGGGTGAACAAAGGCGAATCAGGCCACGGGTGGGGGCGAGGGGCAAATGAGAAAGTCGTTGGGGCTATTGAAAAAATAGCGACTCAACCCGTCATGAACTCAGCTCACCATGAAGTGTGCGAATTGCCATGGATGCTCCGCATCGTTGTGGGGGGCCATCGGCTCCGCCGGCCGCCAGTCGGTCTGTTGCGCGATCACGTTGCCCAGGTAGGGCAGCGCGTTCTCCACAATATCGGCGTGGTCCATGTCCTCAGCCTCGACGATTCCCCTGTCAGGATGGTGCACCGCCCATGTCATCCCGGCGAACACACCTGCGGCGACTTGCAGGCTGGTGGCGGTGTTGAATGGCAGCAGACTACGCGCTTGGTCGACCGACAACATAGAGCCAAACCAATAGGCATTTAGCGCATGCCCCGCCAGCAGTACGCCCAGCGCGTCGACCCCACCGCTGATCACATCATCCCCCATGACGCGTTTGCTGCGCGGCGACGCCCAGTCGTTGCCGATCAGCTCATTGACGGACAGCAACGCATCGTCGCAGCAGCGGTAGGCGTAGTGCAGTGTGGGTCGATAAATGACCTTGCCGCGCTCGCGCAGCGTCAGGCAATCGGCCAGCGATGAGGTTTCATGATGAGTAATCAACAGGCCCAGGCAGCTGCCAGCCACGGGTGTCCATGTCTTGACGGGTACGGTGGCACTGGGGCGGTCAAGATAGAGCGCATTTTTCGTACCGAAGCGGTGATTGTGTGCGCCCTTGGGCCGTTGTTGCTCATGGGTGCCCAAGGCTAATTCCGCAGGTTGGCCACCTTCGCTGATAAACCCGTCGACCGACCAGGTGTTGACGAACTCACCGATTTGCTTGGGCAGCCGGGAACGTTGCGTATCGTGCTCAGCGATATGGACCACCTTGATTTCCATCTCCATTGCCAGGCGCGCCCACTGGACCTGACCGTCGGCCATGGGCAAAGGGTGCTTCAATTCGCCGGCCAGACGCTGCAGCCCGGCCTTGAGCAAGTGCGAGATCAGCCCAGGGTTGGCGCCGTGCGCCACCACCGCGGTTGGGCCTTTGCCCAGGCGCTTGCGCAACCTGAGTATCTGCTGGCGGAGCGCGTAATTGGTGCGTTCGGCCGCAGACAGGGCCACATCGGTGTAACCGCCGGCCCAGGGTTCGATGCAGGTGTCGAGGTACAAAGCGCCAGCATGGGCGGTATAGGTAATCAGGGCTAGGGAACTGACGTCCACTGACAGATTGAGCAGAAAGTCGCCGGGGTTGACGTAACGATCGAGCAAGGCTTCGTAGTTGTCTTCGTCCAGGCAAGCCTGGACGAAGACGATACCGTGCTTATCGAACCATTGAGGTCTGTCCTGCTCAGGCGCTATCACGGTAATCGTGCGCAGGACCAGCGTCTCCTGTTGCAGCAACAGTGCCAGGCTTGCCTTGGCAATCGAGCCAAAGCCAATCACTACCAGGTTACCGGTGAAAATCGGTGCAGTGGCCATGCAATCTCCTTGTGCAATAAGCGCTGTGCATGGCTTTTAGTGTTCGCGCATCGGACGGTTTCGTCTACTGTCAGAATTAACAGTCAGTAGCCCACGGTGAAGCGCTTGCGCGAGTGCTGCGGTGTTTCCACTTCGTCGATCATGGCAATGGCGAAGTCGGCAAAGCTGATGGAGCTTTTACCGTCATGGCTGACCAGCAGATCATCCTGGCCCAAGCGGAATTGACCGGTACGCTCGGTGCCATCGAACAGGGCCGACGGTGACAGGAATGTCCAATCCAGTTGCTGTTCCTCACGCAGCGCCTCGAGAAACTCAGCCCCCGCACCGGCTTCAGTTTTGTATTCGGCCGGGAAGCCTGGGCTGTCGATCACCCGGCTGCCGTCCGGCAGCAGCAGCGAGCCCGCGCCACCCACCACCAACAGGCGTTTCACCCCGGCCTTCTTGACCGGGCCGATCACGGCACTGGCGGGCAAGGTGGCAAAGTGCGCCGCACTGATCACCACATCGCTGCCGCTGACGGCCTGTTGCAGGGCCTCGGCATCCAGCGCATCGACCTGCTTGGCAGTGACGCCGGGGCGTACGGCCAGTTTGTCGGTATGGCGCGCGATAGCGGTGACGGTATGCCCACGGCGCAGCGCTTCTTCCAGCAGTTGGCTACCGGCACGGCCGGTGGCTCCAATGATTGCGATCTTGCTCATGATGTTCTCCAGTAAGGTCAGGGTTTAAAACCAGTCACCACTTCATTTCGCCCTTGGCGACTTTGGCGCTCAATTGCAGCGAGCTTTCGTCGGCGAGGGCCGGGTAACGCTTTTTCATGGCCGCGATCAGGGCGGCGGAATCCTTGGCCCTGGCGGTTTCGGTGTCGAAGGCTTTGATGTAGTCGGCGGTGAACTTGACCGAGGCAGGCGATGGCGTGCCCAGGTAGTGGCCTGGAATCACGGTGGTCGGTTTCAAGTCCTCAATACGTTGCAGGGTGGCCAGCCAATCCTGGTGGGACTGTGCGGTCTGGGTGTCGGCCATCCACACGTGGATGTTTTGCGTAACCACCACGCCACCGACCACGGCTTTGATCGACGGAATCCACACGAAACTGTGGTCCGGCTGCGGCCCGTCCAGGCCGATGACGTCCAGTTGCTGCCCTTCCAACGTCAGGCTATGGCCTTCGAGTACCTGCGGCACGAGGGTTTTGGCCGGTTTGTCGACGCCCATTTTGGGGCCCCAGAACGCCAGCTTGTCGGCGACGGTGGCGTTGATATGGTCGACCACCGCTTGTGGCGCCAGCACTTTCGCGTCGGGGAAAGCGGCGGTGAGGGTGTCGAGGCCGAAGTAATAATCCGGATCGCCGTGGCTGATGTAGATGGTGGTCAGGTGCTTGCCGCTGGCGCGGATTTTCTGCACCAGTTGCTCGGCCTGGCCCTTGCCGAATTGCGCGTCCACCAGGATCGCGTCCTTCGCGCCGCTGACCAGCACTGAGCTGACCGGGAAGATCGCGGCTTCGCCGGGGTTGTACACGTCAAGTTTCAGGTCTGCCGCCAACGCGTGAGCCGTGAAGGCCAGGGCGGCAGTTGCCAGGGTCAAGCGTTTGAAGGTCGAGAACATCGGGGCGGCTCCTGCCATCGGTGAGGGTGGACAGAGCTTAGTTGCATAAAACACTACAAAAAATGCGATGCTGAGACATAGTTTGTTTCTGAAATCGGGCAAATCATGGATCGTCTTCAAGCAATGCGCGTGTTTGTCACCGTGGTGGACCTGGGCAGCCAATCCGCTGCCGCCGATCACTTGGACCTGTCGCGCCCAGTGGTTTCGCGCTACCTGGCCGAGCTGGAAGACTGGGTCGGCGCGCGCCTGCTGCACCGCACCACGCGCAAGCTCAGCCTCACCGCCGCCGGCAGCGAAACCCTGCCACGGTGTCGGCAATTGCTGGAACTGTGCGGTGACATGCAGGCCGCCGTCAGCGAGCCCGATGAAGCCCCTCGGGGCCTGTTGCGCCTGAGTGTGAGCACCTCGTTCGGCCAGGCGCAGTTGGGCGCCGCCATTGCCGAGTACGTCAAACGCTACCCGTTGGTGACGGTCGATCTGCAAATGCTCGATCGCACGGTGAACCTGGTGGATGAGCGCATTGACCTGGCGATCCGCACCAGCAATGACCTGGACCCCAACCTGATCGCCCGACGCCTGACCGTATGCCGCTCGGTGGTGTGTGCCACGCCGGCTTATCTGCTGGAGCATCCGGCGCCGCAGAAAGTCGAAGACCTGGCCCGGCACAACTGCCTGACCCACTCCTACTTCGGCAAGAGCCTGTGGCATTTCGAGGAAAACGGCGAGCATGTATCGGTGCCGGTGCACGGCAATATCACCGCCAACGAGGCCAGCACGTTATTGCGTATCACGCTGGCTGGGGCAGGGGTGGCGATGCTGCCCAGTTACCAGGCCGGCGACTTGATCCGCAGCGGTGAACTGGTGCGCCTGTTGCCTGAAGCCGAGCCGCGACAGATGAATATTTATGCGGTGTACGCCTCGCGCAAGCACATGCCTTTGGCGTTGCGCAGCCTGCTGGATTTTCTGGTGGTGCGGTTTCCCGAGGCGCCGGCGTGGGATGTCGGCCTCTGACGCGATATAAGCGGGCTGAATGGCCTGCAATCATGGCAACTTGCCCTAACTGACCTATGCTCCAGACAGCACCATGTAGATCCGTTCAGAGGTGTGCCATGAGTATCAAGACCAGAAAGTACCTGATGATTTTCAGCCTTTGCGCGCTGGCCACGGCGTTGTACGGAACGGCCGCGTATCGGGTTGAACAGACCCGCATGCAGCCGGCGGCTTTCGCCATCAGTTGCCATCAAGACCAATGCGTGCCGCGCACCGGCAGTTTCAGCGCACTCAGGTAGGCTGCTCAGCTTTCAGCTGCTCACGAAAAGCCTTGGGTGAAAACCCGACCCGGCGGCGAAACAGCCGCGAGAAGTTGGTCGGGTCAGAAAACCCCAGCACTTCGGACATTTCATTGATCGTCATGCTGGTGTAGGTCAGCAGGCGCTTGGCCTCCAGCAACTGGCGGTCATGCATGATCTGCAACGCCGGTTGCCCGCCCAACTCCCGACACGTCCCATTCAAATGTGAGACCGAGATGCCCAGTTTGTGGGCCAGGTCTTCAATCTTGGGGTGTTCGCGGTAATGCTGTTCGACCATTTGAGTAAACCGTCGGAAGTATTCGCGGTTACGTGGCGTCCTCGGGTGGCGACGTTGGATCGCCTGGCGGCTGACCCACACCAGCAGCACGCTGACCAGGGCGTGCATCATCATGTCCCGCGCCGGTTGTGCGTCGGCATATTCGTCCTGCAGACGGGCGAACAGGTTGTTGAGGTAGTCGCTGTCCTTGCCCGCCGGGTAATTGCCCAGCGTGTGAAGGCCATCGACCGCGCTGCCCAGTTGCGCCTGTAAGTGGCTGACCAGGGGCGCCGACAGGGTCACCACGTAACCTTCCACGTCTTCGGAAAAGCGAAAACCGTGCACGCACAGCGGCGGCAGTACTTGCAGGCTGGCTTCGTTGAGCGTGGTGCGCTGGCCTTCGATTTCCAGGTGTGCCTGGCCTTTGTGCACGTAGAGCAATTGGCACAGGTCCGCGTGCCGGTGGGGCTGGATTTCCCACTGGTATTCCCGACTGCGCCGGGAAATGGTTTCGCAGTGCAACAAATCGGGGGTCGGCCACTGTTGGCTTTCCCCGTAAAGCTTGAAGACCGGAATCGCGGTGTTGGTCATGTTTTCAATCCGATACTCAGGATAGTGGTTCGGTAATCGCCCCGATTGGCAAAAAGCGCAGGCTTTGAAGCAGTTTTCACCTTCTTATGTGGTTCGCTCAGGTGAAAAATGTCAGCCACACGTCCAATGACAACTCTTTCACTCGTTCGGTTCGAGTGAAGTCAGCAGGCCAGAAAAATAATGAAAACGCTGAAAACCCAAGTCGCCATTATTGGCGCCGGCCCGTCCGGATTACTGCTCGGCCAGCTGCTGCACAATGCTGGCATCCAGACGCTGGTGCTAGAGCGCCAGACTGCTGATTACGTGCAAGGCCGCATCCGCGCCGGGGTGTTGGAACAAGGCATGGTCGACCTGCTGCGCGAGGCCGGTGTCAGCCGTCGTATGGACACCGAGGGCCTGGTGCATGACGGTTTTGCGCTGGCGCGCGATGGCCGGCTCACCCACATCGACCTCAAGGCCCTGACCGGTGGCCAGTCGGTGATGATCTACGGCCAGACCGAAGTCACCCGCGACTTGATGGCCGCCCGTGCGGATGCCGGCGCCACGACCTTATATGAAGTCTCGAACGTGCAGCCCCATGAGCTGAAAAGTGATCGGCCCTGGGTGACCTTCGAGCATGAAGGCCAAGCCTTTCGCCTGGAGTGCGATTACGTCGCTGGCTGTGATGGCTTTCACGGCGTGGCCCGTCAGTCGATTCCGCCCGAGGCGTTGCAGGTGTTCGAGCGCGTCTACCCGTTCGGCTGGCTGGGCGTGCTTGCCGATACGCCGCCGGTGCATCCGGAGCTGGTGTACGCCACGCACCCGCGTGGCTTTGCGCTGTGCAGCATGCGTTCGCCGACCCGCAGCCGTTACTACTTGCAGGTTTGCGCGCAGGAGCCGTTGGCCGATTGGTCGGACGAGCGCTTTTGGGATGAGTTGAAAACCCGTCTTCCCGGTGACCTGGCGCAACGACTGGTCACCGGCCCCTCCATCGAAAAAAGCATCGCGCCGCTGCGCAGCTTCGTGGTGGAACCGATGCAGTACGGGCGCCTGTTTCTGCTCGGCGATGCCGCGCATATCGTGCCGCCTACCGGGGCCAAGGGCTTGAACCTGGCGGCCAGTGATGTGAGCACGTTGTATCGGATCTTGCTCAAGGTGTACGGCGAGGGCCGCGTGGAATTGCTCGAGCGCTACTCGGCCATTTGCCTGCGGCGAGTGTGGAAGGCCGAACGGTTTTCGTGGTGGATGACCTCGATGCTGCATCAATTTCCGCAGGCGGATGGCTTCACCCAGCGCATCGCCGAGAGCGAGCTGGACTACTTCATTAAATCCGAGGCGGGGCGCAAAACCATTGCGGAAAATTACGTCGGGCTTCCTTACGAGGCTATCGAATAGCCTGCTATCGTATCGAGCATTCCCGCAGGCTACCGTTTTCTGCGGGCCCAGCTCGAAGGTTTTGCCGTGACCCCGCTCAATCAACCCGCTCCCACCGTTCCCGCCGTGCGCAGCATTCTTGCCGCGCTGATGCTGGCGATCTTCCTCGGCGCGTTGGACCAGACCATTGTCGCCGTGTCGATGCCGGCCATTTCCGCGCAGTTTCATGACGTCAACCTGCTCGCCTGGGTGATCTCCGGCTATATGGTGGCGATGACGGTGGCGGTGCCGATCTATGGCAAGCTCGGCGACCTGTACGGGCGGCGTCCGATGATGTTGATCGGCATGGGGTTGTTCACCGTCGCTTCGCTGTTCTGTGGCCTGGCGCAAAACATGGAGCAGTTGGTGCTGGCGCGGATTGTCCAGGGCATCGGCGCCGGCGGGATGATCTCGGTGAGCCAGGCGATCATCGGCGACATCATTGCCCCCCGTGAGCGTGGGCGTTACCAGGGCTATTTCAGCAGCATGTACGCGGTGGCCAGCGTCGCCGGGCCGGTGTTGGGCGGTTATATGACCGAGTACCTGTCCTGGCGCTGGGTGTTTTTGGTGAATCTGCCGTTGGGCGCGACCGCCTGGTATGTGGCCCGTCGCACCCTGGTGGGGCTGCCGGTGCCGCAACGTAAGCCGGTCATCGATTACCTCGGCACCGTGCTGATGATCATCGGCTTGACCGCCTTGTTGCTCGGCATCACGCAAATCGGCCAGGGCCATGACTGGCGTGACCATCAAGTGCTCGGGCTGCTGGCCTGTGCGCTATTGGCGTTAAGCGTGTTCGTCTGGCATGAACGCCGCGCGCTTGAGCCGTTGTTGCCCATGCACCTGTTCGTCAACCGCAGCGCGGTGTTGTGCTGGTGCACGATTTTCATCACCAGCTTCCAGGCGATTTCCCTGACCGTGCTGATGCCGTTGCGTTATCAAACCGTCACCGGCGCCGGTGCCGACAGCGCGGCCCTGCACCTGCTGCCCCTGGCGATGGGGCTGCCGATGGGCGCCTATTTTGCCGGGCGCATGACGTCAGTGACCGGCCGCTATAAACCGATGATCCTCAGTGGCGCCGTATTGAGCCCCCTGGCGATTTTCGGCATGGCCTGCAGCGCGCCCCAGGCGGTCGGGCTGACATCGCTGTTCATGCTGCTGTGCGGGATCGCCGCCGGCATGCAGTTCCCGACTTCGTTGGTGGGCACGCAAAACTCGGTGGCGCAGCGCGACATCGGCGTGGCGACCAGCACCACCAACCTGTTCCGCTCCCTGGGCGGTGCGGTGGGGGTGGCGTGTATGTCGGCATTGCTGCTGGCGTTGTTGCAGGATGCAAGTTTTGCCCACCTGGCCAGTGGTGCGCTGGTGGCTGAAGGCAGCTCCGGCAACGTGCTGCTCGATGGGCTCAACGCGGCGCCTGGCGCGGCTCGGGACGCGTTGCGCGGGGAATTGGCGGTGACGTTCCGGCATTTGCTGATGGTGAGTGCGGCGGTGTCGTTGTTCGGGCTGGCGGCGGCGGTTGCGATGCCCAATCGGGTGCTGCGCGGGCGGGACGATAAGGCTGATAGCTGATGTTGTGGCTGCGGGCGGCCTCTGGGCCGACCATAAAATACAGCCCCCGTGGCGAGGGAGCTTGCTCCCGCTGAGGCGCGCAGCGGCCCTGGAGATGGGACTGCTGCGCAGTCCAGCGGGAGCAAGCTACCTCGCCACGGGTTTTATCAATTACTTAGGCCTAACTGGCCGGCTCCAGCCCGATCACGGGCTGTAATACCCCACCGCCACCATCAAATGCCCAGCCTTGCGCACATACGCATGCTTATTCTCAACCTTGCCGGTCACCGGGTTTTTCCAGCGGTATTTGTACTCGCCCTGGTCCTGCTCGGCCATCAACGCGAGGATCGGCTCCCCGACCGGCTTGCCGTCCGGGTCCTTGATCCTGGCGAAGTCAGTATTGATCAAACGCAGGTTGGTGCCATGCGCCAAATAACGCCGGGTATCCAGGTCAACCACGAACACGTAGAGATCATCCTGCAGGAAACCGCCCTGCAATGAGTTGATCGCCTTGAGCGTCCCCGCTTCATCCTTCACCAGCGCGTTCACCGCTTTGTTGCGCAGCGCCCGCGCCTGCTCCGGCGTGGCCCGTGGCAGGTAATAGCCGACCGCCAGGATGCGCTCGCCCACGCGCTGGTAAAACACATGCTTGTGTTCGACCTTGCCGTCATTCCAGTTCTGCCAGCGGTAATCGGCCTGCTGGATACCCTGGCCTTCGGGTGCGCTGATGGCTTTTTTGAACGAGGCTTGCAGATCAGGCCCGAGCACTTCGGTCACGTCGCGGCCGATCAAGGCCGAGGAGGGGCCGCCGCTGGCCAGCAGTACGCCTTGTGTATCGACCACGAACACGTAGCGGTCCTGGTCGATGAACTCACCCTGGCGGCTGAAAGCGGCCAGGGCCTTGTCGCCATTGTTCTGGTAGTAAACCAGGGCCTTTTCCAGCAACGCCTTGGCCGCTTGAGCGTCCGCGTCACTGGGCGTGTCGGCGTGCACCTGGCTGCAGCACAATAGCAGCAGCCAAGTGAGTCGCAGCAGTGTGTTCATTTACCCGTCCCTCGGTCTTGTTGGAATGACCAGAGCGTAGACGGTTCGGTGAACGATCAGAAGGGTTTAGTTGGCAGATATTTGCCGTCCAGGGTGATCACTGCGCGGGAGCCACCCTCGGGGTCTTCGACTTTCTTGATGTCCAGCTTGAAATTGATCGCGCTGATGATGCCGTCGCCGAATTGCTCATGCACCAGGGCCTTGAGGGTGGAGCCGTAGACCTGCAGCATTTCATAGAAACGGTACATCGTCGGATCCGTCGGCACACCGCCGGGGAAGCTGCCGCGCAGGGGCACGCTTTGCAGCAGGCGGCTGGCGTCCTGGTCCAGGCCGAGTTTGGCGCAGACGACGTCGGCGGCGTCCTTGGGCAGCGCGTGCTGGCCGAGCAGGGCGGCAGTAACGAAGGCCAGGCTCAGGCCGGTGCCGTCGGCCAGGTCCTGCCAGGACAAGTCCTTGCGCGCCTTAAGGTCGATAACGGTGTCGGCCAGGGCCAGGCGTGGGGTTTGGGAGAAGTTCGATTGCAGCATGGTGATGTCCTCTGGGGTTGAATAAGGTTCAGGCGGCGCAAGCGCGGATGGTTGGGTGCTCGAGCAGGGAAACGAAGCGTGCGCTGCGTCCATCCAGTGCGTCGATGCCGCCGGTTTCGATGTCGTACACCCAGCCGTGCAGGTTCAATCGGCCTTGCTCCAGCGCCAGGGCGACCGACGGGTGAGTCTTGAGATTGGCCAGTTGCGCGACCACGTTTTCACGCACCAGGGCATCCAGTCGCGCCGCGTCCGAAGCATGCTGGCGCGCCGCATTAATTACCTTAGCCGACTCGGCATGACGCAACCAATTGGCCACGGCGGGCAGGTGGTCCAGGCATTTGCAGGTGGAGATAGCGGTCATCGCGCCGCAGTCGGAATGGCCGCAGATGATGATGTCGCTCACGCCGAGTACCGCCACCGCATATTCGACCGTGGCCGATACGCCACCCGGTTCCGGCCCGTAGGACGGCACGATATTGCCGGCATTGCGGATGACGAACAGGTCGCCCGGTTCCTGCTGAGTCAGCAGTTCCGGGACCACACGGCTGTCGGAGCACGACACGAACAGCGTGCCGGGGTTTTGCGTGGTGGCCAGGTGTTTGAACAGGTCGCTGCGTTGGGCAAAGGCTTCGCTTTGAAATTTACGAAAGCCGTCGATGAGATGCTGCATGGTGGGTCTCCTTGCGTCGCTGATGGGGCAAGGATGGAAGTTTTCGGCTATAGCGTCCAAGACCGGCTTATTATGGTTTCTATAAGCCATGCCTATAGTTGGAGCGTCGTTAATGCTGTTGCGCCATATCCGTTACCTGCTAGCTGTCGCCGAGCACCGCAATTTCACCCGCGCGGCGGCAGCGCTGCATGTGTCGCAGCCGACCTTGTCGCAACAGATCAAGCAGCTTGAAGACACCCTGGGCGCGCCGCTGCTCGATCGCTCCGGGCGCAACGTTAGCCTGACGGATGCGGGGCAAGCCTATGTGCGCTTTGCGCGGCTGGCGTTGCAGGACCTGCAGGCCGGCACCCGTGCGATGCATGACGTGCAGGACCTGAGCCGTGGGCACCTGCGCCTGGCAATGACGCCGACGTTTACGGCCTACTTGATCGGCCCCTTGCTGGCGCGGTTCCATGGGCTGTACCCGGGCATCAGCCTGAGCGTCGAGGAGTTGACCCAGGACCGCATCGAAGCCGCGCTGGGCGAAGACTTGCTGGATATCGGCATCGGCTTTACCGGCGAGCATGGGGCCGATATCGAGTGTGAGGCGCTGTTTGCCGAGGCGTTGAGCGTGGTGGTGCGGGCGGATCATCCCGAGCTGAGCCGGTCGGCGTGGTTCGAGCAGCCGCTGGTACTGCTCGATCCGGGGTTTGCCACACGTCGCTACATCGATGATTACTGCCGTCGGCAAGGCGTGAAACCGCGCATTGCCATGGAGGCCAATTCCATCGGCGCGATCATTGAAATTGTGCGTCACACCTCGCTGGTGACCATCCTGCCCCAAGCGCTTGCCCAGGCGCAGGCTGGGTTGCGGGCCGTGGCCATCGAACCGCCGTTGCCACACCGCACCGTGGGGTTGCTCAGCCGCAGGGGCGCCTATCGCAGCGCGGCGTGCGCGGCATTTGTCGAGCTGATCAAGGCGCTGCCAGCCACTGACTGACGATGCCGTCATACACCCCGGTCGCCACGCTCAGGTGCAACCATTGGTCGACATAGCTTTTCCAGGCCACATCGTCGCGGGGCAGCAGGAAGGCTTTCTGGCTGTACTGCATCTGCCGCTCGGGGTTGACCGCACACAGCCCCGGTTTTTGCTTCTGCTGGTAACGCGCCTCGCTTGCGTCGGTGATCATCACATCGGCCTTGCCCGCCAGCAGTTCGTCAAAAATCGTCACATTGTCGTGCAGGCGTATCTGCGCCTGGCCCAGATGGGCTCGGGCAAACACCTCGTTGGTGCCACCCGCCGGTTCGATCACGCGCACCTGGGGCTGGTTGATCTGTTCGACGCTCTGGTAGCGCTGCACGTCGGCGCAGCGCACCAGCGGGATCTTGCCGTCGACACCGAGCGGCTGGCTGAAGAAGGCTTTTTTCTGGCGTTCCAACGACACCGAAATACCGCCCACGGCAATGTCGCAGCGTTGGGCAAGAAAATCCGGCATCAGGGTTTTCCAGGTGGTGGGCACCCAGGTGATGGTCGCGTTGAGGCTCTTGGCCAGGGACTCGGCCATGGCGATATCGATGCCTTGATAGCGGCCATCGGCCCGCAGCGAGGTGTAGGGCATGTAGTCGCCGGTGGTGCACACCGTCAGCGTGCCACGCTGGATGACCTCGTCCAGGCGTGACGGGCCGGTATCGGCCAGGGCGGTGGTTGCCACGCTGGCCAGTACACACAGGGCTAAGGGAGCTTTCATGCGGTCGAGTCCTTGGGGCGGGTCGGGGCGGTCATTATTTCCAGCGCGGGGCAGGGTGGCAAGGCGCGGGATTTACGACGTTGCGGCTTTCGACCTTTTTTTCACGTTGCGGTGGTTAAGCTGCGGATCAAGGTCGTTTTACTTACGTTTCGTCCACATGAGCCCGCGATGTCGTCACAACCTCCTTCCTCCATCGAGACCGAATTCACCGAACGCTATGACCGTGAGCATGCCAGGGTCTGCGGTGACACGCGTCCGCCTGGGCTGTTGCAGCGTCTGGCGGCGTGGCGCGATGCGCGGTTGGTGCGCCATGCGTTGAAGGTGGCCGGGGAGCCGGGATTGATCCTGGACCTGGCCTGCGGCTCCGGGCGGTTCTGGCCGGTGTTGGGCGAGCACGTCAATCGGGTGATTCTGGCGTCGGACCCTTCCCAGGCAATGCTCGACCATGCCCGCACCCATCATTCGGCGGGGCTGCTCAAACGTGTCAAGACGTTCCCCGGCTCGGCGTTTTCCATCGGCCTCTCGGCGAATGCGGTGGATTGCATCTTCTGCCTGGAGTTGTTTCGCCATGTGCCCAACACCGACATCCGCCTGGCATTGCTGCGTGAATTTCATCGGGTCAGTCGCGACACCGTGATTGTGTCCGTGAACGCGCGTACGCCGGTTGAGGATGAGTTTCGCCAGGCGGGCTTCAAGGTCTTGAATCACCAAGAGTTCCTGCCGGGCTCCACGTTGTGGTGTGTCTACGTGCTTCGTAAGAGGGGATAACTCCCGTCTGTCGGACTATTCTTCATCTCCTGTCTGAGTTTTCATGGTTGCCTGTGCACTGTGGATGCTCGCAAGCCCCTTTCGCGATATATACTGCGCGCCATTCTTCAAGGGAGAGCCGTGTGGCCATCGATATTCACTGGATCTGCGACAACGATAGCCTCGGCCAGCATTGCGCCCAATGGCAGCAGTTGCCATTCGTCGCCCTCGACACCGAATTCATGCGGGTCGACACCTTCTACCCCATTGCCGGGCTGATCCAGATCGGTGATGGCGTGCGCGCTTACCTGATCGATCCCCTGACCATCGACAATTGGCAACCCTTGGCCGCCTTGCTGGAAAACCCAGGCGTGATCAAGGTAGTGCACGCCTGCAGCGAAGACCTGGAAGTGCTGTTGCGCCTGACCGGCAGCCTGCCCGCGCCGTTGTTCGACACCCAATTGGCCGCGGCTTACCTGAACCTGGGTTTCTCCATGGGTTATTCGCGACTGGTGCAAGCGGTGCTCGATATCGACTTGCCCAAGGGCGAGACGCGCTCGGACTGGCTGCAGCGGCCGTTGTCCGAAACCCAGGTGAGCTATGCCGCTGAAGACGCCGTGCACCTGGCCGAAGTGTATATCCGCCTGCGCCCGCGTTTGACGGATGACAAGTACGCCTGGGTGCTCGAAGACGGTGCCGAACTGGTGGCCAACCTGCGCCGCGAAGTCGACCCGTACGAGGTGTACCGCGACGCCAAGCTGGCGTGGAAACTGTCACGCGCCCAACTCGCCGTATTGCGTGAACTGTGCGCCTGGCGCGAGCAGCAGGCCCGTGCCCGTGACCTGCCGCGCAACCGCATCATCCGTGAACATTCGCTATGGCCTCTGGCCAAAACCCAGCCGGACAACCTTGCAGCCCTCGGCAAAATCGAAGACATGCACCCGCGCACGGTGCGTCAGGACGGCCAGTTCCTGCTTGACCTGATCAAGCGCGCGGGCAGCGTGCCCATGGACCAATGGCCGCCTGCCGTGCCTGAACCGCTGCCGGTCGACGCCGCCGCGCTGATCAAACAACTGCGCGCCCTGGGCCAGGCCGAAGCCGAACGCCTGGACATGGCGCCGGAACTGATGCTGCGCAAGAAAACCCTCGAAGCCCTGGTTAAAAGTGGCTACCCCGACGGGCCTTACCAATTGCCAGACTCGCTGCGTGGCTGGCGCCGCGCGTTGATGGGCCAGGCGCTGCTCGACAGTCTGGCCACTGCCGGAGAACAGCCTTGAAACGTATTTGCTCCATTTATCGCAGCTTGAAAAAAGACGGCATGTACCTCTACGTCCTCAAAAGCGACGCCCTGGAGCGGGTGCCGGAGCCGTTGATGGTGGCCTTCGGCAAACCCCATCACGCGTTCGACATGGTGCTGACGCCGGCGCGCAAGCTGTCGCGCGAAGACATCGCCGTGGTCCTGGAAAACCTCGACAAGCAGGGCTACCACCTGCAAATGCCGCCGGCCGAGGACGAGTACATCGAACACTTGCCCGAAGAGCTGCTGCGACGCAACGACCCGATGTAATCGGTAGGTGCCCGGTGCCGGGCACATTCTTCAACGCAATCGTATTGAGTTGGCGGTGGCCGTAAGGATGCGGGCGGCCGTCTGCACTGTTTTTGAAAGGTTTGAACCATGCGTGTTCTGATTGCTGAACAGGATCACCCGCTCTACGCCCAATTGCTTCGCGACGCCGCACCGGACCTCGAGGTGCTGACCAGTGGCGACTCGGCCGAACTCTCGCGCCTGGCCGCCGATTGCCCGGTATGGCTGGGCCAGCCGGACCTGCTGGCGACGCTGTTGCGCCAGGGCCATCACCCGCAATGGCTGCAATCGACCTGGGCCGGCATCACACCGCTGTTGGCCGATGGCCTGCCGCAGGATTATCGCCTGACCCGCGCGGTCGGCATCTTTGGTCAGGTCATGGCCGAGTTCGTCCTGACTTACATGCTCGGTCACGAACGTGAGGTGCTGGCGCGTCTGGTCAGCCAGGTCGAGCGCAAATGGGACAGCCGCCAGGGCCAGAGCCTGGCGGGGCGCAAGGTGCTGGTGGTGGGGACCGGCGATATCGGCCAGAGCGTGGCGCAGTTTCTGCTGCCGTTCGGCGTCAAGCTGTACGGCATCGCCAGCCAGGCCCGCGAGCAGGCACCGTTTATCGAAGTCGCCGGCCTCGATCAACTGGGCCGGCTGGTGGGAGAGGTGGATTATGTGATCAACCTGTTGCCCAACACGCCCGAAACCCACGACCTGTACGACGCCGCCCTGTTCAAGCAATTCAAGCCGACCGGCTTGTTTATCAACGTCGGGCGCGGCGTGGCGGTGGTGGATGCCGATCTGGTCGAAGCCCTGAAAGAGGGGCATCTGGCCGGCGCAGTGATCGACGTATGCCGCCAGGAACCGCTGCCGCAGCGCCACCCGTTCTGGACGGCGTGGGGCTTGTTGTTGACCGGGCACAGCTCGGCGCCGACTTCGCCGTCGATGATGGTGGCGTTGTTTGTGCAAAACGTGCGGGCGTACCAGGCCAGGCAGGCACTGCGCGGGGAAGTGGATTTCGAACGCGGCTACTGAGCCTTCGCGGCAATGAACGGTGGGAGCGGGCTTGCTCGCGAATGCGCTGTGTCAGCCAACCTATTCGCCAACTGACAGACCTTATTCGCGAGCAAGCCCGCTCCCGCATTGGTTATTGCGCAAGGCTTAGAGGCTGAAGTCGCCTTCCGATACCAGTTCGCTCAGCGGCTTGCGCGGGCTTGGCGCTTCGCGGCCTTGCAGGTACTCGGGCAAGGTCGACTTGTCGCCCAGCTTGCCCACCGCCACGGCGGCGTGCAGCGCATAGCCTGCTGGAATCTTCAGCTCTTTGCGGGTCAGTTCCTGGTCGAAGCCGGCCATGCCGTGGGTGTGCCAGCCGCTCAGGCTGGCTTGCAGCGCCAGGTGGCCCCAGGCGGCGCCGGTGTCGAAGGTGTGCCACAGGGCCGGGGTTTCTTCCGTCGCGCCGGGGGCGATGAAGTCGGTTTTCGACGCGATGATCACCAGCGCCGACGCATGCTGTGCCCAGCCCCGATTGAATTCATTCAACAAACCCAGGAAGCGCTCCCAGTCCGGCGTGTCGCGGCGGGCATAGAGAAAACGCCATGGCTGCGAGTTGTAGGCCGAAGGTGCCCAGCGCGCCGCTTCGAAGAAGCTCAGCAGGGTTTCCTGGGGAATGCTCTCGCCGGTAAAGGCGCGGGGCGACCAGCGGTCGGTGAACTGGGTATGGATGGGATAGTCGGCAACGCGGGTCATGAGCAGTTCCTGAGCGGCAAGTGGGCGCTCAAAACTACTGCGCGGCCACTGTACTGACAAGTGTTGTTACACCGCCAGTCGTAAGCGCTTGGCCCCGGAGGGCTTGGGCACTAGACTGGCGGCCTTTGAACCTACCGATACTGATGCAGAGCCATGGCCGCCAAAGTCGAACCTTTCTGGATACGCAAAACCCTCGAACACCTCGACCAGGAGGAATGGGAGTCGTTGTGCGACGGCTGTGGCCTGTGCTGCCTGCAAAAGCTTGAGGATGAAGACGACAACAGCGTCTATTACACGCGCATCGCCTGCAAACTGCTGGACCTGAAAACCTGCCAATGCACCGACTACCCCAATCGTCGGGCGTCTGTGCCGGACTGTATCCAGCTCACGCCGGGGCAGGCCGACCAGTTCAAATGGCTGCCGCCCACCTGCGGCTATCGCCTGGTCAGTGAGCGCAAGGATTTGCCGCTGTGGCACCACCTGGTCTGCGGCGATCGCGACGCCGTGCACCACGAACGCATTTCCCAGTCCGGGCGCATGCTCAGCGAAGGCAGCGTGCCCGAGGACGACTGGGAGGACTACCTGATCTTCCGCGCGGGTTGAATAAGGAATGTGTATGAGGGTGGGATGCAAGCTGGCGACCTCTGCGCTGTTGCTGGCACTGAGCATGCCGGCGTGGTGCGCCAGGAAAGTCGACCTGGATTACCACGTCAAACTCCTGCCCCAGAGCGATCAGGCCGACGTGCGGGTGAGCCTGTCCCAGGGTTCCGCAGTGCGCAGCCTGGATTTTGACCTTGGTCACGACGGCGATTACAGCGACTTCAAAGCCGATGGGCAATGGAAGGTCAGTAATGGCCGTGGTCATTGGCAGCCCAGTGCCGACAAGGCCAGCCTGACGTACCGCGTACGTCTCACCCACGCGCACAAACCGGGCACGTATGAGGCGCGGATGGCGCCAGGCTGGGCGCTGTTTCGCGGCGACGACCTGGTGCCCGCCGCACGGTTGGACCAGCAGGACGGGGTCGAGCTGGTCTCGCGCCTGATGTTCGAACTGCCGCCGGGTTGGAAAAGCATCGAGACCGCCTGGCCGCGTATCGGCAAAAACACATTCCGCATCGACAACGTGTCCCGCCTGTTCGACCGGCCCACCGGCTGGATGCTCGCAGGTAACCTGGGCAGCCGCCGCATGCGCCTGGGGCAGACCGACGTCACCGTGGCCTCGCCCAGGGGTCAGGGCATGCGGCGTATGGATGTGCTGACGCTGCTGACCTTCGTGTGGCCGCAAGTGGAAGCCGCGTTCCCGCGCCACCCGGCCAAATTGCTGATAGTGGGCGCCAGCGATCCGATGCGTCGTGGCGCATTTTCGGCGCGTGACTCGATCTACCTCAACAGCCGCACGCCGCTGGTCAGTGAAGACGGCAGCAGCCCGTTGATCCGCGAAGTGGTGCAGGCCATCGCCCGCTTCAGCGACCACGACACCAGTGACTGGATCAGCGAAGGCCTGGCCGGGTACTACGCCATCGAGCTGGTACGCCGCGCCGGTGGGATCACCGATGAGCGGTATGAGGCGATACAGGCGCGTTTGGCGAAAGAGGGCAAAGGCGTGACCAGCCTGCGTGGCGAACACGTCAGCGGTGCGACAGTGTCACGGGCGGTGATGGTGTTGCAGGAGCTGGACCGGGAGATCCGCGTGAAAACCCACAACAAGCGCTCGCTGGATGATTTGGCGCAAGCGGTGATGCGGGCGGACAGCATCACGACCAAGGAATTTGTGCAGTTGGCGCAAAGCATCATCGGCGGTTCATCCGCGGTGCTCGATAGCAAGCTGCTGCACTGATCTTCAAGCAATGAGGGCGCGCTGTACTGTGGCGAGGGAGCTTGCTCCCGCTGGACTGCGTAGCAG
>NZ_JASLAW010000128.1 GCF_030147005.1 Pseudomonas sp.
ACCTGTGGCGAGGGAGCTTGCTCCCGTTGGGGCGCGAAGCGGCCCCAAAAATGGGACTGCTACGCAGTCCAGCGGGAGCAAGCTCCCTCGCCACAGGGACCGGTTCTGTCTTAACTGACCGGCATTAGGGCTTGCCCGCGATGGCGGAGTATCAGTGACCTGTGAGTTGACTGAACCACTGCATCGGGAGCAAGCCCCTCCCACCCTGGTTTTTGTGTGCTTTCAAGACCGTCAGGCAGTGATCTCGACGTAGCTCGATTCCCCGCCTCCCGTCGCTCCCGATAACCAGCCCCAAACAAAATTCAGCGTCGTGCGCCCAGCAAGATCAACGCCTACCGTGCCACGTGACCAGCCCGCAAGCAGTTCCCCTTCCAGGGTCAGGCACTGATACAGCAGCTCGAGGGTAGCCGGACCGGTCACCCGTCCGACTTGAGTGCCCAGGCGAATCCGGCCCCCCTGGTAAGTGCTCGAAATCGCGTCAGCTTCAACTTGGTAATGAAACACGGTGCCGGTGCCGGACAGTCCCTGAGCGTTGTTGGCGACCACAAACCGACGATTGTGCAGACGTGCGTAGACAGTAGGATTTTGCATCAGTCGGGCTCCTTGATTGAACGAATCCAAAACGTAAAAAGGGGCTGTTGAAAACAGCCCCTTTTGGGTACGCCAGTCAGGTTTATTCCACTGTCACCGACTTCGCCAGGTTACGCGGCTGGTCAACGTCGGTGCCCTTGAGCACGGCCACGTAGTACGACAGCAACTGCAGCGGAATGGTGTAGAGGATCGGCGACAAGGTGTCGTGGATGTGCGGCATGTTGATCACATGTGTGCCTTCACCGTTGGTCATGCCGGCCTTTTCGTCGGCAAACACGATCAGTTGACCACCGCGGGCGCGTACTTCCTGCAGGTTGGACTTGAGCTTCTCCAGCAGTTCGTTGTTTGGCGCCACGGTGACCACCGGCATATCGTCATCCACCAGGGCCAATGGGCCGTGCTTCAGCTCGCCAGCCGGGTAGGCTTCGGCGTGGATGTACGAGATTTCCTTGAGTTTCAGCGAGCCTTCCATCGCCACCGGGTATTGCGCGCCACGGCCGAGGAACAGGGTGTGGTTCTTGTCGGCAAACAGCTCGGCGACCTTTTCCACGGTGGCGTCCATGGCCAGGGCTTCGCCCAGGCGAGTCGGCAGGCGGCGCAGTTCTTCTACCAGAGTGGCTTCAACGCCTTCGGCCAGGGTGCCGCGCACTTGACCCAGGGACAAGGTCAGCAGCAACAGGCCGACCAACTGGGTGGTGAAGGCTTTGGTCGAGGCGACGCCGATTTCGCGACCGGCCTGGGTCAGCAGGGTCAGGTCGGATTCCCGCACCAGCGAGCTGATGCTGACGTTGCAGATCGCCAGGCTGCCGAGGAAGCCCAGCTCCTTGGCGTTGCGCAGGGCGGCCAGGGTGTCGGCGGTTTCGCCGGACTGGGAAATGGTTACGAACAGGGTGTCGGGTTGCACCACCACTTTGCGATAGCGGAACTCGCTGGCGACTTCGACCTGGCACGGGATGCCGGCCAGTTCTTCCAGCCAGTAACGCGCAACCATGCCGGCGTGGTAGCTGGTGCCGCAGGCGACGATTTGCACATTGCGCACTTTAGCGAAGAGCTCGGCGGCCTGTGGGCCGAAGGCGTTGACCAGCACCTGGTTCTGGCTTAGGCGACCTTCCAGGGTGCGCTGCACCACGGACGGCTGCTCGTGGATCTCCTTAAGCATGAAGTGGCGGAATTCGCCCTTGTCGGCGGCTTCGGCGCCGTCACGGTACTGTACGGCTTCGCGCTCGACGGACTGACCGTTCACGTCCCAGATCTGTACGCTTTCACGGCGGATATCGGCGATATCGCCTTCTTCCAGGTACATGAAGCGGTCAGTGACCTGGCGCAGGGCGAGTTGGTCGGAGGCGAGGAAGTTTTCTCCCAGGCCCAGGCCGATCACCAGTGGGCTGCCACTGCGCGCGGCAACCAGGCGGTCGGGCTGGCTGGCGGCTATCACGGCCAGGCCGTAGGCGCCGTGCAGTTCCTTGACCGTGGCCTTGAGGGCGGTGGTCAGGTCGCTGTGGTCCTTGAGCTTGTGGTTGAGCAGGTGGGCGATGACTTCGGTGTCGGTGTCCGAGGTGAACACATAGCCCAGGCCCTTGAGCTGTTCACGCAGCACTTCGTGGTTTTCGATGATGCCGTTGTGCACCACCGCCAGGTCGCCCGAGAAGTGCGGGTGAGCGTTACGCTCGCACGGCGCACCGTGGGTGGCCCAACGTGTGTGGGCGATACCCAGACGGCCGACCAGCGGCTCGCCGGCCAGGGCCTGGTCCAACTCGCTGACTTTGCCCGGACGGCGCATACGCTCGAGCTTGCCGGCGTTGGTAAAAACAGCAACACCCGCGCTGTCATAGCCGCGATATTCCAGACGCTTGAGGCCTTCGATCAGGATGGCCGTTACGTTACGTTCGGCAACTGCGCCAACAATTCCACACATGGTGTTTCTCCTAGATGACTGCCGCGCATATCAGCGTAATGCCGCGGGCTTGGATCTGGTCGCGGGCCTCAGACGGCAGGCGATCATCGGTGATAAGGGTATGGACGCTGCTCCAAGGCAGTTCCAGGTTGGGAATCTTGCGGCCGATCTTGTCGGATTCGACCATCACCACCACTTCACGGGCGACCTCGGCCATGACGCGGCTCAGGCCCAACAGTTCGTTGAAGGTGGTGGTACCGCGCTGCAAATCGATGCCGTCGGCGCCGATGAACAGTTGATCAAAATCGTAGGAGCGCAACACCTGCTCGGCGACCTGGCCCTGGAACGAATCCGAATGCGGGTCCCAGGTGCCGCCGGTCATCAGCAGCACCGGCTCGTGTTCCAGTTCGCTCAAGGCGCGGGCCACGTTCAGGGAATTGGTCATGACCACCAGGCCGGGCTGATGGCCCAGTTCAGGGATCATCGCGGCGGTGGTGCTGCCGCTGTCGATGATGATGCGTGCGTGTTCACGCAAGCGCACCACGGCCGCACGGGCAATAGCGCGCTTGTACGCCGACACCGGTTGAGCCGCGTCGCCTACCAGTTCCTGGGGCATGGTGATCGCACCACCGTAGCGGCGCAGAAGCAGGCCATTACTTTCGAGGGCGGCCAAGTCCTTGCGGATGGTCACCTCCGAGGTTTCGAAACGCTTGGCCAGTTCGTCCACGCTGACTTCGCCCTGTTCATTGAGCAAGGCCAGGATGTTGTGGCGACGTTGGGGTGTATTTCGTTTCGACATGGTGATGATAAGTTTCGTTTCGAAAGATAACGAAGGCAATCAAAACCTATTGGCGAAAGATCGTCAAGCGGGGCGTGTTATTTTTTTTAGGCGACCATCTATCAAATGTCGGAGCGGGCTTGCTCGCAAAGGTGGCGTGTCAGTCACTGGATGTGTGTCTGATACACCGCCTTCGCAAACAAGCCCGCACCGGATGGGCATTTATCGCCAATGAGACTGTGGATAACTCAGGTTTTTTTGATTTTTACCGGGCGTTTCCAGCCGTCGATGTTGCGTTGGCGGGCACGGGCCACGGCCAGTTGGGATTTATCCACATCTTGGTTGATGGCTGAGCCGGCCGCGGTGTTCGAACCGTCGCCAATAGTCACGGGCGCGATCAGCGAGTTGTTGGAGCCGATGAACACGTCCTCACCAATCGTCGTTTGGTACTTATTGGCGCCATCGTAGTTGCAAGTGATTGCGCCGGCGCCAATGTTGCTGCGAGCACCGATCACCGCATCACCAAGGTAAGCCAGGTGGCCGGCCTTCGCATCGTCACCCATTTTCGCGTTTTTCAGTTCAACGAAATTTCCCACGTGTGCCCTGGCGCCCATTACCGTGCCAGGACGCAAACGCGCAAACGGGCCGGCATCGCTGCCCTCGCCCATCACGGCACCGTCGATATGACTGTTAGCCTTGACCACCACGCCTTTGCGCAGCGTGCTGTCCTTGATCACGCAGTTCGGGCCAATCAACACGTCGTCTTCAATGATCACGCGGCCTTCGAGGATCACGTTGATGTCGATCAGCACGTCGCGGCCCACCGTCACCTCACCCCGCACATCGAAACGCGCCGGGTCACGCAGGGTGACGCCCTGGGCCATCAGGCGGCGGCCTTCGCGCATCTGGTAGTGGCGCTCCAGCTCTGCGAGCTGCTTGCGGTCGTTGGCGCCCTGCACTTCCATCGGGTCGTGGGGCTGTTCGGTGGCAACCAGCAGGCCGTCATTGACCGCCATCTCGATGACATCAGTGAGGTAGTACTCACCTTGCGCGTTGTTGTTCGACAGGCGGCTCATCCAGTCACCTAGTTTATCGGCCGGCACGGCGAGAATGCCGGTATTGCCTTCCGTGATGGCGCGCTGGGCTTCACTGGCGTCCTTGTGCTCAACGATAGCTGCGACCTTACCGTCGGCATTGCGCACAATGCGCCCGTAGCCGGTAGGATCGTCCAGCTCAACCGTGAGCAAGCCCATCTGGCCTGGCACCACATGCTTGAGCAGACGCTGCAGGGTTTCCACTTCGATCAGCGGCACGTCACCGTACAGGATCAGTATGGTGTCAGCGGTAATGAACGGCACCGCTTGCGCAGTGGCATGGCCCGTGCCCAGCTGCTTGTCCTGCAATACGAAATTCAAGTCGTCTGCGGCCAAACGCTCACGTACCACATCGGCACCGTGCCCGATAACGACGTGAATGCGCTGCGGGTCCAGCTGCCGGGCACTGTGGATAACATGGCCCAACATAGAATTGCCTGCGACCGGGTGCAGCACCTTGGGCAGGGCCGAACGCATACGGGTGCCCTGACCTGCGGCGAGAATTACGATTTCAAGAGACATGAATGGCTACCAATCCTGGGCGGTCCGGCTTCAGACCAAAGAAGTGTTTTGCAAAAAAAGAAAAAGGGTAGCCGAGGCTACCCTTTTTAATCAATCACGCGTGAAGCGTAACGGCAAGGCCGCTTACTTCTTGCGGATCTGCTGGAGCGTCCGCAGCTGGGCTGCGGCTTCGGCCAGACGGACTGCAGCAGCGCTGTAGTCGAAGTCTGCGCCTTTTTCGTTCAGCGCCTTCTCGGCAGCCTTTACGGCTTCCTGAGCGGAGGCTTCATCCAGGTCGCCAGCACGTTGCACGGTATCGGCAAGTACCTTGACCATGTTCGGCTGAACCTCGAGGAAACCACCGGAGATGTAAAACACCTCACGTTCCCCGCCTTGCTTGGTCAGCGTGATCGGACCTGGCTTCAAGCTGGTAATCAGCGGGGCGTGACCCATGGCGATACCAAGATCACCCAGGTCGCCGTGCGCTGTTACAAACTCGACCAGACCGGAGAAAATTTCCCCTTCCGCGCTGACGATATCGCAATGGACTGTCATAGCCATCTGATTGCCTCAACCTGATGAGCGCCCGTTTCCGGGCGCCTGGATTACAGTTTCTTGGCTTTCTCGATCGCTTCTTCGATGCCGCCGACCATGTAGAACGCCTGTTCTGGCAGGTGGTCGTAGTCACCGTTGAGGATGCCTTTGAAGCCAGCAATGGTGTCTTTCAGGGAAACGTATTTACCCGAGGCACCGGTGAAGACTTCAGCCACGAAGAACGGCTGCGACAAGAAACGCTGGATCTTACGAGCACGGTTTACCAACTGCTTGTCGGTTTCCGACAGCTCGTCCATACCCAGGATCGCAATGATGTCCTTCAGTTCTTTGTAACGCTGCAGCACGTACTGAACGCCGCGAGCGGTGTCGTAGTGCTCCTGGCCGATCACGTTCGGGTCCAGCTGGCGCGAAGTCGAGTCGAGTGGATCGACCGCTGGGTAGATACCCAGGGAAGCGATGTCACGGGACAGAACGACGGTGGCGTCCAAGTGGGCGAAGGTGGTCGCTGGCGACGGGTCGGTCAAGTCATCCGCAGGTACGTATACCGCTTGGATCGAAGTGATCGAACCTTCCTTGGTCGAAGTGATACGTTCTTGCAGAACGCCCATCTCTTCAGCCAGGGTCGGCTGGTAACCTACTGCCGAAGGCATACGGCCCAGCAGTGCGGATACTTCAGTACCGGCCAGGGTGTAACGGTAGATGTTGTCGACGAACAGCAGAACGTCGTTACCTTCGTCACGGAACTTCTCGGCCATGGTCAGGCCAGTCAGTGCTACGCGCAGACGGTTTCCCGGCGGCTCGTTCATCTGACCGTAAACCAGTGCCACTTTGTCCAGAACGTTGGAGTCCTTCATCTCGTGGTAGAAGTCGTTACCCTCACGAGTACGCTCACCCACACCGGCGAACACGGAATAACCGCTGTGCTCGATGGCGATGTTACGGATCAGTTCCATCATGTTTACGGTCTTGCCTACACCGGCACCACCGAACAGACCGACTTTACCGCCTTTGGCGAACGGGCAAACCAGGTCGATAACCTTGATGCCGGTTTCCAGCAGGTCGTTGCCGCCCGCTTGCTCGGCAAACGAAGGTGCTGGACGGTGAATGCCCCAGCGCTCTTCGGTGTCGATCGGGCCAGCTTCGTCGATCGGGTTGCCCAGTACGTCCATGATCCGGCCCAGGGTCGCTTTACCGACCGGTACGGAGATGGCTGAGCCAGAGTCGATAACGTCCAGACCGCGCTTCAAGCCTTCGGTGGAACCCATCGCAATGGTACGAACTACGCCGTCGCCCAGCTGCTGCTGAACTTCCAGAGTAGTGTCCGCGCCTTGTACTTTCAGCGCGTTGTAGATGCTCGGTACGCTGTCGCGTGGGAATTCCACGTCGATAACGGCGCCGATGATTTGAACGATACGTCCGCTACTCATAGCTGGATCCTCTGAATATTTGAACCGTTAAACCGCGGCAGCGCCGCCGACGATTTCCGAGATCTCTTGGGTGATCGCAGCCTGACGCGCCTTGTTGTAGATCAGCTGCAAATCGCTGATCAGATCACCGGCGTTATCGGTAGCGTTTTTCATCGCGATCATCCGCGCCGCTTGTTCAGCTGCGTTGTTCTCGACCACCGCCTGGTACACCTGCGACTCCACGTAGCG
>NZ_JASLAW010000143.1 GCF_030147005.1 Pseudomonas sp.
TGCTTCGCGAATGCGGTGGATCAGTCGACATCTTCAGTGACTGACACTCCGCATTCGCGAGCAAGCCCGCTCTCACATTTTGACCGTCTTCCAAGCCAGTGCCTGTCAGTCGACTTTCTCGAACTTCAAATCCCACACCCCATGCCCCAACCGCTCGCCACGACGTTCGAACTTGGTGATCGGACGCTCTGCCGGGCGCGGCACGCATTTGCCGTCTTCAGCCAGGTTGCGGTAGCCGGGGGCGACGTTCATCACTTCCAGCATGTATTCGGCATACGGTTCCCAGTCGGTGGCCATGTGCAGGACGCCGCCCACCTTCAGCTTGCTGCGTACCAGTTCCGCGAAGGAAGCCTGGACGATGCGCCGCTTGTGGTGACGGGCTTTGTGCCACGGGTCGGGGAAGAACAGCATCAGGCGGTCGAGGCTGTTGTCGGCGATGCAGCGGTTAAGCACTTCAATCGCGTCGCAGTCATACACCCGCAGATTGGTCAGGCCCTGGGTCAGCACGCCGTTGAGCAGCGCACCGACACCTGGGCGGTGCACTTCTACACCGATGAAATCCTGATCCGGCGCGGCCGCGGCCATCTCCAGCAGGGAGTGCCCCATGCCGAAGCCGATTTCCAGGGAACGCGGGCCCGAACGGCCGAACACCTGGTCGTAGTCCACCGGCGCGTCGGCCAGGGGCAACACAAACAGCGGCGTGCCTTGCTCAAGGCCCTTTTGCTGGCCTTCGGTCATGCGGCCGGCGCGCATCACGAAGCTTTTGATGCGGCGGTGCTTGGACTCGTCGCCTGCTTGCTCGGTGTTCGGCGTTTCGTTTGATTCAGTCATCAATAGCTCTTACTTGATCAGACCATCCAGCGGCGAAGAGGCGCTGGCATAGAGTTTTTTCGGCATGCGCCCGGCGAGGTAGGCCAGGCGGCCCGCGACGATCGCGTGTTGCATGGCTTGGGCCATCATGATCGGTTGCTGGGCATGGGCGATGGCTGAGTTCATCAGCACTGCGTCGCAGCCCAGCTCCATGGCGATGGTGGCGTCGGAGGCGGTGCCCACGCCCGCGTCCACCAGCACCGGGATTTTGGCTTCTTCGAGGATGATCTGCAGGTTGTATGGATTGCAGATACCCAGGCCGGAACCGATCAGGCCGGCCAGCGGCATCACCGCGATGCAGCCGATTTCCGCCAGCTGGCGGGCGATGATCGGGTCATCGCTGGTGTAGACCATCACGTCAAAGCCTTCCTTGACCAGCGTTTCGGCGGCCTTGAGGGTTTCGATCACGTTGGGGAACAAGGTTTTCTGGTCGGCCAGCACTTCCAGCTTCACCAAGTTGTGGCCGTCGAGCAGTTCACGGGCCAGGCGGCAGGTGCGCACGGCTTCGATGGCGTCGTAGCAACCGGCGGTGTTCGGCAGGAATGTGTAACGGTCTGGCGACAGCACTTCGAGCAAGTTCGGCTCGCCCTCGATCTGGCCGAGGTTGGTGCGGCGTACGGCGAAGGTAACGATTTCAGCGCCCGAGGCTTCGATAGCCAGACGGGTTTCTTCCATGTCGCGGTACTTGCCGGTGCCGACCAGCAGACGGGACTGGTAGGTGCGACCGGCCAGGACGAAGGGCTTGTCGCTACGAACGATGCTCATGGGAAATCCTCGTAATGGGGTGAGGTTCTGCAGGATGCGTTACGGCCGGGGCGACTAGCCGCCGCCGATGGCGTGGACCACTTCGACCTGGTCACCTTCGCTGAGCGCGGTGCCTTCGTGCTGGCTGCGCGGGACGATATCCAGGTTGAGCTCCACTGCGACACGACGCCCGGTGAGGTCCAGGCGGGTCAGCAGGGCCGCGACGGTTGCACCGTCGGGCAGTTCAAAGGGTTCGCCGTTCAACTGAATGCGCATGCCACGGGCCGCCATCGTTTTTAGGGGCCGGCATTCTAACGCGATTGGGACCTGAAGGTCAGCTCCAAGCGTCAAGCGGTCAAAGCTGCAGGCGCCACGCCGCCAAGCCCAGGAAGAACCAGCCGAGCAGGAACGCCAGGCCACCAAATGGCGTAATGATGCCCAGCTTGCTGATCCCGGTCATCGTCAACACATACAGGCTGCCGGAGAACAGCAAAATACCGACGACAAATGAAACACCCGCCCAGGTGACCAGCCGGCCGGGAATATGCGCGGCCAGCAGGGCCACGCCGAACAAAGCCAGGGTGTGTACCAGTTGATACGTCACGCCGGTATGGAAAATCGTCAGGTATTCGGCGCTCAGGCGATTCTTCAGGCCGTGGGCGGCGAAGGCGCCGAGGGCGACACCGGTGAAACCGAAAAAAGCAGCCAGCATCAGAAAGCTACGCAGCATGAGGAACTCCAGTCAGACTCATCGGGCAGGGTCTGTATAATGGCCCGCTCAACGGGTTCGGCCAAGCCATCTCTATGCTGCGTGTCCTCTTCAAACGCTTTCTCAACGTCGTGAAATGGTTCGCCATCGGCAGTGTGCTGCTGGTGCTGCTGTTTCGCGTCGTACCGCCGCCGTTCACGGCGCTTATGGTGGAACGCAAGGTCGAATCCTGGATCGACGGCGAGCCTATCGACCTGCAGCGCAGCTGGGTGCCGTGGGACGAAATATCCAACGACCTCAAAGTGGCGGTGATGGCCGGCGAAGACCAGCGTTTCCCGCAGCACTGGGGCTTTGATTTTGGCGCGATCCAGGCGGCGATCCTGCACAACGAGCGCGGCGGTTCGATCCGCGGCGCCAGTACGTTGAGCCAGCAGGTGTCGAAAAACCTGTTCCTGTGGGCCGGCCGCAGTTATGTGCGCAAGGGCCTGGAGGCGTGGTTTACCGGATTGATCGAAGTGCTCTGGCCCAAGCAGCGCATTCTTGAGGTGTACCTCAACAGCGTGGAGTGGGATGAGGGCGTGTTCGGTGCGCAAGCAGCGGCGCGGCATCATTTTGGGGTGAGCGCCAAGGGGCTGTCGCGGCAGCAGGCCAGTTATTTGGCGGCAGTGTTGCCCAATCCAAGGGTATGGAGCGCCAGCCATCCGACGGCCTATGTGGCGCGCCGCGCGGCTTGGATTCGCCAGCAGATGAGCCAGCTCGGCGGAGATGGTTACCTGCTTGAACTGAACAACGCTCGCAAAGCCCCCTGGTCCGACTGACACAACACGGTGCCAGCTCCCACATTGAACCGAGGTATGCTTGGATTCTGAGCAAAACAAAATGCCCCGATCTTTCGATCGGGGCATTTTTTTGTCTCTTCGCTGTGTTTTAGGCGGCGATCGACAGTTTCAGCTTGTTCATCGCGCTTTTCTCAAGCTGACGAATCCGCTCAGCCGACACGTTGTACTTCTGCGCCAGGTCATGCAGCGTGGCTTTTTCTTCCGCCAGCCAGCGCTGGTACAGAATGTCACGGCTGCGGTCGTCCAGCACTTCCAGCGCTTCGTGCAGGTTGTGATTGGAATTGTCGCTCCAATCGGCGTCTTCCAGTTGACGCGCCGGATCGTACCGGTGGTCTTCCAGATAGTTGGCCGGCGATTGGAAGGCGCTGTCATCGTCTGCCTCGGCAGCCGGGTCGAAGGCCATGTCATGGCCGGTCAGGCGGCTTTCCATCTCGCGCACTTCACGGGGTTCCACGCCAAGGCTTTCGGCCACGCGGTGGACTTCCTCGTTGTTCAGCCACGCCAGGCGCTTCTTCTGGCTGCGCAGGTTGAAGAACAGCTTGCGCTGGGCCTTGGTGGTCGCGACTTTCACAATGCGCCAGTTGCGCAAGATGAACTCGTGAATTTCCGCCTTGATCCAGTGCACGGCGAACGACACCAGGCGCACACCCATTTCCGGGTTGAAGCGCTTCACGGCCTTCATCAGGCCCACGTTGCCTTCCTGAATCAGGTCAGCCTGGGCCAAGCCGTAGCCGCTATAGCTACGGGCGATATGTACGACAAAACGCAGGTGGGCGAGCACCATCTGCCGAGCCGCCCCCAAATCCTGCTCATAGTAGAGACTCTCGGCCAGTTCACGCTCCTGCTCGGGTGTCAGCAATGGAATGCTGTTGACCGTGTGCACATAGGCTTCCAGGTTCGCACCCGGGACCAAGGCATAAGCAGGTTGCAAAGAAGTGGTCATACGAAAAAACCTCCGACTCACATAACTCGTGCAGTTCAGCACTGCGAAAATTGACCGGGGAACCGTAGGACAAGTTCCCTAAACTGCTGACAAGGTCAATACAAACGAAACCACATTACCCTGACGTTAACTACTTCGGTGCCAGCTCACGTAAATGCCGTGCGACCGCAATCCACGCACCGATATACCCCAACAAGACCGCGCCAAGCAAGAGGCTCAGACCATCGGCTGCCGGCACCCCAGCCAGGGCAAAATCGCTGCCGTACAAGCCGGCAAGCCCGATAACCGCGTCGTTCAGCCAGTCTAGTCCAAAAGCCAGCACGCCCCAGGACAAAACCCCGGCACCCAAGCCATAAAGCGCGCCCATGTACAGAAAAGGACGACGCACATAGCTGTCCGTGCCGCCGACCAGTTTAATCACTTCTATCTCGGTGCGACGGTTTTCAATATGAAGACGAATGGTATTACCTATCACCAAAAGTAATGCAGACACCAACAACACCGTCAAACCGAACACAAAGCGGTCGCCCAGCTTGAGGATCGCCGCCAGTCGCTCTACCCAGACTAGATCAAGTTGGGCCTGTTGCACCTTCGGCATCTCTGCGAGTTTTTGTCGCAGGGCTTCCAGCGCAGGCTTGTCCACTTCATTGGGGGTCACCAGCACCACGCCCGGCAGCGGGTTTTGCGGCAGCTCTTTAAGCGCCTCGCCCAGGCCGGATTGTTGCTGGAACTCTTCAAGGGCCTGATCGCGGCTGATGTATTCGGCATCCGCCACACCGGGCATATTCTTGATGTCGTCGCGCAGGCCCTCGCCATCCTTGGTGCTGGCGTCGAGGTTGAGGTACAGGGAAATCTGCGCGGCACGCTGCCACGAGCCACCGAGGCGCTCCACATTATTAAGCAGCAACGACAAGCCCATCGGCAGGCTCAGCGCCACCGCCATCACCAGGCAGGTGAAAAAGCTGCCGATCGGCTGTTTGCCCAGGCGGCGCAGGCTGTCGAGCAGGCTGGCGCGATGGCTTTCGATCCAGGCATGCAACAGGGTGCCGAAGTCCGGGCCGTCGTCATCGTCGTGTTTTTTCTTTTTCGGTTGCGGGTCGGCCGGTTTCGGCGCCACGCGTTCGGATACTTTAGGGCTGCGGGTTGCACTCATACGCCTGCCTCCCCGTCACCGATCAGACGACCGCGCTGCAGGGTCAGCATGCGATGGCGCATGCGGGCAATCAGGGCCAGGTCGTGACTGGCGATCAGCACGCTGGTGCCCAGCCGGTTGATATCTTCGAACACCCCCATGATCTCGGCCGCCAGGCGCGGGTCAAGGTTCCCGGTGGGTTCATCAGCCAGCAGCAAGGCCGGGCGGTGGACGATGGCGCGAGCGATCCCGACGCGCTGTTGCTGCCCGGTGGACAGGTCGCCGGGGTAGAGGTCGGTCTTGTCCGACAGGGCCACGCGCTCCAGGGCCGAATCCACGCGTTTGACGATCTCGGCCTTGGACAGCCCGAGAATCTGCAGGGGCAAGGCAATGTTGTTGAACACCGTGCGATCGAACAGCAACTGGTGGTTCTGGAACACCACGCCGATCTGACGGCGCAGGAACGGGATCTGCGCATTGCTGATGGTGGCCAGATCCTGGCCCGCCAGCAGCAGCTTGCCGGTGGTCGGACGTTCCATGGCCAGCAGCAGGCGCAACAAGGTGCTTTTACCGGCGCCGGAGTGGCCGGTCACGAACAGAAACTCGCCCCGGCGTACTCGAAAGCTCAGCTCATGCAAGCCCACATGCCCGTTGGCGTAGCGTTTACCGACCTGTTCGAATCGAATCATGAACGCTCCCGCTCGGCGAATAGTGCCTGTACAAAGGGTTCGGCTTCAAAGGTGCGCAGGTCGTCGATGCCTTCACCGACGCCGATGTAACGAATCGGCAACCCGAACTGTTTGGCCAGGGCAAAGATCACCCCGCCCTTGGCCGTGCCGTCGAGCTTAGTCAATGCCAGGCCGGTCAGTTGCACCGTCTGGTTGAACTGCTTGGCCTGGCTGATGGCGTTCTGCCCGGTACCGGCGTCCAGCACCAGCAGGACTTCGTGCGGGGCATCGGCGTCGAGCTTGCCGATCACGCGGCGCACTTTCTTCAGCTCTTCCATCAAGTTGTCTTTGGTGTGCAGGCGACCGGCGGTGTCGGCGATCAACACATCGATGTTACGGGCCTTGGCGGCCTGCACGGCATCGAAGATCACCGAAGCGGAGTCGGCACCGGTGTGCTGGGCGATCACCGGAATCTTGTTACGCTCGCCCCACACTTGCAGCTGCTCAACGGCAGCGGCACGGAACGTGTCGCCGGCGGCGAGCATGACTTTTTTGCCCTCACCCTGCAGCTTTTTGGCCAGCTTGCCGATGGTGGTGGTCTTGCCGGCGCCGTTGACGCCCACGACCAGGATCACGAACGGTTTTTTCGGGGTGATCACCAGCGGCGCTTCAACGGGTTTAAGCATGGCGGCCAGTTCGGCCTGCAAGGATTTGTACAGCGCGTCGGCGTCGGTCAGCTGCTTGCGCGCGACCTTCTGGGTCAGGCTCTGGATGATGACGGCGGTGGCTTCGACGCCCACGTCTGCGGTGAGCAGGCGGGTTTCGATGTCTTCCAGCAGCTCATCATCGATGGTCTTTTTGCCGAGGAACAGGCTGGCCATGCCTTCGCCGATACTGGCGCTGGTTTTGCTCAGGCCCTGCTTGAGGCGGGTGAAAAAGCCGGTTTTGCTGGTTTCGGCGACAGGCTCTTCGACGACGGTGGGCGCAGCAACCACCGCAGCCGCGGGTGTTTGGACGGCAGGTGGCGTCGGGGCGACTGTCGCTGCGGGTTCGACCACCGCAGGAATAGGCGGCGTTACATGCTCAACCTGCACATCTTCAACCAGTGCCACCGGTTCTTCAGCCACCGGCAGTTCCGGCCACGGCTTGTGCTCTGGCTCTGGCTCTGGCTCCGGCTCCGGCTCCGGCTCCGGCTCGACCGCAGGCTGCAGCACCGGCTCGGCCATCGGCAACACCGTCGGCGCCGGCGCTTCGGCAACCGGCTCGGCTTCTACTATAGGCTCAGGGATAGGTTCAGGTTGAACCTGCGGCTGTTCGACGACGGTTTCCTGCGGTTTTTTGCGCAGCCATCCGAACAGGCCTTTTTTCTCGCCAGCCGCAGCTGGGGTCTTCTTGTCGTCGTTGGAACCAAACATGGAGACGGCTATCTCAAGGTAGCGACGCGCCAAGGGGCGCTTCGGTAAATAAAATTCGATGCGTAACAGACTGTTTTTTAGCCAGCTCGTTCATGCGCAACATTTTGTGAGGCCTAAATAGGGCCTTAACAGAACAGCCACAGTGGCCGTCCCTGGGTCGGATCAGTATCCTAGCACCTCCTCGCCCGCCGACGCTAAGACCAAGCGGGCAGTCCAACAGGTTAAAAAACGAATGAATGCTCTAGCCCGCCGCGCCGCAGGCCTGCTGCTCAGCACAGTTTGTCTGCCCCTTTCAGCTTTGGCTGCCGACCCACAACCCACCCATGAATTTACCCTCGACAACGGCCTCAAGGTCGTCGTGCGCGAGGATCATCGCGCGCCAGTGGTGGTTTCCCAGGTTTGGTACAAGGTGGGTTCGAGCTACGAAACCCCGGGCCAGACCGGTTTGTCCCATGCCCTGGAACACATGATGTTCAAGGGCAGCGCCAAGGTCGGCCCCGGCGAAGCCTCGCTGATCCTGCGCGACCTGGGCGCCGAAGAAAATGCGTTCACCAGTGACGACTACACCGCTTACTACCAGGTGCTGGCCCGTGACCGCCTGGGCGTGGCCTTCGAGTTGGAAGCCGACCGCATGGCCAGCCTGCGCCTGCCGGCCGATGAGTTCAGCCGCGAAATCGAGGTGATCAAAGAAGAACGCCGCCTGCGCACCGACGACAACCCGATGTCCAAGGCCTACGAGCGCTTCAAGGCCATGGCCTTCCCGGCCAGCGGCTATCACACGCCAACCATCGGTTGGATGGCCGACCTCGACCGCATGAAGGTCGAGGAACTGCGCCACTGGTACCAAGCCTGGTACGTGCCGAACAACGCGACCCTGGTGGTGGTCGGCGACGTCACGCCGGACGAGGTGAAAAACCTGGCCCAGCGCTACTTCGGCCCGATCCCCAAGCGCGACGTCCCTCCGGCCAAGATCCCGATGGAGCTGGCCGAGCCGGGCGAGCGCCTGCTGACCCTGCACGTGAAAACCCAGCTGCCAAGCGTCTTCCTCGGCTTCAACGTGCCTGGCCTGGCCACTGCCGAGGACAAGCGCTCGGTACAAGCCCTGCGCCTGATCTCGGCCTTGCTCGATGGCGGCTACAGCGCGCGGATCTCCGAGCAGTTGGAGCGCGGTGAAGAGCTGGTGTCCGCCGCTTCCACCGATTACGACGCCTATACCCGCGGCGATACCCTGTTCATGCTGAGCGCCACGCCTAACCAGCAGAAGAAAAAGACCGTCGCCCAAGTTGAAGCCGGCTTGTGGCGCCTGTTGGACGAGCTCAAGGCCAAGCCGCCCACCGCCGAAGAACTCGAGCGCATCCGCGCCCAGGTGATTGCCGGCGTGGTCTACCAGCGCGACTCCATCACCAGCCAGGCCACGGCCATCGGCTCGCTGGAGACCGTGGGCCTGTCCTGGAAGCTGATGGACACTGAGCTTGCCGACCTGCAAAGCGTGACCCCGGAAGATATCCAAAAGGCTGCGCGCACCTATTTCACCCGCGAACGTCTGAGCGTCGCCCATGTTTTGCCTGAGGAGACCGCTCATGAGTGACCGCAAAAGCAACCGCCTGATTCTGCCCGGCCTGGTCGCCGTTACCCTGATCGCGGCCAGTGCCGTGTACGTGTTGCGCCCGAACGAGTCCGTCGCCAGCCCGGCGCTGGACAAAGCCCAATCGGCCAACAAACTGCAATCGCTCGATGAACTGGACGGCAAAGCGCCGACCAACCGCAAGCTCGATGTGCAAACCTGGACCACCGCCGAGGGCGCCAAGGTGCTGTTCGTCGAAGCCCATGAACTGCCGATGTTCGACGTGCGCATCCTGTTCGCCGCCGGCAGCAGCCAGGACGGCAACGTGCCGGGCCTGGCCTTGATGACCAACGCGATGCTCAACGAAGGCGTGCCGGGCAAGGACGTCAGCCAGATCGCCACCGGCTTTGAAGGCCTGGGTGCCGATTTTGGCAATGGCGCCTACCGCGATATGGCCCTGGTGACCCTGCGCAGCTTGAGCGACAGCGACAAGCGCGATGCCGCACTCGCGCTGTTCGATGATGTGATCGGCAAGCCGACGTTCCCGGCCGATTCACTGGCGCGCATCAAGAACCAGATCCTCGCCGGCTTCGAATACCAGAAACAGAACCCCGCCAAACTGGCCAGCATTGAGCTGTTCAAGCGCCTGTACGGCGACCACCCGTATGCCCATCCAAGCGAAGGCACGCCTGAAAGCGTTCCGGCGATTACCGTGCAACAGCTGCAGGCATTCCACGCCAAGGCGTACGCGGCGGGCAATGCCGTGATCGCGGTGGTGGGCGACCTGAGCCGTGCCGACGCCGAAGCCATGACCGCCAAGGTCTCTGCCGCGTTGCCCAAGGGCCCTGCCCTGGCGAAGATTGCCCAGCCAACCGAGCCAAAGGCCGGCCTGAGCCGTATCGAGTTTCCCTCCAAGCAAACCCATCTGCTGTTCGCCCAGTTGGGCATTGATCGTGCCGACCCGGACTACGCCGCACTGTCGCTGGGCAACCAGATCCTCGGCGGTGGTGGTTTCGGCACCCGGTTGATGAGCGAGGTGCGTGAAAAACGCGGCCTTACCTACGGCGTGTACTCGGGGTTCTCGCCGATGCAGGCGCGCGGCCCGTTCATGATCAACCTGCAGACCCGCGCCGAAATGAGCGGTGGCACGCTGCGTCTGGTCGAAGACGTCGTGGCTGACTACCTAAAGACCGGCCCCACCCAGAAAGAGCTGGATGACGCCAAGCGCGAGCTGGCCGGCAGCTTTCCGCTGTCCACCGCCAGCAACGCCGATATCGTCGGGCAACTTGGCGCCATGGGTTTCTACAACCTGCCGCTGAGCTATCTGGAAGATTTCATGAAACAATCCCAGGCCCTGACCGTAGAGCAGGTTAAGGCCGCAATGAATAAACACTTGAGCGCCGACAAGATGGTCATCGTGACCGCCGGCCCGACGATTGCGCAAAAGCCACTACCGCCCCCCACTGATAAACCCGCCGAGCAGCCGCTCGGGGTTCCGGAGCATTAATGGCCAGTTCATCTCGCCCGAAAAAACCTGTCCACAACGTGCATAACGGTGTGGGCCAACTGCGCATCATTGGCGGTGAATGGGGCAGCCGCAAGCTGAGCTTCCCCGATGTCGTAGGCCTGCGCCCGACGCCGGATCGCGTGCGCGAAACTTTGTTCAACTGGCTCGCGCCGTACATCGGCGGCGCCAAGGTGCTTGACCCGTTCGCGGGCAGTGGCGCGTTGTTCCTGGAGGCGCTGTCGCGCGGCGCGTCCCAGGCACAGGCGCTGGATGCGAGCAACGTGGCGGTGTCGAGCCTCAAGGAACACTTGGGCACGTTGCGCTGCACCAACGGCCAGGTTCAGACCGCCGACGCCTTGCGCTACCTGGAAACCCAGGCGGCCAGCGAATATGACGTGGTGTTCCTCGACCCGCCGTTCAACCAGAACCTGCTGCCGACCGTGTGCGCGTTGCTGGAAGAACGCCAATGGCTGGCGCCGGATGCTTGGATCTACACTGAAAGCGAGACCGCGCCTTCGACGCTCGGCCTGCCGGGGAGCTGGCGCCTGCACCGTGAGCAGAAGTCCGGGCGGGTGTATTACGCGCTGTGGCATCGTTCCCTGTAGGAGCGAGCTTGCTCGCGAAGGTAGAGCAGGCGACACGGGTTGCCTGTTAGCGCTGCGTCATCGTTAACGTTTTTCGCGA
>NZ_JASLAW010000190.1 GCF_030147005.1 Pseudomonas sp.
ACCGTATTCGCGAGCAAGCCCGCTCCCACACTGACCGCGCTTCGACTCATGTTCTGCATGTACCTGACTGGTTCTGACCCTATGAATACGAACACTGCCCAAGTGCAAACCGCCGTGCCCGACAAGCCGCGCAAAAACCGCCTGGCCAACCCCGGCTGGTTCCTCGTCAGCCCCTCGGTGGCCTTGCTGCTGCTGTGGATGATCGTGCCCCTGGGCATGACCCTGTACTTTTCGCTGATCCGCTACAACCTGCTCTACCCCGGCGAAAACCAATTCGTCGGGCTGGAAAACTTCACCTACTTCGTCACCGACTCGGGCTTCCTGCCCGGTGCCACCAATACGCTGTTGCTGGTGGGCAGCGTGCTGCTGATCAGTGTGGTGTTCGGCGTGTTGATCAGTGCGCTGCTGGAGGCCAGTGAGTTCTTCGGTCGCGGCCTTGTGCGGGTGCTGTTGATTTCGCCGTTCTTCATCATGCCCACCGTCGGCGCGTTGATCTGGAAGAACCTGATTTTCCACCCGGTGTCGGGGATTCTCGCCGCCGTGTGGAAGTTCTTCGGCGCAGAGCCGGTGGATTGGCTGGCGCACTATCCGCTGCTGTCGATCATCATCATTGTGTCGTGGCAGTGGCTGCCCTTCGCGATCCTGCTGCTGATGACCGCCATGCAGTCCCTCGACCAGGAACAAAAGGAAGCCGCACGCCTGGACGGTGCCGGCGCCATCGCGATTTTCTGGCACCTGACCCTGCCGCACCTGGCCCGCCCGATTGCGGTGGTGGTGATGATCGAGACCATCTTCCTGCTCTCGGTGTTCGCCGAAATCTTCACCACCACCAACGGTGGCCCCGGCTACGCCTCGACCAACCTCGCCTACCTGATCTACAACCAGGCGCTGGTGCAGTTCGACGTGGGCATGGCCTCGGCCGGCGGCTTGATTGCCGTGGTCATCGCCAATATCGCGGCGATCATCCTGGTGCGGATGATCGGCAAAAACCTGACTGACAAGCCTTGAGGGCCGCGCCATGACGCTTCAACAATCCCGCCGCCTGCAAAGCCTGTTGCTCGGCACCCTGGCCTGGGCCATCGCGATCCTGATTTTCTTCCCGATCTTCTGGATGGTGCTGACCAGCTTCAAGACCGAAATCGACGCCTTCGCCACGCCGCCGCAGTTCATCTTCACGCCGACGCTGGAGAACTACCTGCACATCAACGAGCGCAGCAACTACTTCGCCTACGCGTGGAACTCGGTGCTGATTTCATTCAGTGCCACCGCGCTGTGCCTGCTGATCTCGGTGCCCGCTGCCTACTCCATGGCGTTCTACGAAACCCAGCGCACCAAGGGTACGCTGCTGTGGATGCTGTCCACCAAGATGCTGCCGCCGGTGGGCGTGCTGATGCCGATCTACCTGTTGGCCAAGAGCTTCGGCCTGCTGGATACGCGCATTGCGCTGATCATCATTTACACCCTGATCAACCTGCCGATTGTGGTGTGGATGGTTTACACCTACTTCAAGGACATTCCCAAGGACATCCTCGAGGCCGCGCGCCTGGATGGCGCCACCCTGTGGCAGGAAATGGTCCGGGTGCTGTTGCCGATCGCCAAGGGCGGCCTGGCCTCCACCGTGCTGCTGTCGCTGATTTTGTGTTGGAACGAGGCCTTCTGGTCGCTGAACCTGACGTCCTCGAGCGCCGCACCGCTGACCGCGCTGATCGCCTCCTACTCCAGCCCCGAAGGCTTGTTCTGGGCCAAGTTGTCTGCGGTTTCGACCCTGGCTTGCGCGCCGATCCTGATCTTTGGCTGGATCAGCCAGAAACAGCTGGTGCGCGGCCTGTCGTTCGGTGCCGTTAAATAATAATTCCAAGCGGAGGGCCCATCATGGCCAACCTGAAAATCAAGAATCTGCAAAAAGGCTTCGAAGGTTTTTCCATCATCAAGGGCATCGACCTGGAAGTGAATGACAAGGAGTTCGTGGTGTTCGTCGGCCCCTCGGGCTGCGGTAAATCCACGCTGCTGCGGCTGATCGCCGGCCTGGAAGAGGTCAGCGAAGGCACCATCGAGCTGGATGGCCGCGACATCACCGAGGTGACCCCGGCCAAGCGCGACCTGGCGATGGTGTTCCAGACCTACGCCCTGTACCCGCACATGAGCGTGCGCAAGAACATGTCGTTCGCCCTCGACCTGGCCGGCGTCGACAAGAAACTGGTGGACAGCAAGGTCAGCGAAGCGGCGCGCATTCTGGAGCTGGGCCCGCTGCTGGAGCGCAAGCCCAAGCAGCTCTCCGGTGGCCAGCGCCAGCGCGTGGCGATTGGCCGGGCGATTGTGCGTAACCCGAAGATCTTCCTGTTCGACGAACCGTTGTCCAACCTCGACGCCGCCCTGCGCGTGCAGATGCGCCTGGAACTGGCACGCCTGCATAAAGAACTGCAAGCCACCATGATCTACGTGACCCACGACCAGGTCGAAGCCATGACCCTGGCCGACAAAGTGGTGGTGCTCAACAGCGGCCGCATCGAGCAGGTCGGCTCGCCGCTGGAGCTGTACCACCAGCCGGCCAACCTGTTTGTGGCAGGCTTTCTCGGCACGCCAAAGATGGGCTTCCTCAAGGGCAAGGTGACGCGGGTTGAAGCCCAGGGCTGTGATGTACAACTGGACGCCGGCACGCTGATCACCCTGGCGCTCAGCGGCCCGACCCTGAGCGTGGGCAGCGCCGTGACCCTGGGCATTCGCCCGGAGCACCTGGAAATTGCCACGCCTGGCCAAACCACGCTGACCGTCACCGCCGACGTCGGCGAACGCCTGGGCAGCGACACTTTCTGCCACGTCATCACGGCCAACGGCGAGCCGCTGACCATGCGCATCCGCGGGGACATGGCCAGCCAGTATGGCGAAACGCTGCACCTGCACCTCGACCCGGCGCACTGCCATCTGTTCGACACCGACGGCGCGGCCGTCGCCCGCCCCCTGCGCGCTGCCGCCTGATCACGCGAGTATTTCCAGATGAAACTGAATAAACACAACCTCACCCTGCTGGCGCCGGACGTGCAACGGCCGGCCTACACGATTGCCGACACCCGCCAGGGCATCGCGCATATCGGCGTCGGCGGTTTCCACCGCGCGCATCAGGCGTATTACACCGATGCCTTGATGAATACCGGCGAGGGCCTGGACTGGAGCATCTGCGGCGTTGGCCTGCGTGCCGAGGACCGCAAGGCCCGCGACGACCTGGCCGGGCAGGATTATTTGTTCACCCTGTATGAATTGGGCGACACCAACGACACCGAAGTGCGCGTGATCGGCTCGATCAGCGACATGTTGCTGGCCGAGGACGGCGCCCAGGCGTTGATCGACAAACTGGCCGACCCCGCCATTCGTATCGTGTCGCTGACCATCACCGAAGGCGGCTATTGCATCGACGACAGCAACGGCGAATTCATGGCCCATCTGCCGCAGATCCAGCATGACCTCGCGCACCCCGGCGCACCGAAGACCGTGTTCGGGTTCATCTGCGCCGCGCTGGGCAAACGCCGCGCCGCCGGTACCCCGGCGTTCACCGTGATGTCCTGCGATAACCTGCCGCATAACGGCGCTGTCACACGCAAGGCCCTGCTGGCGTTCGCCGCGCTGCACGATGCGCAACTGCATGATTGGATAAAGGCCAATGTGAGCTTCCCCAATGCCATGGTCGACCGCATTACGCCGATGACCAGCACCGCCCACCGCCTGCAACTGCATGATGAACACGGTATCGACGATGCCTGGCCGGTGGTGTGCGAACCCTTTGTGCAATGGGTGCTGGAAGACACATTCGTCAACGGTCGCCCGGCCTGGGAAAAGGTCGGCGTGCAGTTTACCGATGACGTGACGCCCTACGAAGAAATGAAGATCGGCCTGCTGAACGGCAGCCACCTGGCCCTGACTTACCTGGGCTTTCTCAAGGGCTACCGGTTCGTTCACGACACCCTGAACGACCCGCTCTTCGTGGCCTACCTGCGCGCCTACATGGACCTGGACGTCACACCGAACCTGGCGCCCGTGCCCGGTATCGACCTGACCGAGTACAAGCAGACCCTGATCGACCGCTTCTCCAACCAGGCAATCGCCGACCAACTGGAGCGGGTGTGTTCGGATGGTTCGTCGAAGTTTCCCAAATTCACCGTGCCGACCATCAATCGCTTGATCGCCGATGGCCGCGAGACCGAGCGCGCGGCGCTGGTGGTGGCCGCCTGGGCGTTGTACTTGAAGGGTGTCGACGAACAGGGCGTGGCCTACAAGATTCCCGACCCCCGTGCCGAATTCTGCCAGGCGCTGGTCAGTGATGATGCGCTGATCAGCGAACGCCTGCTGGGCGTGGAAGAGATTTTCGGCACGGCTATTCCCAACTCACCCGCGTTTGTGGCAGCGTTCGAGCGGTGCTATGCAAGCCTGCGTGACAACGGCGTCACCGCAACACTGCAACACCTGCTGAATAAACTGGCTTAAAAAATGTGGGAGCGGGCTTGCTCGCGAATGCGGTGGGTCAGTCAATCTATTCTTCACTGACCCATCGCATTCACGAGCCACCCGCTCCCACCCTTGATAGGGTTTCACACTCCAAAAACAAAACTGCTGAGCACCCCACCATGACCCAGCAAAACCTGTTCCTCGGCATCGACTGCGGCACCCAGGGCACCAAAGCCATCGTCCTCGACGCGTCCAGCGGCAAGGTGTTGGGCCTGGGCGCCGCCGCGCACACATTGATCAGCGGCGCCAACGGCCGGCGTGAACAACACACCCAGGAATGGCTGGACGCCTTCACCGAAGCCACCCACCGCGCCCTGCAACAAGCCGGGGTGGACGGCCAGGACATCCTCGGCATCGGCGTTTCCGGCCAGCAACACGGGCTGGTTTTACTCGACGCCCAGGGCCAGGTACTGCGCCCGGCCAAGCTGTGGTGCGACACCGAAACCGCGCCGGAAAACGACCGCCTGTTGCAGCATCTGGGCGGCGAAAGCGGCTCGCTGGAGCGCCTGGGCGTGGCCATTGCGCCGGGCTACACAGTGTCCAAACTGCTCTGGACCCGCGAACAGCACCCGGACCTGTTTGCGCGCATCGCGCATATCCTGCTGCCCCACGATTACCTCAATTACTGGCTCACCGGCCGCGCCGTCGCCGAATACGGCGATGCCTCGGGCACCGGCTATTTCAACGTGCGTCGCCGTGAATGGGACGTGGCGCTGCTGCAGCACATCGACCCCAGTGGTCGCCTGCAAGCGGCGCTGCCCGAGCTGATCGCAGCGGATCAAGCGGTGGGCACGATCCTGCCGGCCATCGCTGAACGGTTGGGCATCAACCCCGACGCGATCGTCGCCAGCGGCGGCGGCGACAACATGATGGGCGCCATCGGCACCGGTAATATCGCCCCCGGTGTGATCACCATGAGCCTTGGCTCATCGGGCACCGTCTATGCGTTTGCCGACCAGCCCAACGTAAGCCCGCAGGCGTCGGTCGCCACCTTCTGCTCATCCAGCGGCGGCTGGTTGCCGTTGATCTGCACGATGAACCTGACCAACGCCACCGGCGTGGTCCGCGAGCTGTTCGAGCTGGACTTGAACGCCTTCAACGCCCTGGTCGAGCAGGCCCCCATCGGCGCGGACGGGGTAAGCATGCTGCCCTTCCTCAACGGCGAACGGGTCCCCGCCCTGCCCCAAGCCACCGGTAGCCTGCACGGGCTGACCATGACCAACCTGACCCGCGCCAACCTGTGCCGCGCCGTGGTCGAAGGCACCACCTTCGGCTTGCGCTACGGCCTGGACCTGCTGCGCCAGACCGGCCTGCAAAGCCTGCGCATCCGGTTGATCGGCGGCGGTTCGAAAAGCCCGCTGTGGCGGCAGATGGTCGCCGATATCATGAACACCGAAGTGGTGTGTACCGAACAAAGCGAGGCCGCTGCCCTGGGCGCGGCGATCCAGGCGGCGTGGTGCCAGTCCGGGGAATCCCTGGCCGACCTGTGCGACAGGTGCGTAAGCCTCGACCCGGCCAGCCGCACCCTGCCGGAGCCCGCCAATGTCAGTGCCTATCAACAGGCCTACGAGCGCTATCAACAGCTTGTGGCAACCCTTTAAGAGCGAGCGACTATGTATCTGGTGTGTGGTGAAGCGCTGTTTGATTTTTTCAGCGAGGAAGATGCCGACGGGCAGGCTGCCAGGCTCAATTACAAGGCGATTGCCGGTGGTTCGCCGTTCAACGTGGCGGTCGGCCTGCGCCGCCTGGGTATCGAGGCCGGGTTCTTTGCCGGGGTTTCCAACGACTACCTGGGCCGGCGCCTGTTGCAGGTGCTCAAGGACGAAGGCGTGAGTGAAGACTACCTGGTGCAGTTCGACGCGCCGACCACCCTGGCCATGGTGGCCGTGGGGGCCAATGGTTCACCGCAATACAGCTTTCGTGGCGAAGGCTGTGCGGACCGGCAATTGCAGGTGACGCATCTGCCGCCCCTGGGCGATGAGGTTCGCGGGCTGCATGTGGGCTCGTTTTCGCTGGTGGTGCAGCCGATCGGCGACACGCTGCTCAGCCTGGTCAAGCGCGAAAGCGGCAAGCGCCTGATCAGCCTCGACCCCAACGTACGCCTGAACCCGCAACCGGACATTCAACTGTGGCGCGACCGTGTGGCGCAGTTGGTCGAGCATGCGGACCTGATCAAAGTCAGCGATGAAGATTTGCACCTGCTCTACCCCGAACAGTCCCCGGAAAGCGTGCTGCAAGGCTGGCTGCAACACCGCTGCCAGTTGGTATTTCTCACCCGTGGCGGCGATGGCGCCACGGTGTTCAGCCGCCGGCACGGCCAATGGTCACAGCCGGCAATCGACATCGTGATGGCCGACACGGTCGGCGCCGGCGACACCTTCCAGGCTGCGCTGATCGCCTGGTTGACCGAGCACCAATTGGACTCGGTCGAGGGGCTGCAACAGCTCAGCCGCGAGCAGATCGACAGCATGCTCGGCTTTGCGATCAGCGCCGCGGCGCTGACCTGCACCCGCACCGGGCCGGACCTGCCTTACCGCAGCCAGTTGGGCTGATCGCCCTACAGGCCGCGCCCTGCGCGGCCTGCTGCCTTTTATCCGAAAATCTTGCCATTCAGGAGGCCTGTGCTAAACCGAAGAACAGCAGTAATTAAAACAAGACGAAGGACGCGTTATGGTCAAGGCATCTGGTTTTCCAACCCGAGCCGTTATTGCTGTCGGCATTCTTTCACTGCAGTACTTCACGCCCCAGGCCGCGCACTCTGCGTGTGCATTCACCCCCGGCCCCGGGGACGATACTTACGTTTGCGACAGCGGCGCCAGTGCCGCTGGCCTTACCGATCTTTCAGGCAATAACAGCCTGACCCTTCCCGCAGGCGGTTCCGGAACCATCAATGGTGATGTCGTCTTCGGGACGGGCACTGATACCGTGAGCATTGATTCCGGCGTGATTGCCGGCGCAGTGCAGCAAGGCGCCGGCATCGACGACTTCATCATGAATGGCGGACGAATTCAGGCCCTGTACCAGGGCGACGGCCTCGACACCTTCAGAATGACCGACGGCATAATCGACGAAGCTTTCGAAGATGGCGATGTGGCCTACCAGAGCGGCGGCACCATCGGCCGGATAAATATGAAGCTGGACAAAAACTTCTATCACCTTTCCAACGGTGGCGTCGGGGGCAACGTGGTGACCGGTTTTGATATCGACAAGATCATCGTTTCCGGCGGCACCATCGGCGGCAATATCAGCACCAGCGGCGGCGATGACAGCATTACCGTCAGCGGAGGCCAGATCAATGGCGAGATCCGCGCCAGTGTTGGCAACGATACATTCAATTGGACGGGCGGCAACATCGGGGCCAACGTGCTGATGGGCGATGGCGATGATATCGCCGTGGTGAGCGGCCTCAATGAAAGCCAACTGTCCAGTACTCCCTCCCTGGACGGCGGCCTGGGCAATGATCAACTGACCTTCGATGGCACCACCTCCAGTACGCCCGCCCGCTATATCGGCTGGGAGACGGTCAATCTCACCAAAGCCTCACGCTTTGACCTGGCCGGTGATTTTTTCCTCGGCGACAGTGAGAGCAACACCGGTACGTTCAACATCGACCCCAGCAGCACCCTGCCCGTGACCCAAGGCGCAATCCGCCCCTACACCGCGGGCCAATCGGTAACACTGAACAACGCAGGCACGATCGACATGACCACCGGCAGCGCCACTGCCGGCGATGCGCTCACGGTGCACGGCGCATACGTGGGCGACAACGGGCAATTGTGGCTGCAAACCGTTCTCGGAGATGACAACTCCGCCACGGACAAGCTGGTGGTGTCCGGCGGCACGCTCAGCGGCCACACCCAATTGGCCGTGACCAACCTTGGCGGTATCGGTGGCTTTACCCAGAGCAACGGCATCGAGGTGGTCCAGGCCCTCAACGGGGCCACCAGCAGTACTGATGCTTTTGCCTTGAAGGGCGCGGTGTCGGCCGGTGCCTATGAATACCGGTTGTTCAAAGGCGGCGTGACCGCCGGTACGGAAAACAACTGGTACCTGCGCTCCTCGGTGGTGGCCGTGCAGCCACCCGTCGTCCCGCCGGTACCGCCCACCCCGCCGGTGGTGGTGCCTGTTGCACCGATTACGCCAACGCCTCCGGTTGTCGGCCCCGATGAACCACCGGTGGAGCCACCGACCGCGCAACCGGTCGCGCCGATCGAGCCCCCGGCGCCACCGCCGAGCCAGGTCGCGGCCGCCAATTCACCGCAACCCGCCGCCAGCAGCCCGGCGTTGCCAACGGCTGTGGCCGGTGCCGAACCCATCCCGCTGTACCGCCTGGAAGTGCCGGTGTATTCGGTAGTCATCCCGGCCGCGCAAATAATGACCCGAATGGCCCTGGGCACGTTTCATGAACGCCAGGGCGAGCAAAGCCTGCTCACTGAAACCGGTGCGGTTCCGGCCGGCTGGGCACGTGCCTATGGCGGTGATTTCAACAAACAATGGTCGGGCACCGTGTCGCCAAGCTTCGACGGCAGCGTCAAGGGTTATCAGGTGGGGCATGACCTCTACGCTGCGCAAACCAGCGGCGGGCAACTGCAACGTTTCGGCCTGTTCATCGGGCAGAGTCGCTTGCGGGGCGATGTGAAGGGCTTTGCAGAAGGCTTTCAGGATCGGCGCTCCGGACGGGTCAAACTCGACGGCGATAACTTCGGCGCCTACTGGACCCTCACTGACCCAAGTGGCTGGTACGTCGATCTTGTCGCCATGGGTACGCGCCTGGACGGTGATAACAAATCCGACCGTGGCGTGAAGATGAACACCAAGGGCCATGCCTTGGCGCTGTCCGCCGAAGCGGGTTATCCGATCACCGTTTCCGAACATTGGGTGGTGGAACCCCAGGCTCAGGTGATCCGCCAGACCATCGACCTGGACAGCCAGAACGACGGTATTTCCAAGGTATCGTTCGATTCCCAAGAGTATTGGACCGGCCGTCTCGGTGCCCGCGCCAAAGGCCGCTACGTGGTGGGCAACACGCCTGTGGAACCCTACGTGCACGCCAGTGCCTGGCGTACGTTCAATGGCCACGACACGGTGACTTATGATGATGTGGACCGCATCAAGAGCGATCACAAGTCATCCACCGCCGATGTCGGCGTAGGGGTCGTCGCCCAATTGTCGTCAGCGGTGAGCGTTTACCTGGCGGCGGACTACACCACCAATCTGGATGGCAACGCCCAGGAGGGTGTGAGCGGCAACGCCGGGGTGCGCGTGCGCTGGTAAACACGGTGCTGTATGCCAATAAACTCGGGGCCTGGTCGTACCAGGCCCGCGGGTCAACGCCGGATGACGCACGCCACTAAAACCCGCGCCCTCCTGCTCGGTGCAGAACAGGCGTATGGGCGTGCTTGAGGTCCTCGCGCAGCCCGGTAATCAGGTTGCAAATGGCACGACTGCTGTCGAGTTTGTCAGCGTTTATACCTTTTACCTCCAGGTCCACGCGATCACGGTCGCGTTCGTCGTACACCTTGATCGTCAGTGACGCATCTTCGGCTTTGGTGCACTCACACCGTTTAGGCAGAAAACTTCCTTCAATAATGCTGCGAAGTTCCAGTTCCGAAAGCATGGCTAACCTCTCCTTTTTTGAGACTGCCAATAGATTGATATGTATCCGACAGGCACTTGCCTGCCACGTCTTGCCGGCCTTGGAAGACGCCTTCAACAACCAAGCCTACTCGGCAAAATCCACCGCTGTTGTAACCTTTCTTCATAAGCGCGACGCTTGCTTATATAGCGCGGGACTGGTTGTTCAAATCATCGTCGAACCGCACCGATTAAACGTTTAACCGGCAGTTGCGAAACGGCTGGAATTAACGTCGTCGTTTTCTTTGCAACATATGGCAAAACAATCAGCGGCTCACCCATCCGTCGAACGGAGGTTTCGCACAGCATACGAAACATATACGCTTCGTATATCAAATCCTACCGTGGAAGCTTATGGGCATCGTCAAGATCACCGACCAACTGCATGAACAACTGCGCCTGGCCAGCGCCGCGATGGACCGTTCCATCAACGCCCAGGCCGAGTTCTGGATCAAGATTGGCCTCTTGGCCGAGCTTAATCCTCAGCTGCCCTATAACGAGCTGATCAACAGGCTGTTGCTGGACAAGCCCGACCTGATTCGGGGGCGCAGTCAATGATCAAGACTCCACAACAGCTGGCGGTCATGCGCGAGTCCGGGCGCCTGCTGGCCCAGGTGTTCAGCATGCTTGACGGTTTTGTCGCCGCCGGCCGTTCCACCCTGGAACTGGACAGTGCCGTGGAAACCTTCATCCGCCAAGAGTTGAAGGCCCGCCCGGCCAGCCTCGGGCAATATGACTACCCTTTCAGCATCAATACCTCGATCAACGAGGTGGTGTGTCATGGCATGCCCAGCGCCAAGGACATCCTCAAGGACGGCGACATCATCAACATCGACATCACCCTGGAAAAAGGCGGCTTTATCGCCGACTCCAGCAAGATGTACATGATCGGCACCGTCACGCCCAAGGCGCGGCGCCTGGTCGAGACGACCTTCGAGGCGATGTGGGCGGGCATCCGCCAGGTCAGGCCCGGCGCCCGCCTGGGTGATATCGGCCATGCGATCCAGTGTCACGCGCAGGCCAACGGCTACAGCGTGGTGCGTGAATACTGCGGCCATGGCATTGGCCGGGAAATGCACGAGGAGCCGCAAGTGCTGCACTTCGGCCGCCCCGGCACCGGGCTGGAACTGCGTGAAGGCATGGTGTTTACCATTGAGCCGATGCTCAACCAGGGCAGCGCCAAGGTGCGCAGCCTCAAGGACGGTTGGACGGTGGTGACCAAGGACAACAGCCTGTCGGCGCAATGGGAACATACGGTAGCGGTGACGGCGGATGGGTTTGAGGTGCTCACCCTCAACCAGCCTGCGACGGGGTTGAACCCGGCCAAGGCCTGACGCCTGTCTCGGCTACAGCCAGCCTGTCGTTTCGCAATACCCTATGGAGCGGGCTGGCTCTAGCGAGCAAGCTTGCTTGCGCTGGGGTAAGCGTATCCAAAAAGCCGGTGCCTGCTGCGCAGTCAAGCGGGAGCAAGCTCCCTCGCCACAGCAAGCGATCGGGTCGCCGGCGGGCGCGCCATGCGGCTCAGAACGCCAGTTTGTAGCCCACCGCCATCAACATCACCGCCAGGCACGGGCGCAGCACGCCGTCCGGAATGCGGCCGGTCATGTGGCTGCCCAGGTAAATGCCCGGCAGCGAGCCGATCAGCAGGAAGCCCAGCAGGTGCCAATCCATATTGCCCATGCTCGCGTGGCCCAGGCCCGCCACCAGGGTCAGCGGCACGGCGTGGGCGATTTCAGTGCCCACCAGGCGGCGGGTGGCGAGAAACGGATACAGGATGAACAGTGCCACGGTACCCAGCGCGCCGGCACCGATGGACGTCAGCGCGACCATGGTGCCGAGGACGGCGCCCGTCACCACGGTCAGCGCGTTCAGATTGCGCGGGCGCATATGATAGTCGTCACCCGCATGGCGCTGGGCGAACGCCAACAAGGTTTTCTTGAACAGGATCGCCAGGGCCGTCAGCAGCAACACCACGCCCAGCGCTTGTTTGATCATCGCATTCATGGCGCTGGGGTCGGTGTGCAGGCTGGCGAGGAACCACAGGGTCAGCAGCACCGCCGGCACGCTGCCCAGGGTGAGCCAGCCGGTGATGGTCCAGTCGATATTTTTGTTCTTGCTGTGCACCAGCACACCACCGGATTTGGTGATGGCGGCATACAACAGGTCAGTGCCTACGGCGGTGGCCGGGTTGATCCCGAACCACAACAGGATTGGCGTCATCAACGAGCCGCCACCGACGCCTGTCATGCCCACGATAAATCCTACGATCAGGCCGGCAACCACGAAACCCACATTACCCACATCCATCACAGCTACCTGCGGCCTTATAAAATTCTGGCCGCAGGATAGCGATTTTTCTTATAACCACTTATATCAATATGATCTGACTTTATGCTTTTTTTGAATCCTGAGTTTTTTTGCACATAGCTGCATCCAATCGGTGTGCCTCCTGAGTAGTAGTCAATGTAACCCCGCTGCTCTACCCAATGGAGAAACACCATGAATGCGAAAGCCCTGCTTTGCTTGACCGGTTTACTGATCGCCGCGCCATCCGCCTTTGCCCAGGCAGGCTTGCCCGACAGCATCAAAGTGCCCGATGGGCATAAGGTGACGATGGAAACCACCGGTGTCGGCCAAATCACCTATGAGTGTCGCGATAAGGCCAACGCCGCAGGCCAGACCGAATGGACCTTCGTCGGCCCCAAAGCAGTACTCAATGACCGCAACGGCAAACAAGTGGGCAGTTATTTCGGCCCGCCCGCCACTTGGCAAGCCCAGGACGGCTCGAAGATCACCGGCACTCAAGTGGCCGTGGCGCCGTCCAGCCCGGGCAACCTGCCCTATCAGTTGGTCAAGGCCAATCCGGCCGAGGGCAAGGGCGCCATGAGCGGCGTAGCTTATGTGCAACGGGTGGCGCTCAAGGGTGGGGTTGCGCCCGGTACGCCGTGCACTGGCGCAAACAAAGGGCAACAGGAAACGGTGAAGTACCAGGCCGATTACATCTTCTGGGCCGCCAACTGAGCAAACTCGGCTACGCTGGCCATGCAGGGGCGAGCATGCTCGCCCCTGCAGAGGACGGTCGTTAACTCAGTGGCGGGAAGTGTTGGTTTGGCTGAAATTATCTTTGATTACGAAGTGTGCCTGTTGGCCTGCGCCCGCGGCGATCAGCGCGCCTTGCAGCAGCTCTATGAGCATGACAGCAGCCGCTTGCTCGGCGTGGCGCTGCGCATCACGCGCAACAAGGCACTGGCTGAAGACATCGTGCATGACGCCTTTATCAAAATCTGGCGCGGGGCGAGCAGTTTCGACCCGGTTCGCGGCTCGGCGCGCGGATGGGTGTTCAGCGTGACGCGGCACCTGGCCCTGGACGGTGTGCGCAACGCCGGGCGCGTCGTGCCCCTGGATGATCAGTACGAGCCGCTCACGGAGCCTGGCGATACCGTTGAATTTGCTGCGCGCTCCGGGCAGATCCACCACTGCCTGGAACACCTCGACCCGGCACGCCGCAGTTGCATCCTGCATGCCTATGTGGACGGTTACTCCCACAGCGAAATCGCACAGAAGCTGAGCACGCCGTTGGGCACCGTCAAAGCCTGGATCAAACGCAGCCTCGCCGCCTTGCGGGAGTGCATGGCATGAACGACACACGTGATGAACTGGCCGGCGAATACGTGCTGGGCACCCTCCCCGCCGAGCAGCGCAGCGACGTCCAGCAACTTCTCAAGCACGATGCAGCACTGCGCGCGGCAGTGGATGCCTGGGAGCAACGCCTGCTGCCCCTGACGGCGTTGGCGCAACCGGTGCCGCCTTCCGCGCAACTGTGGCGGCGCATCGAACGTCATCTCGCAACCCCGGACAAGGGCGTGCCGTGGTGGGACTTGCTAGGGTTCTGGCGCGGCCTGGCTGCTGCGGGGTTGATGGCAACCGTGGTGCTGAGCGTGCTGCTGCTGATACGCCCGCCCTTTGCCGAGCCCAGCTTCGTGGTGGTGCTGGTGGCGCCGCAAAGCCAGGCCCCCGGCTGGGTAATCCAGGCCAGCGATAATCAGCAGATCCGGTTGATTCCCCTGGGTGTGATGCAGGTACCGGCCGATAAGGCTCTGCAATTCTGGACCAAGGGCGATGGTTGGCAGGGGCCGGTCTCCCTCGGGCTGGTCAAGCCAGGGCAGACACTGTCGGTGCCCCTGGGCCAACTGCCGCCGCTGGCGCCGAATCAGCTGTTCGAACTGACGCTGGAAGAGCCAAGCGGCTCCCCCACCGGCAAGCCGACCGGGCCAATCCAGGCCATCGGCCGTGCGGTCAAAGTGCTGTGATCAATCGACGCTGGGTAACCACACGCGAAACCGCGCGCCGCCCAGCGGTGAGGCCTGGGCGGTCAACGTACCGCCCTGGGCTTCCAGGGCGCGCCGGCTGATGGCCAGGCCCAGGCCGAAACCGCCGGTGGCACGGTCGCGGCTACGGTCCAGGCGATAGAACGGCTCGAAGATGCGTTCGCGCTGGTCCGCCGGAATGCCGATGCCATCGTCATCCACCCGGATCTCACAGCCTTTGGGGCATACCTTGACGCCGACCTGGATGCGCTTGTCGCAATAACGCGTGGCGTTGCGCAGCAGGTTCTGCAAGGCGCGGGCGGTGAGGCGCGGGTCGAGGCTGAAGCGCTCCACGGCGCAGTCAAGCGCTACGTCGATAACGATCTCGGGGTTCTCCAGTTCCTCGTCGACGCTGCCCAGGACGCTGTCGATGAATTCGTCGAGCACCACCTCCACGCGCTCGGGTGACTGCGCCGGGTTTTGCAGGCGGCTGTAGGAAAGCAATTCCAGCACCAGCTCATCCAGTTCACGAATATGCGCCACCAGCCCTTGCAGGCGTTCCCGGCTGGCCGCGGGCAGGTCTTCCGACAGGGCCAGGGCCAGGCCGAAATCCAGGCGGGTCAGCGGTGTGCGCAGCTCGTGAGACACGGCGTTCAGCAGGTCGCGCTGCTGGTTCAACAGGTGTTCGATGTCATCGGCCATGGTGTCGAACACCGCCGCCAGGCTGCCGATACTGGAACTCGGCGCAATCTTTGTGCGTTCGGCCAGGTTGCCCTTGCCCAACTGCGCGGCGGTGCTTTTCAGGCGTTCCAGGTCGCGCCAATGAGGCCGCAACCACACCAGCAGGCACGCCAGCAGCGCGGCGCCGACCAGCACGTTCATCGACCAGTACAGCAGGTTCATGTCCAGCGGGTCCGGCGGAATGATCAGCTTGACCGCGAACTGGTCGTTGATCGGCGAGCTGACCTCTTCCATCCAGCCCCATTCACCCAGGCGTATCACCGCTTTGCCCTGCGCCAGCAAGTGTTCCTCGGCGGGCGTATAGCGCGCGTCCTGGCGCAGCAGCAATTGCACCTTCAACGGCGCGAAGTCGCGGCTCAGTTGATCGGTGACCTGCGACCAGTGCTCCACCGGTGCACGCAGGTATTGCTTGACGATGAGTTTTTGCAGCCCACGGGACTGTTCGATGTTGTAGTCCATGTAGCGGTGTTCGAACAGCTGAATCACCAGCTTGGGAATCAGAAAAATCGCCGCACTGTAGGTGACGATGGTGATCAGGTAGAGGCGCAGCAGGACACGAAACATGGCTCAGCATTCCCATTCGGAGCGGCTGAACAGGTAGCCCTTGCCCCACACGGTCTTGATCTTGCGCGCTTCACCGGCGTGGTCGTCGAACTTGCGCCGCAGCTTGGAGATGGCCACGTCCACCGAGCGGTCGGTGCCGTTGAACTCGATACCGCGCAGGCGTTGCAGGATCTGGTCGCGACTGAGCACCTCACCGGCATGGCGCGCCAATACCACCAGCAGGTTGTACTCGCCGCTGGACAGCTCCACCGCCTGCTCGCGCCAGGTCACGGTACGCTCGGACAGGTCGATGCACAGGTTGCCCATGATGATCCGGTCGCAGGCCACCTGGGGTTCCGACAGGCTGCTACGGCGCAGCAAGGTGCGCACACGGGCGAGCAGCACCCGGGGTTCACAGGGCTTGGTCACATAATCGTCGGCGCCCATTTCCAGGCCCAGTACCTGGTCGTGGCTGTCGTCACGGGCGGTGAGCATCAGGATCGGCAGGCCCGCCGAGTCCGCGCGCAGCAGGCGGCAGACCTGCAGGCCGTCGAGGCCGGGCAGCATCAGGTCGAGGATCACCAGGTCCGGCGGGTTCAGGCGCGCACGTTCGCGCACCAGGTCGCCACGGCTGAGTACGCTGACGTGGTAACCATTGCGTTCCAGGTAGCTGGCAATCAGTTCGGAGAGCGCGGCGTCGTCTTCCACCAGGAGGATGTTGGGCATGGTGTTTCCAGAGGATACAAATGGACGGATGTATACACATCAATGTGGAAGCAGGATTGTGCAAGGATATACGCCCGCGGCGCTCTGCGCGCCGTACCTTACATTTCTTCACAGACGCACTACATAGCTTCACAGCACCACGGCGCAGGTGACCTTAGGATGCGCCAGTCAATATTGGGATAAGAGCATGTCGAAGAATCTATTTGCGCCGTTTTGCCTGCTGGCCCTCACACTGGCGCTGAGCGCGTGTGACAAGCCTGCGGCCGAGGCGCCGGAAATGCCCCTGGCCAAAGTGCGCATCGAGACGCTGCAGGCCAGGCCCCTGTCCATCACCAGCGAATTGAGCGGGCGCATCGCTGCGCCGCGCATCGCCGAAGTGCGCGCGCGGGTCGCCGGCGTCGTGATGCAACGCGTGTTCAACGAAGGTCGCGACGTGAAACAGGGCGACGTGCTGTTTCGCATCGACCCGGCCCCATTCAAGGCCGACCTCGACAGCGCCCAGGCCAACCTGAGCAAGGCCGAGGCCAACGCGTTCCAGGCGCGCCTGCAAGAACAGCGCTACAGCCAATTGGTGGAAGGCAACGCCATCAGCGGCCAGGAATACGACAACGCCCGCGCCGCCCTGCGCCAGACCAACGCCGAAGTCGCCGCCAACAAGGCCGCCGTCGAGCGAGCCAGGTTGAACCTGGGCTACGCCACCGTAACCGCACCGATTTCCGGGCGCATCGGCCGTGCCCTGGTGACCGAAGGCGCCCTGGTCGGCCAGAACGAAGCCACGCCGCTGGCAATCATCCAGCAACTGGACCCGATCCATGCCGACCTTACCCAGTCGACCCGCGAGCTCAATGACCTGCGCCGCGCCTTCCGTGCCGGCAGTTTGAAGCAGGTCGGCCAGGACCAGGCCAAGGCCACCCTGATCCAGGATGACGGCAGCCTGTACCCGTTGCCGGGCAAGCTGCTGTTCGCCGACATCAGCGTGGACCCGGGCACCGGGCAGATCATCCTGCGCAGCGAATTCCCCAACCCGGACCTCGACCTGCTGCCCGGCAGCTTTGTGCGGGTGCGCCTGGAGCAGGCGGTCGACAAACAAGGCCTGAGCGTGCCGCAACGCGCCATCACCCGTGACAGCGCCGGCATCCCGATGGTGCTGTTGGTGGATAGCGAGCAGACCGTGCGCCAGCAGCCGGTGGAATTGGGCGCGGTACTCGACGATCGCTGGATTGTCAGCAGCGGCCTCAAGCCTGGTGACCGCGTTATCGTCGAGGGCCTGCAACATGCGCGCCCCGGTGAAAAAGTTGAAGTGGACGACAACCCGCTCGTAAAGGAATAACCCGCCATGCCGCAATTCTTTATCGACCGCCCGATCTTCGCCTGGGTGGTGGCCTTGTTCATTTTGCTGGCCGGTTTCCTGGCGATCCCGCAATTGCCGGTGGCTCAATACCCCAACGTCGCGCCACCGAAAGTGGAAATCTACGCGGTGTACCCCGGCGCGTCGGCCCAGACCCTGGATGAAAGCGTGGTCAGCCTGATCGAGCAGGAGCTCAACGGCGCCGATAACCTGCTGTACTTCGAGTCCCAGAGCAGCCTCGGTTCGGCGACCATCACCGCCACGTTCCAACCGGGCACCAACCCGGAAATGGCTCAGGTGGATGTGCAAAACCGCTTGAAGGCAGTGGAGCCTCGCCTGCCGCAAGCGGTGACGCAACAAGGCTTGCAGGTGGAGAAAGTCTCGGCCGGTTTCCTGCTGCTGGTCACGCTGACTTCCAACGACGGCAAGCTCGATGACGTGGCGCTCAGCGATTACCTGGCGCGCAACGTGATGAACGAACTCAAGCGCCTGGACGGTGTGGGCAAGGCCCAGCTGTATGGTGCCGAGCGCGCCATGCGCGTGTGGATCGACCCGCAGAAGCTGATCGGCTTCAACCTCACCCCTGCCGACGTGAATGCCGCAATCAGCGCGCAGAATGCCCAGGTCTCGGCGGGCAGCATCGGTGACTTGCCGGGCACCAACACCCAGGAAATCACCGCCGCCATTCTGGTCAAGGGCCAACTGTCGACGCCGGCGGAGTTCGCCGACATCGTGCTCAAGGCCAACCCCGACGGCTCCACCGTGCGCATCGGCGATGTGGCGCGGGTGGAAGTCGGCAGCCAGGAGTACCAGTTCTCCACGCGCCTGAACGGCAAACCGTCCACCGCCGTCAGCGTGCAGCTGTCGCCGGGCGCCAACGCGCTGAACACCGCGACCCTGGTGCGGGCGAAGATGGACGAACTGTCGCGCTATTTCCCGGCCAACGTGGAATACAAGATTCCCTACGACACCTCGCCGTTCGTCAAAGTCTCGATCACCAAAGTGATCTACACCCTGCTGGAAGCGATGGCCCTGGTATTTGCGGTGATGTTCCTGTTCCTGCAGAACGTGCGCTACACCCTGATCCCCACGCTGGTGGTGCCGATCGCGCTGATGGGCACCTTCGCCACCATGCTGTTGCTGGGTTTTTCGATCAACGTGCTGACCATGTTCGGCATGGTGCTGGCGATCGGCATCCTGGTGGACGATGCGATTGTGGTGGTGGAAAACGTCGAGCGCATCATGGCCACTGAAGGCCTGTCGCCCAAAGACGCGACGAAAAAGGCCATGGGCCAGATTACCAGCGCCATTGTCGGTATCACGTTGGTGCTGGTGGCGGTATTCCTGCCGATGGCGTTCATGCCCGGTTCGGTGGGGGTGATCTACCAGCAGTTCTCGTTGTCGATGGCCACCTCGATCCTGTTCTCGGCCTTTCTGGCCCTGACCTTGACCCCGGCGCTGTGCGCCACCTTGCTCAAGCCCATCGCCCAGGGCGAGCACCACGCCAAGGGCGGCTTCTTCGGCTGGTTCAATAAACGTTTCGAACAGCTCACCGACCGCTACGAAGGCTGGGTGGCCTACGCCCTAAAACGCAGCGGTCGTTACCTGCTTATATACCTGGTGCTGCTGGTGGCCCTGGGGCTGCTGTTCAGCCGCCTGCCCTCCTCATTCCTGCCGGTGGAAGACCAGGGCTACACCATCACCGATATCCAGCTGCCACCGGGCGCCAGCAAGAACCGCACGGTGCAGGTGGCCGAGCAGATCGAGGCGCACAACGCCGGGGAACCGGGCGTGGGCGACACCACCATGATCATGGGCTTCAGTTTCTCCGGCTCCGGGCAGAACGCGGCGCTGGCGTTCACCACGCTCAAGGACTGGTCGGAGCGCGGCAGCGATGATGCGGCGTCGTCGATTGCCGACCGCGCCAACATGGCCTTCAGCGAACTCAAGGACGCGATTGCCTATGCGGTCCTGCCACCCCCGGTAGACGGCCTGGGCACTTCCAGCGGCTTCGAATTCCGCCTGCAGGACCGTGGCGGCGTCGGCCATGCGGGGTTGATGGCCGCGCGCACCGAGTTGCTGGAAGCGGCCGCTAAAAGCCCGATCCTGGCCAACGTGCGCGAAAGCGCCCTGGCCGAAGCCCCGCAGGTGCAGCTGCAAGTGGACCGCAAACAGGCCAACGCACTGGGCGTATCGTTCGCCGACGTCGGCAATGTATTGTCGTCGGCCATCGGTTCGGCCTACGTCAACGACTTTCCCAACCAGGGCCGCATGCAGCGGGTGGTGGTGCAGGCTGAAGGCGACCAACGCAGCCAGGTGGCCGACTTGATGAAGATCAACGTGCGCAACAACGCCGGGAAAATGGTGCCGCTGTCGGCGTTTGTCGAAGCCAAATGGACCCAGGGCCCGACGCAATTGACGCGCTACAACGGCTACCCCGCCATTGCCATCAGCGGTGAAGCGGCGCCAGGGCACAGCACCGGCGAGGCGATGGACGAAATCCAGCGTCTGGTCAGCCAACTGCCCGCAGGTTTAGGCCAGGAATGGACCGGGTTGTCATTGCAGGAACGCCTGTCCGGCTCCCAGGCACCGATACTGTTGGGCCTGTCGCTGCTGATCGTGTTCCTGTGCCTGGCGGCCTTGTACGAGAGCTGGTCGATCCCGACCTCGGTATTGCTGGTGGTTCCGCTGGGTGTGCTCGGCGCGGTATTGGCGGTGAGCTTGCGCGGCATGCCCAACGATGTGTTCTTCAAGGTCGGCCTGATCACCATCATCGGCCTGTCGGCAAAGAACGCGATCTTGATCATCGAGTTCGCCAAGGACCTGTATGAACAGGGTGAGGACTTGATCGACGCCACCTTGAAGGCCGCGCGCCTGCGCCTGCGCCCGATCATCATGACGTCGCTGGCGTTCATCCTCGGCGTGGTGCCGCTGGCGATTGCCACCGGTGCCAGTTCGGCGAGCCAGCAGGCGATCGGTACGGGGGTGATTGGCGGGATGATCACGGCGACATTGGCGGTGGTGTTTGTGCCGGTGTTCTTTGTGGTAGTGATGAAGCTGGTGCGTAAACGCAGCCGTTAGCTTTAAGCTTCAAGTGGCAAGTAAGAGCAGGCCTGCTTTAACTTGCCGCCTACCGCTTGAAGCTTGCACCGGCGCAACCTATGGTGCTCATAATTTCCCCGATTCGTGAGCGCCATGCCCTTCCTCGCCCGCACCCACCCTCGCTTTTCATCCGCTGCCGTGCTCGGCCTTGCCGTAGGCATCCTGGTGCCGGCCGAGACGTTGGCCAGCAAAATCCTGATCGGCTGGAACGCCAGCGTCTGGACCTACCTGGCACTGATGCTGTGGCTGACCATTCGCGCCAAGGCCGAGGACGTCAAACGCATCGCCGAGATCGAAGACGAAAACGCCGGCCTGGTGCTGTTCATGGTGTGCATCGCCGCCATCGCCAGCCTGGCGACCATCACCTTTGAACTGGTGGGCAGCAAAGACCTGGCGGCCCACGAGCGCTTATTGCATTACGGCTTCACCGGGCTGACAGTGATCGGCTCGTGGCTGCTGATCGGGATGATCTTCAGCGTGCACTACGCCAGGCTCTATTACACCTGGACCGGCAAGGAGCCGGCGCTGCGCTTTGCCGAAGGCTTGCTCACGCCCAATTACTGGGATTTTCTGTATTTCTCGTTCACCATCGGCGTGGCGGTGCAGACGTCGGATGTGGGCGTCGCTACCCGTGGCATGCGCAAGGTCGTGCTGGGGCAATCGTTGATCGGGTTTGTGTTCAACACGGCGATCCTGGGGTTTTCGATCAATATCGCCGCAGGGCTGTTTGGCTGAGGCGTGCACAAACCTTCTAGACGCTTGGCCGCCCTCGGGCGCTAATGGCAGTACACATTCATCCTCGGTGTTTTATGGCCGCGCACAATTGGATCGACCTGTCCCAGGATACCGACACCGGTATCGAGACCCTGCGCGCGCATTTCCAAGGGCACGCCTACGATCCGCACTGGCACGACAGCTACCTGATCGGCGTCACCGAACAAGGCGTACAGCAATTCAACTGCCGCCGCGCCAGTCACTACAGTGTGCCCGGCCAGGTGTTCCTGCTGGAACCCGGCGAACTGCACGACGGCGATGCGCCTACGGCAGACGGCTTCACCTATCACATGCTCTACCTCGACCCGCAATGGCTGGCGCGAGAAGTGAGTGCGGTATTTGAAGAGGCCCCTGTCAACAGCCAGTTGAGTTTTGCCAATACCTTGATCTGCGACCCGCGCCTGGCTTCGGCCACCAGCCAAGCGTTCCAGGCGCTGCACAGCAGCGAATTGCGCATCGTGCGCCAGCGTGCGATAGACCAGTTGCTTGAACTCATCACCGGCCAACTTTACTGGCGCACCCGTTACTGCCAAGACCCGCGCCTGCCGCAGGTGGCCCACAAGGCAAGGGAATACCTGCATGCGCACCTGCATCACGACGTGGGCATGGATGAACTGGCGCGGGCCTGTAACGTCGACCGCTTCCGCCTGAACCGTGCGTTCAAGAGCGCCTTCGGCCTGCCACCCCATGCTTATCTGGTGCAACTGCGCTTGGCGCGTGCCCGGCACTTGTTGGCCAAAGGCGAGCCGCCAGCCCAGGTGGCAATGCTGCTGGGCTTTGCCGACCAAAGCCACCTGGGCCGCTGGTTTGTGCGCGCCTACGGCCTGACACCCGCGGCCTATAGCAAGCGTTGCTCAAATCTTCCAGACAGGTAATGCGTGGGCTTGTGAAGATCGACTCCATCGATTGGTTTACCGGAGTCTCCCCGCTATGCAGTCCACGTTGCTACCGTTCATGCTGTTCGCTTTCGTCGCCTCCATCACGCCCGGTCCCACCAATATCCTGGTGCTGAACAACAGCGCCCGTTACGGCTTCAAGGCTGCGCTGCCGATCGTTTTCGGTGCCTGCATGGGGGCTTCGGGGATTGTGCTGTTGGTGGCTTCAGGGGTGGGCCAGTCATTGGTGCGGTTTCCCGCAGTGGAGAACGCGATGCATTGGGTTGGCTCGGCCTGGTTGAGCTACCTGTCATGGCAGATCTTTAACGCCGCGCCGCAAACCATGGAGTCGCATTCGCCGCAAAAGCGCCTGGGCCTGCTCGGCGGTGCGGGTTTGCAGTTGATCAACCCCAAAACCTGGATGATGGCATTCGCTGTGGTCAGTACATTCGCGGGGGATGGCGCAGATAGGCACAGCCATGTGGTGCTCCTGTCACTGATATTTTTACTGATTTCCCTGCCCTGCCTCGGCGTTTGGGCATTGCTGGGGGCGGGATATGGTCGGGTACAGCTGTCCACGCGAGCAATGGTTTACTTCAATCGTTGCATGGGGACCTTGCTGTTGTGCTCGACATGGGCCAGCGCTTTTAGCTGAAAACTGGATAACCCCAACCATAAAATTCATGAAAAAAACAGCACTTTAGCCCCCTCCAGGTAAAGACAAGATGCCCTACCCAGCACATGACGACTCGCTCATACAACGTTGCTGCCGGCAGGTAAATGCGTAACCTGTCGGATCAATCATTAATAGTGCACGCTGTATACTGTCAGTTATTACAGTATACAGCGCGCGTGTTCTGCTATCTCATAGATAAGCCAAGGCTTATGGCAACCCCGATATTTTCGCCTCGCTCATCCCTAATGGAGCCGCAGTCATGTCAGCAAACACTGCAACGCTAACTCAGCACCAACAACAGGTTTTATACCCTCAACCCTTCATCGCGTCCGGAAGTTTTACCACCACCGTTGACTCGAACATTCTTCCGATCGATACAAGAGAGATTACGCATAACGTTGAATACAAAATTTACACAGTTACTGGCCGCTATGCAGACCCCCTGAACAAGTCGGTGAGAACAGTTACTATCGAATTTGCGGACGATACACCCGCAGGCACCGTTTTCGATTTGGAGAAAAGCGAGTTCACCAAAACCAGGGTGTGGTTTTCCGTGCATTCAGATATCAATAAATATTCCGTACGCGTGATCAAAGGCACACTATCCATTCAGCAAATAGGCAACACAAACCAACTCCATATTGCAGGCGCCTGCACGGGCGACACGGAGAGAACACCCTCTGGAAGAATCCATCAGATGGTCATCAATTTTGACCTTCATAATTGATATAACCAGACCAAAAAAAGCCCATACGATGCAATATGGGCTTTTTTTTTCGAGCGTTAGTTACCACATGTAGCGAACGCCCACGTTGGCGCCCCAAGGCTGTTCAACCTTGCCGCCACTGCTGTGCTCAAGGTCTGCGTGCAATTGCAGGTTTTTCGACAATTTGACCGCCATACCCGCGCCGAACTCAGCACGGGAGCCTGACAGATCGTTGTTGAACACGTTGTTATTTACCGACACCTTATTGTTATTGGCAAACTCATGCACCATTGCGGCTCGCAGGTAAGGCTGTATCACACTCCCGCTGTCGAGCTGGATATCTCGTCCTACGGTCGCGCCGGCCTTGGCCGTTATCGAGCGAGTGCGCTCTCCCTTGGCTTGCAAACCGTTATCCAGATTGTAATTGGCGCCCTGGATAACAACGGTGGACATCTGAGCGTAAGGCTCGATAAAGAAGCCGTCGTCCAGCTTGATATTACGACCGAACTCCGCCGATAAGCCGCCGCCGGTGTTGCTGTACTTACCCTTGGACGAAGTGCCGTCACTCAGGCCTACCTTGGACTCATTCTGGAACCGGTTGACCTTGGCCACCGCGTCAAAGTACAAGCCACTTTCTTCGTCCAGCCAAGTCGCGTAGGCACCCAGGTAGTAACTCTTCACATTCCCGGATGTGCCGCGCTTGAGGTTCAGGTTGGAGGTACTGTGACCCGCCATCACACCTACCATCCACTGACTGTCGGCCAACGGCGTATCGGCGCCCAGGGTAAAGCCCTGCTGATTCTGGCTGTAGCCAATTCCGGTGCTGTCGGAGACTTCGTATTTATTACCATAACCACGGATCCAAACACCTGCCTGGCCAGGCTCGAAACGCAGTTCACCCATACGCGTACGCAGTGAAGTCGCCTCTCCGTACCATACGGTCGGTGCGGTGTTGAACAGTGCCAATACCGAGCGGGTACCTGGACTGATCACGCGATTGTTCGGATCGAGGAACCAGTCGGTGCCTTCCTTTTTCAGGCCGTAGGAATAAGCGCCAACGTCCACTAAATCGCCCTGCAGGGAGAATTTCGCGTCTCCGCCGCCGGTGTGCACGATGCGAATTTCCTCTGGGTTGACCGGCTCGGCACCGCTGGCTGCCAGCAACAGGCTGTGATTGCCGTTGGCCTCGCCTTCAATGTTCAGGAAGTCAGTGATGCCACGAGCAAAATCGGTGCTCATCACAAATGTGCCATTACCGTCGAGGCTTTTCAGGTCCAACTGATAAAACGCGTCAGTACCTGCGAACTTGACTGTTCCGCCTGCCAGGTTCAAGGCACCCACCTGGCTGTCACCGGTCAATTCCCAAAAGGACTGGTCGCCTATGTTGAGGCTGGCGACATTCTGCAACTGGCCGGTCAGGCCGGCCTGGTTCTGCAGGTTTAAGTGCGCCGTGCTGCCCTCTTCGACAATGACATTACCGTGCAAACGGCTGTTGTCGATATTCATGTTCGCCGTGGCACCGTCATTGACTTCCAGCAATGTGCCATTGCCACCGGTCAGGGTCGAGCCATTACGCACATCGATGTCAACCGTCGGGACCCGTCCCGGGCGACCTTCGACAACAATGGCAGAGCCAGTGCGACCTTCAACGTGCGAGTTGTCCAGCGCCAGTTTGCCCACCTCGGCGTTGTTCAACTGGTTGGTCATGACGACGCCGTTCTTTCCACCAATCAATCTGCTTTGGCTGGCGGTCACTAACGCGCCGCTGTCCAGGCGAACACCAAAGCTATCCGCTCCAGTGCCCTCCACCAACGTGTTCTGGTTGAAGTGCAGTGCGCTGTTGCCTTGGGCCGTGGCCCCACCCGCAGCACCTTTCACGACGCTGTTGAATACTTCGCCAACCCCACCCTGGGACGAGCCCGCGCTCTGGAAAGCCTGCAATCCGAAGTTAGAATGACTGATCACCGTGCTGTCGGTAATGACCGCAGTACTGTCATCCAGGCGTACGGCAGCCCATACCGGGTTGCTCGACTCCACATGCGCGCCCGTCAGGCTGACGGTAGAACCCTGAGTAGCGCGAATATCATCAACCCGGCTTCCGGCATTTACGATCAAGGCCGAGTCGTTGACCTCGATACGGTGTGCGCGAGCAGCGTTGAGTGTCAGTTCGGACTTCAGATCAAGCTGCCAGTCATTGAACGTTTCGCTGGAATCGATCGTCTTGCTTTCGCCAATCAAATGGCCTGCCTGTGCCGTACCTTGAACAGTAGCGAACATAAGCAGGGTCATTGTTGGGGCGGTCATCATCGCACTCAAGGGCTTGAGTTTGAAATTGGTTAATCTATGCATGGTTGTTCACTCTCAGAGATAGGGCCTGGGGAAAAAAGGCATGGCTCGTTCCCGAGGAATGAAGCCTTACCTGTGCGGCGCAGAGAGTACGGATAGAACATCCCAAACACTGTAGGATTTATCTTAATGGTGAGGCTGAATAGGCAACTTTAAGGCACAGAAATAAGAAAGGGGAGCAACGCTCCCCTTGTCATGTCAACGTCTATACGCCTCAACCTCGGGGAGCCGGTACCGGTGTCCCGTCACAAAAGACATGAGTGGTCCCCAACGCAACACGTGTATTCGATAGTTCACCGCGTCCGGTCACACCGTTATTTAAAACAGTGGAGTAATTGGCATCGCAATTCCCCAGGGGTGCCTTATCCAGATAACCCTTGTAGTCGATTTCGAATGTGATGCCATGATCGATATCATCCTGAGTAATGTTCGAGTGAGTCAGCGTTTTCGGAAACGGCCCGGGTGGAAAGTTGCTGTATGTATTGTTGAGAGTCAGTACCAGCGTCAACGACCCGTTGAGCGCCATACTCGAATCGCCTGGTACATAAATCTCACCATAAAGAACAGGAGGGCTCCCCGGGATCACAGGGGTTCGCTCTTTCATCGAGCTGCAATCCCAACGATTGTTGGCAGCGTTGCGATTCAAAAATTCGGCCTTGGCTAATATCACCGACACAGCATCCCGCACGTCGACGTCGGTGTGCGGAGATTCATTTTCGTTGGTCGTGGCCGACGGATCGATGACCAGGTACTTGATTTTCTTGATGTTGTTACCGTGGCGGGCAACCACGTCCCAGTCGATGTTGAACGAAAAAGTACTGCCACCCACCGCCGAACCGATGGGGAACGTCCCTACCCGCTCGTTTTCCCAAAGAAAAATGATCGACAGCCCTGAGTGGGGGGCCGGGGTCGTCCACAACACGATATCCACACGCACTTGCTTATCGGCATGTTCAGGCAGCAACACATCCGGCGTGGTCGAACCCTCCCCAAATACGTGCGCTTGATTAAGGTTGGGGTTTGGCGTGCCAGGGCCTCCAGGGTTTTCAGGGCCTGCGACCGACAGGTCGAGCCGAATGGTTTTTTGCGAGGAATCATACAAGATGCCGTTACGCGAAATTCGGTACCTTACAATCACCGACTGCGGCCCGATCGTAGTCTGTGTATAGGAAGCCTCGAACTGAGCTTTCATCCCATTGAATATTTGTGGGAACGTATCGAAAATCGCACCCAGACCACTCCACGCCTGCGTGCCCACCTGCACTTCGAGACGATCGAGCGTCGGGGAGTGATTGGCATAGGACGTGACCCAAATCTCAGGGTCCAGCAGCCAATCGGCGATATCGATCAAGTCATCGGTGCTTGCACCCTCCGGCGCGGGTGCCAGCGGTAAATAAGGCTCGCCTGGCACGGGATCGGCGATCAATTTCACCTCACGCTGCTCGATGAACGAGGGGCGGCTGACATTACCGGCCCTGTCTACGATGACGTAAAACGCACTGTAATCGCCACTCATATCGATCGACGCACGCGGCAGAAAAAAGGTATTACCCGTCTGAAGCATGGGGATACCGCCAGGTGGACTCACAATGTCCTGAGGGCGCGGAAACATCACCGGGCTCCAGTAGAAAATAATGAAGTCTCCCGCTTGCCACTGCCCCGGCGGCTGAACGAAGGAATTGTCCGGAATCTGGAACATTACTCCTCCGTGCGTCGTCAGGTAGGCATCGTCGATAAACGCAGTGGCAGGGAGATTGGTCGGAAAAATGACGGCGTTGGGCTGCTCACGAAAGATCAGATCGGCGTATGGCGGAACGAGGTCCCAAGTCAAACGTCCAGGGTTGGAAATGTCTGCTGCACCGCCTGGAAAACCGCCGAAGTCACGGTATTGCAAGCTTCTGGTCTCAAAGAAACCGTGGCGAAACCCGCCGGGTGGCGGAGCATACAAGATATTGAATCTGTCAGGTATTGGAATAGGGGTAGCGCTCAACTGCTCCGGCCCGGCGACCTTACGCCAGACCGGTGAAATTGCCTGAAGATCCATGAGCTCCACTTCGAACCAGTCATCGTAATCCGTCAAGTCACCGGTTTTACATTCAAAAGTGATGCCGACCGTCGCAAGGTTGGCCGGTATCGTACCGGTTGCGTTGTCGAGGGCCTCTGCAATTGTAATGGCTGCCGGGTTAGCGTTGGGTGCCACGGGATTGCTGCTCATTTGAAGATCTCCACTATCGTTTGATATAGGTTTCTTACGCACATCCATTGGTTCGCCAGATCAATTCGACGGCCCAGCGAATGTTCATTTTCCGGCTCCTGGCAATACCCTTTCCGCCGACTGATTTTCGGCACCGCCCTTGAGCTCAAGCTTGCATTTTCAATCACTTCGAAATGGCTAATAGCGT
>NZ_JASLAW010000214.1 GCF_030147005.1 Pseudomonas sp.
CCAGAAATAAGAGGGATACCATGCCAGCCATCAATGCGTATTTGGAACACCTGAACCCCCTTTCATCAAAGACGATTGCTCAGCGAGCGAAAGCGAACCCTGCGATCCTGAATCTCAGCATGGGAGAACCCGATTTCGGTCCGCCCGCCGCGTTGATTGACCTGATCTGTCGAGAGGATCTAAACAAAGAGCGGTTTTTGGATGCGGTCAAGCGCTATGAACATTCACGCGGCTCGCTGTCGCTGCGCAGCGCAATAGCAGCGTGGTATCGGCGTCGCTACGCGATTGATATCGATCCGGAAAGCGAAATCATGGTGACCCATGGGGGGATTGAAGCACTCAACCTGGCGCTGCAGACGCTGACCAACCCTGGCGACGGCGTCCTGCTGGCAGCACCAGCCTATAGCCTCTATCAACGCGCCATCCAATTGTTGAACCGTAAAAGCCAGGCACTGCAGCGTCCTGAAGGTGAAGACGAATATGTGGCTGCGCTGGCGGAAAAAAATACCCACGCCTCGGCGCGCGCGGTGCTGATTAACTCTCCGGAGAACCCCACCGGCTACGTTATGAGCGACGCGGACTGGCAAGCGCTCGCCAATGACTGTCACGAACACGATCGCTGGGTCATTCATGATGAAGTCTACGACACCCTGGCCTTCACTCGCCGACACATCAATGCCTGGTGCATTCCCGCCTTGCGCGAGCGCAGCGTGCTGATCAACAGTTGCTCAAAAAAATTCGGCGTTCCCGGCTTGCGCACAGGCTGGCTGATTGGCTCGCCCGAGGTGATTGAGGCCGCCAGCAGGGTCCACGAAAGCCTGTGCCTGGGCGTGAATATTCTTAGCGAACCTATCGCCGAACGGCTGCTGAGTACCCCTGAGGTGGACACCTGGGTGCAGCAGCAGCAGGACATGTTGGCCGCCCGTAACCGGCACGCGCTCTCATCATTGGGCGAAACACAGGGCTTGCGCTGGCCCCGCCGGCCGATGGGGGGCATGTTCCTGTTCCCTGAGGTATCCGAACTCTATCGGGCCTTGCCCGCCCGCTTGCGTGGTTTCTCGCCTGATGCCGGCAGCGCGGTTGCGGAATATCTCTTGGAGGAACGGCAGATCGCAACGGTACCAGGGATCATTTACGGCACCGAAAGCCGACATTATTTACGATTGACCAACTGTGCCAGCGAGCAGGTTTTTCATCAGGCAATCGCTCGTCTTTCATCATTGAATCTGGGAGGCAAAGGTGCATAAAAACATTCTTGATCAGCAGGTTATGACTTTTTACTCAACGCACGACGGCACCGAGAACGCCGAGGCTTTTTCCCAAGCATTGCTCAAGGTGCACCCCGGCGACTGGCGCGCCACCTTCCCGCCGGCGGTGTTCCCGCCCGGTCATCTGAGACATATCGGTACCGACGCCGCGCGGCTGCTGGCCATCGTTTTCAGTCTGCCGGAGCGCCTGTTCGGCGGGGACTATTCGTCTTTTCTGGCCTCGCAATGCCTGACGCATCGGCAACAAGAAGACATCCTGAGCTTTTGCACACCGCTTGCATTGGAGCGCGCACGGCTGTTTGCCAGGCCGGACGCATTGTTGACGAGCGAAGGCTTCAAGCTGGTTGAAATGAACGTAACCCCATCACTGGGCGGCCTCGGCATCTGTGACCGTTATGTCAGCACATTGAAAGAACATCCGCTTAGTCATCAGTTGCAGGAAGCGGGGATTAGGCTCCATGCGCCGGATATGGGCCGGCTCTGGGCTGAGACATTGCACCGCCACCGCGCGCCATTGGCGGACGACCGCGCCCCGGTAATGTTGGAACTGCTGGACGATCCGGACGAGATTGCGGAAGACAATTTCGGCTGGCCTGACTTCGGCTGGATCGCTCGAGAAGGAGGCTTTCGACTGTTGACCGGCAAACCGGCGGACGTCCATTTCACTCCGGAGGGCGTCTATGCTTTCGGCGTAAAAATCGACATCGTTTTCACCGATTTCGTATACGCCGAGCAGTTGCAATACAACGTCGGCAACGCCCTTATTGCAGCCTTGGTCGCGGCGGAACACCAGGGCCAGATAGACCTGTTCAGCGTGCCGGCCTGCTGCGCGGTTTACGACAACAAAGCAAACCTGGCCCTTCTCACCGACCCCGACTATGCCCACCTGTTCACTGAGCAGGAACGCGTACTCATCGATGCCCATATTCCCCACACCTTTATGCTGACACCGGGCAATGTGGCCAGAGCGATACGCGAACAGAACGACCTGGTTTTAAAGCCGGGGCTGGGCCTGTGCGGTTACCAGGTGATGTTTGGCAGACAAATGTCGGCTCTGCAATGGCGTGAGCAGTTGGAGCGACTGCTGGCAGAAGGCGGTTCTTTTGTGTTGCAGCAAATGGTGGATGACATCTGGACCTACACCCTGCCACATAGACAGGACAATCCAAGAATGGTGTGCATTGGCCCGATCATCATCGATGGTTGCTACACCGGCACCTTTTCGCGTGATGAGGCTTATCACGGTGAAGCGGTCGTCGTTAACCATGCCCAAGGCGCCAGCTGGTCAACCGGGTTGGAGCGCGCTGAGTAGACCCCGGACGGCACCCTGCGGTTATTTTAAAAGGAGATTGAAATGCGTCTTGCGTGTTTAATGGCGGGCTCAAGCAGCAGGCTATTGCCACTGACCCTATCCCAGCATAAGGCCTGTTTGATGCTTGGAAAACGGCGAATGCTGGATTATCAACTTGAATCCTTTCAGCGCGCAGGCATCGGACCCAAAACATTTGTTCTAGGACACGGTGCCGCGCAGGTCGCGCAGATTCTGTTTGAATCATTGGCTGGCACTTCTTTTATTATTTCGCACAATCCGGAGTTCAGATCGCGGAATCTGGACTGGAGCGCCTGGCTGGCCCTCAGTCAACATCCTGGACCGGTCATTTACTATGAAGGCGACCTGCTGATCCCACCGTCGTTGCTCAAGCAGGTAAAAGACAACCCCGCCGAAATTTGCATTGCGGTGGACTCCGAAAGTAAAAACCCCAGTATCGATACGCTTGTTATCGCGCCCAATGGCAAGGTTGAACACCTGCTGTTTATTGAGCACGGGACGGCAGAAAGCCAGCCGGGCGACGGTGCCATCGGCGAATTTATCTGCTTCGTCAAATTGGGCGAAGCGGCACGGCAGTTTGTCGTTGACGCGCTAAGTAACCTGCCATTTGAGGGAGAGATGCAGCTTTACAAGATTTTTGAACAGGCATTCTCCCGGTTTACCACGGCCTATGTCGACGCGGGCGGCCGCCCCTGGATTGAAGTGGACAATTCCAGCGACCTGCAACGTGCGTCCCTTCTGGCCGAGGAGATCCTCGTCTCATGAAAACCCAGAAATTACGACAGGTGAAACCGGCGCAACTGAACAGCACGTTGTCCAACCTCGGCGTTTACGCCTCAAAGGCCATCTCGCAAGCCGCGCGTGAAAATCCGGACATCATGAACATGAGCATCGGCGAACCGGCTTTTGGCCCACCGGCGCATTTGCTGGCGGAGATTGCCCGGACCGATCTGTCCCAAGAAGCGTTTCTTTCCTCGGCGAAACGTTATGGCCAATCGCTGGGCTCCCTGGCCCTGCGTCAGGCGATCGCTGACTGGTATTTGCGCCGTTACAACCTCAAAGTTAATGCCGAGACCGAGGTACTGATTACTCACGGTGGCGTTGAGGCCGTCGCACTGGCGATCCTATGTTGCTCCAATGCCGGGGACACGTTAGCGATCACCGATCCTTCCTATATGTTGTATGAACGGGCGCTGTTGGCGCTCGGACGCCAACCTCGGCGCTTTTCGCGCCCGGTTGGCGATGAAGAATTCATTGACCTGATCGACAACGAACCGGCGTTTCGAACCCACCTCGGTGGCGCCAAAGCGGTGATTGTCAACTCGCCGGAAAACCCATCGGGCTATGTACTGTCCGCCGATGAATGGCAGCAGTTGATGCATTGTGCAGAACGCAGCGGCGCCTGGGTTATTCACGATGAAGTCTATGACAGCATGGTATTTGACCGCCCCCATTATCCTGCGCGCACCTTTGATCCCGAGGCGAGCAGGACGGTTCTAGCCAATAGTTTCTCCAAGAAATTCGGCATTCCTGGCCTGCGTATCGGCTGGTTGGTCGGTAATGCGGAATTTATCGCTACGGCCTGCAAAACCCACGATTATCTGGTGCTTGGCGTTAATCGCCAATATGAACAAATTGCCTTGCGCATCCTTCAAGATGCGCAGACTGACGACTGGCTGGCAGACAAACAAGCACTGCTCCACTCGCGCATATGCCTGGCCAAACAACATTTAACGCCCGCGCGGGGGTTCAACTGGCCACGTTCACCAATGGGCGGAATGTTTTTATTTCCGTGCGTTCGCGAGCTCTATCAACGCTTGCCGCTGGCGCAACAACAACGCTTTGCCACGGTGGGCGAAAGCGTTGCAGATTACTTACTGCAAGTTGCGCGCGTGGCCACGGTGCCCGGCATCATTTATGGGGAAGACTGCGCCGACCATATCAGGATCGTCCTGTGTTGCGATGACGCGACATTTCACACCGCGCTTGAGCGATTGGCCAATTGCCAACACACCATACTCACTCAAAAACTGGAACTGCCAGCATGCCAATAAAACACCAGTGGCTGATGCCCAGTAAATACATTGATGGCGCAAATCTAGTCACCGCTATCAATGTTCTAGTAGGGACCGTAGCGCTTATGCTGGTTTTGGCCCAACGCCCCGGTTTGGCGATCCTATTGGTGTTTGTCGCTATTTTGCTCGATCACCTTGATGGCTATCTGGCCCGGCGTTTTTATGCCCATCAGCAGGTGAAACGGGCCTTTGGTAAACAGTTCGATACGCTGGCCGATATGCTGAATTTCAATGTGCTCACGGCCATATTGTTGTTCCAGCAGTTTGACTCCATGCCGATTCTGGCCGGGGTGATTGCGGCCTCCATCGTCCTGTTTGGCTGCGTGCGCCTGTCGCACTTTACTTTGCAAACAGGCTCGGGAGATGAGAGTGCCTATGGGCTACAAACCCCTTACGCCGCTTTTGTAATTACCAATATGTTGTTATTGAACACGGCCGGTCATTTGCCGGACGGAGCGGTGCTGCTCTTCGCGGCCATCATTTCAGTTATGCAAATAACCTGCGTTCCACTGCGTATGCCCAGCCCCGCTGTCTGCGTCTCGGGGCTGAGCGCGATATTTTTCATCAATCTGTTGCTCTGCGGTTTACCCAGTTAACTCTTTTTATGCCAGGGAGAAATGCTGATGGCTCACGTTATCTTTATCGACAGCACACCGACCGGTCTGAACGCCTTTCGCAGCGCTCGGCGTCTCGGCCATGAAGTCACCTTTATTCATCCGACCAAGTCTTCCAGCTTCGTCAGCATCATGACAAAAGACCCAGCTAAACTGGCTGGCCAGTTGGGGCATGTCGACCGTTACATAGAGGTAGACACCCTGGAAAACGAGCATGTTTTCCCCGTGCTCGAGGCCCTGATGAAAGAGAATCCGTTCGACACGATCATCAGTTCGGCGGAGACCGGCATCATGGCGGCTGCCTGCGCGGCTGAAAAATGGGGAACGCTCTATCCCAGCCCTCAAGACCTGGGCAATACAATATTCAAGAATCGCTTGCGTAACACACTGAAGAACAATGCTATCCGCTCACCAGATTTTGAAGTGCTAAGTGAAGAGGCGTTGTTACAAGGCCCCAAAAAAATCCAACTTCCGTTTGTGGTGAAACCCATTCGCGGCTTTGCCAAACAATTTTCTGCCATTTGCCGCACCAGAAGCGATTTCGATAGTTATGTCCATAACCTGAAAATCGATCGAGCCAATAGCGCCTTGATTGATAGCGTGGTATCGCATGAATACATCGTTGAAGAGTACGTCACTGGCACGCTGCATTCCGCCGAGGTAATCGTGCGCGGCGGCGAGGTCATGTTTTACGCCACCACCACCCGTTACCGCGCACATTATTACGACTTGCTGGAACTGGCGGCGGTAATGCCCTCAGGCTTACCGAAACAGACGCGCGATGAGATGAAAACCTATTTGCAAGCGGTGTTTAGCGCCCTTAACATTCAGATCGGCCTGTATCACGTTGAATTGCTGTTAACCGACAGCGGCCCGGTCCTGGTGGAAATCAATGCCCGGATGATGGGCAGCGTTTCTCCGATCATGTATCAGATTCAAACGGGCCACGACCCTTTTGAGTATTTGATCCGCCTGCATCTGGGTGAGCCGGTGAGCGTAAACGACGATGATTTCACCAATGCGGGAATCACCCTTGCCGTGGCTGCCAGACATGGCGGCACTGTCTCTTCATCCTTCGAACCAGAAAAGCTCAATGAACTGCTGGCCCGCTACGAGATCCCGCACAATACGCTGAACATTTACGCCGGCAGAGAGATAGGGCGCTACGAGGGCAATTTCAGCATCATGGGACATGTCATTATTCTGGCGGAAACCCCGCAGAAAGTGGCTGAAAAAGGGCATGACTTCCTTAACGAAATCGACGCGTTGATCGGTTTAGAAACGGCAAAATACTTTGCCTAGGAGTTAGTGTTTGAATACCGGCGAGTTAAGGAGGCCATTCATATGACGGCACCGGATTCGGTTTTTCGTCATCCGGCATTCGTACGATTCTGTGTGGGAGATATTGCCACTCAAGTCGGCACGGCCATCGTCATTATCATCATCCCCCTCATCGCCATAACCTTTCTTGACGCGACGCCGCTTGAGGTAGGCATTCTCGCCGCCAGCGAACGGTTGCCGTTTATCATCTTCAGCCTCATCGCCGGTGTGTCCGCAGATAAGTGGGAGCGCCGGTTGATTCTGTTTTGCGCCAATTTCCTACGCGTGGTTTTACTGCTGATAATCACGTTTGTCGTTTGGTCCGGCGCTTTATCGGTGATCACACTGGCTGCGATGGTTTTTATCGTCGGCGCCGCCAATGTCTATTTTGAAGTAGCTTACTGGACTTACATCCCTGCGCTGGTTCCCGCACGGCTGATTGCGAAAGGTAACGGCGCCCTGGCGGCCATCGCAGGCGCGGCAGAGTTGGTCGGGCCTGCCGTGGGCGGGATGCTGTTAAAAATTGCCGGCATTCCCGGTGCTCTGTTATTGAACAGCCTGCTGTTTCTGGTAGGCAGCGGCATGATCCTGACGGTACCCAAGAATAAACCGGCGCCTCAGGAGGGTGCCCACCGGTCAAGCCTCAGCCAAATAAAGCAGGGTATACACGTCTTATTTCATTCACCGCCGTTACGTCGGTTGGTCATTATCGGCGCAACCTGGAATATCTTCGCTTGCGCAGCGACCCCACAAATCATGGTTTACCTGACCCGAACGCTGGGCCTTGCCACCACGCAAGTCGGCCTGATCCTGGGACTGCAAGGGCTGGGCGGACTGGTCGGTGCACTCTGTGCCGGCAGAGCCAGCGAAAGACTGGGGCACGGAGGCAGCATCATGGTGGGAGGGATGATCTACAGCCTTTTCACGTTGGCCATTTGTACCGTGACGCAATCGGCGCCCCAGGATCAGCTGTTGATCGGTGCATGCCTGTTTTGCGCAGGTTGGGGGTCGTCAATTGGCGTGGTCAATATTATCAGTCTCCGGCAGTTGGTTAGCCCTGAAGGTCTCCTTGGCAGAATCAACGCCAGCTTCCGCTTCGTTACCTGGGGGATCATGCCGCCTGCCGCCTTATTAGGGGGGGCTCTATCGCAATTGATCAATAGCCGGTTTGTCATTGTTTGCGCGTGTCTACTAGGGTTAGCCCTGATCTTGTATTCGTTCCGTAGCAGCACGGCCCTGCTCTGCACTGAAGCATCACCCGAACAGCTTAATCAGAACAGCTGAGATGACGCACATAAACATACGCGTCGTTCCAACGGCGTGACTGCTGAGCGCCCAAAAACCCAAAAGCCCGCAATTACGCGGGCTTCAGGGCATTTCTTGCTAGATCGTGCCCGACAGTGCCGGACGTAGGATCATTCCCACTCAATCGTCGCCGGCGGCTTGCTCGACACGTCATAAGTAACGCGCGAGATACCCTCAATCTCATTGATGATCCGGCCACTGACCGTTTCCAGCAATTCGTAAGGCAGGTGCGCCCAACGGGCAGTCATGAAGTCGATCGTCTCTACGGCACGCAGTGCAACGACCCACGCGTAACGGCGGCCATCGCCTACTACGCCTACGGATTTCACCGGTTGGAACACCACGAACGCCTGGCTGACCTTGTGGTACCAATCAGCTTTGCGCAGTTCTTCGATGAAGATGTGGTCGGCGCGGCGCAGCAGGTCGGCGTATTCCTTTTTCACTTCACCGAGGATGCGCACGCCCAGGCCCGGGCCTGGGAATGGGTGGCGGTAGACCATGTCGTACGGCAGGCCCAGTTCCAGGCCCAGACGGCGGACTTCGTCCTTGAACAGTTCGCGCAGCGGTTCTACCAGCTTGAGGTTCATTTCTTCAGGCAGGCCACCCACGTTGTGGTGAGACTTGATCACGTGGGCCTTGCCGCTCTTGGCGCCGGCCGATTCGATCACGTCGGGGTAGATGGTGCCCTGGGCGAGGTACTTGATGTTGTCCAGGTGTTTGGCCTGGGCGTCGAATACGTCGATGAAGGTGCGGCCGATGATCTTGCGCTTTTTCTCAGGATCGGACTCGCCGGCCAGGTTGTTGAGGAACTGCTCTTCGGCGTTGGCGCGGATCACCTTGACGCCCATGTTCTCGGCGAACATGGCCATCACTTGCTCGCCTTCGTGCAGGCGCAGCAGGCCGTTGTCGACGAACACGCAGGTCAACTGGTCGCCGATGGCTTTGTGCAGCAACGCGGCGACCACGGAGGAGTCAACGCCGCCGGACAGGCCGAGCAATACGTTGTCGGTGCCGACCTGGGCGCGCACTTGGGCGATGGCGTCTTCAGCGATTTTCGACGGCGTCCACAGGGCTTCACACTCGCAGATGTCGAGGATGAAGCGCGACAGGATGCGCCCGCCTTGCTTGGTGTGGGTCACTTCCGGGTGGAACTGCACGCCGTAATAACGACGCTCGTCGCTGAACATGCCGGCGATCGGGCAGCTCGGGGTGCTGGCCAGGATATGGAAGTCCTGCGGCATCTTGGTGACCTTGTCACCGTGGCTCATCCACACATCGAGGCCGAACAGGCCGTCGGCGTCGATGTGGTCTTCGATGCCGTCCAGCAGGCGGCTCTTGCCGACCACGTCGACACGCGCATAACCGAATTCACGCAGCTCGGAGCCTTCAACCTTGCCGCCCAGTTGCTCGGCCATGGTCTGCATGCCGTAGCAGATGCCGAAGACCGGCACGCCGAGGTCGAATACCGCTTGCGGGCAACGCGGGCTGTCGGCTTCGTGCACGGATTCGGGGCCACCGGCGAGGATGACGCCTTTGGGCGCGAATTCGCGAATCGCTTCGTCATCCATGTCGAACGGGTGCAGTTCGCAGTACACGCCGATTTCACGCACGCGGCGGGCGATCAGCTGGGTGTACTGGGAACCGAAATCGAGGATCAGGATGCGGTGAGCGTGAATGTCGAGGGCCATGAAGTCAGTCTCGTCTAATGAATCAGAAACAACTCGGGGCTGAAAGAACAGCCCCGGTTACTTAACGTTTTGCTGGAAGCCTCAACCTACGCGGTAGTTTGGCGCTTCCTTGGTGATCTGCACGTCGTGGACATGGGATTCAGCCATGCCGGCGCCGGTGATCCGTACGAACTCTGGCTTGGTGCGCATTTCTTCGATGTCGGCGCTGCCGGTGTAGCCCATCGAGGAACGCAGGCCGCCCATCAGTTGATGGATGATCGCGCTCAGGGTGCCTTTGTACGGCACACGGCCTTCGATACCTTCAGGGACGAGCTTCTCGGCGCCTGCCGAGGAGTCCTGGAAATAGCGATCGGACGAACCTTGCGCCTGGGACATGGCGCCCAGCGAACCCATGCCACGGTAAGCCTTGTAGGAACGGCCCTGGAACAGTTCGATCTCGCCCGGCGCTTCTTCGGTACCGGCGAACATCGAGCCCATCATCACGCAGGAAGCCCCGGCAACGATGGCTTTGGACAGGTCACCGGAGAAACGGATGCCGCCGTCGGCGATCAACGGTACGCCAGTGCCTTCAAGGGCAGCGGCGACGTTGGCGATGGCGCTGATTTGCGGCACGCCCACACCGGCAACGATACGCGTGGTGCAGATCGAGCCAGGGCCGATACCGACCTTGACCGCATCGGCACCCGCTTCGGCCAAAGCCTTGGCGGCGGCGCCGGTGGCGATGTTGCCACCGATCACTTGTACGTCGGGGAAGTTCTGCTTGACCCAGCGCACGCGGTCGATCACGCCTTTGGAGTGACCGTGGGCGGTGTCGACCACTACCACGTCAACACCGGCAGCCACCAGAGCCGAAACGCGGTCGCCGGTGTCTTTACCGGTACCGACCGCAGCGCCGACGCGCAGACGACCTTGATCATCCTTGCTGGCCCATGGGTAAGCCTTGGCTTTTTCAATGTCGTTGACGGTCATCATGCCTTTGAGGGCGAATTTTTCGTCGACGATAAGCACGCGCTCGATGCGGTGCTTGTGCAGCAACTCGCGAGCCTCGTCCTTGTCGACACCTTCGCGAACAGTGACCAGACGCTCTTTAGGCGTCATCACTTCACGGACGGTGACTTCAAGACGGTTCTCGAAACGCACGTCACGGGAAGTGACGATGCCGACCAGGTCGCCATCGTGCAGTACCGGAACGCCGGAGATGTTGTGCATGCGGGTCAGTTCGAACAGATCACGAACGGTAGCTTCGGCTTCGATGGTGATTGGATCTTTCACCACACCGGCTTCGTAACGTTTGACCTTGCGCACTTCTGCAGCTTGCTGGTCGATGGTCATGTTCTTGTGGATGATGCCGATGCCGCCTTCCTGAGCCATGGCAATGGCCAAACGGGCTTCGGTGACGGTGTCCATGGCAGCGGAAACCAGGGGAATATTCAGCTCGATGCCACGGGTTAGGCGGGTCTTGAGACTGACTTCGTTAGGAAGCACCTCGGAATAACCGGGCACTAGTAGAATGTCGTCGAATGTCAGAGCTTCTTGGCTGATACGCAGCATCGCGGGGGCTCCCGAGCGGGAAAATGGAAGCGCGCAATTATACTCAGACACCCCTCAGGTCTCAACGTAAAACTCTGACATATTTGGGAATACGGATAGGTGGGGTTAAAGCTCGACCTTGACCCAAGCGATCTTTTGATCCAGCCAATCGGCAAACTCATCGATAAAGCTCTGCTTGAACCCCGCCTCCGCCCAATTGTTGAAAATGAATCCCAGGTTGGAAAACCCGCATTCCTGCAGGAACAGAAAGCCGTTGATGTCATCTTCATGCCCACACAACGGGCAGGTGAAGTTGTCGGTGTGGCCGGGCATCCAGTCTTCCAGGCTTTCGAACAGCGCTTCACCGACTTCCTTCAGGCATTCCGGGCAGCCCGCTTCTTCAAGAAAGCCCTTGGCCGGCGTATAGATGCAGCGTTTGTAGATGATTTCCAGGCCATTGACCGGTTCGTTGAACGGCAGCGCTTCAGGATGCAGCACCACCGCGCGGGCGCCGTCGGCCAGGGCGTAGGCCATGCGGTTGCCGGTGCGGCCACAGGTGGTCAGTTCTTCCTTGACGATGTTCTTGCGCACCAGCCAGCGCACGATCGCCCGGGCGCGGGGTTCGTGGACAGGCAAGGTGGATATTTTCGGGACAAGGATGCTTTGGGAGTTCATGGGCCTGGGAGTCCTGCGGTGTGGCGTCTGACGCCTTCGCAAGCAAGCCCGCTCCCACATTGACTGCATTCCTACAGGCGAAACGCGGTCAATGTGGGAGCGGGCTTGCTCGCGAAGAGGCCCTGAAGGCTGGCAGCTTAATCCCTGAAGAAATCAGGTCAAGTACTCAAATACCGCCCGATCAACGCAATCCCACTGGCCAGCACCAACCACGTCACCAACCGAACAAACGCCTCACGGGACATACGCATCGTCAGCCTGCGCCCACACCACAAGCCCAGCGCCATCGCCGGCAACAGGCACAGCGCCAACATTAACAGCGGCAAATCGGCATACACCCCGGCGATCAGGAACAGGCTCAGGCGCACCACGGTGCTGAAACTGATCAACGCACTTTGAGTGGCGCGCGCCGCGTCCTTGGTCAGACGGCTGTTGAGGTAGATCGCATATAAAAAGCCGCCGCTGCCGAACAACGCTCCAAACAGGCCGCCCACCGTGCCCATGGGGATCGACCAACCCGCCGCCAACTGCGTGGGCCGCGCCTTCACCGCCAGGCTGTAGATCGCGTAGGCGCTGATAAACAGGCCCATCAGCAGCAACAACAGATCCGAATGCAGGTTGAGCAAGAAGATCACACCGAGTGTGCAACCGATTGCCATGCACGGCAGCAGCCGTATCAGTTCCGACTTGTTCACGTCTCGCCGCGTTTGCAACAGGTTGCCAAACGCCGCGACAAAATCCAGCAACACCAGAAGGGGGATGATCTTCGATAACGGCATGAACAGAATCAGGATCGGCCCTGCCACCAACGCGGTACCGAACCCGGCAATGCCGAACACCACGTAGGCCACGACCACGCCCAGGCCGATCACCAGCCAGTCGACTCCAGCGAACGACCAGTGGTTCAACAGTTCGATTCCGTTCATGCAGACGTCCCAGATCTTCGGCGTCACTCATCATAGTGCAAGCGCTCATACGCACAAGGCCGTGGTGATCGCCCTGCGAATGCCTATAAACTGCCGCCCATGATTAAAGATCCCTTTGCCCGACTGGGCCTGGACCGCGAAGTCCTGACTGTCAGCCAGCTCAACGGCCGCGCGCGGGTGTTGCTGGAAGACGTGTTCACCAATATCTGGGTTGAAGGCGAGATCTCCAACCTCGCCCGCCCGGCCTCCGGCCATGTGTATTTCACCCTCAAGGACAGCGGCGCCCAAGTGCGTTGCGCGCTGTTTCGAAACAACGCTGCGCGGGTGCGCCAGGCCTTGAAGGATGGCCTGGCGGTGAAGGTGCGCGGCAAGGTCTCGTTGTTCGAGGGCCGTGGCGACTACCAGTTGATCCTCGACACCGTGGAGCCGGCGGGCGATGGCGCGCTGCGCCTGGCCTTCGATGCCTTGAAGGAAAAGCTCAGCGCAGAAGGCTTGTTCAGTGCCGAGCGCAAGGTGCCATTGCCGGCGCACCCTCGACGCATCGGCATTGTCAGTTCGCCCACCGGTGCGGTGATTCGCGACATCATCAGCGTGTTCCGCCGACGCGCGCCGAACATTGAACTGACGTTGATCCCCACCGCCGTGCAAGGCCGCGAAGCAATCGCGCAGATTGTGCGGGCGTTGAAACTGGCCGACGCCCGCGGCTTCGATGCGCTGATCCTGGCCCGTGGCGGCGGCTCGCTGGAAGACCTCTGGTGCTTCAATGAAGAAGCCGTTGCCCGGGCGGTGGATGCCTGCGTCACGCCAATCGTGAGCGCGGTCGGCCATGAAACCGATGTGTCCATCAGCGACTTCGTGGCGGACGTGCGCGCCCCTACCCCGTCCGCCGCCGCTGAACTGCTGGCACCGGACGCCAGCCACCTGGTGCGCCAAGTAGAGAACCTGCACCGTCGCCTGGTGCTGTTGATGCACAACCGCCTGCGTCACGACCGCCTGCGCCTGGAAGGCATGGCCCGGCGCCTGCGTCACCCCGGCGAACGTCTGCGTCAGCAGGCCCAGCGCCTGGATGACCTGGACATGCGCCTGCGCCGCGCTTTCGAGCGTAGCCTCAATACCCGGCGTGAACGCCTGATTCGCTTGGAAACCCGCCTCGCCGGCCAACATCCGGGCCGTCAACTGGCCTTGCTGCGCCAGCGCCTGGACAGCCTCGCCGAACGCCTGCCCCGCGCCATGCGCGAGGGCCTCAAGGCGCGTCGCCTGCAGTTGCAAAGCCAGGTGCAGACGCTGCAAGTGGTCAGCCCGCTGGCAACTCTGGGCCGTGGCTACAGCATCTTGCTGGACGAGCGCGGCCAGGCGATTCGCAACGCCGCGCAAACCCACACCGGCCAGCGCCTGACCGCACGCCTCGGTGAGGGCCAATTGCAAGTACGGGTGGAAGACAACCACCTGACGCCCGTCACCCTTTCGTTACTGGATTGACTGATGCCTCGCCTTCTCAGCTTGTTGATGCTCGCTTGCCTGACCTTCAATGCCCACGCCGACAGCTACATCACGCGCCTGCTGAACAAGCCGGTGCCCGGTGGAGTCGCTGTCGTGGACTTGGGAACCGCGGCGACGGCGCCCAAGGTCACCTACCGGAACAGACCGGTGCTGGTGGTAAAGGAACAAAACAATTGGCTGGCGATTGTAGGGATCCCGCTGACGGTCAAGCCCGGCACCGAACGCATCATCCATGGCGCAGAGCAACTGCCGTTCGTGGTGGGTTTCAAGAAATACCCCGAGCAGCGCATCACCCTGAAGAACAAAAGCCAGGTAAACCCGGAGCCCGCGCAACTCAAACGCATCGAGGGCGAACTGGCCGTGCAGCTCAAGGCCTATCGCAGTTTCAGCCCGAACACGCCGAGCAACCTGCTGCTGGATAAACCGGTCAACGGACCGTTGTCGAGCAAGTTTGGGGTAAGACGGTTCTTTAACGGCGAGGAACGAAATCCGCATTCGGGCCTGGACTTTGCCGTTGGCGCAGGCACGCCGATCAAGACGCCGGCTGCGGGCAAGGTGATCCTGACCGGCAACTACTTCTTCAACGGCAACACCGTGTTCGTCGACCATGGCCAGGGCTTTATCAGCATGTTCTGCCATATGTCGAAAATCGACGTGAAGGTTGGCGACACGCTGGCGCGCGGCGCGGTGGTAGGCAAGGTCGGCTCGACGGGCCGCGCGACCGGGCCGCATATGCACTGGAACGTCAGCTTGAATGATGCGCGGGTAGACCCGGCGATCTTTATTGGCGCGTTTCAGCCTTGATATGAAGGGCGAGGCGACAGGCTTCATCGCGGCAAGCCCGGCTCCCGCCGTAGACCGAGTCGCTTGAACTGCACGCGATTTCCAGTGGGAGTTGGCTTGCCTGCGATGGCGCCAGGCCAGCCGCCTCAATTGCGCAGCTGATAAACGCCACGCAAACAAAACATGGAAATACCTTACTTCCGGCAATAAAATCTCGCACCCTACGCAAATAGAAGAACTTCTCTCAATTTTTCTCGACTGCTTGCCATCTTTTACCCCGACGGTTAGGGTTGAGCTTATGAAAACCTCTCACACCCTCATTCAGCGCCGCCAGCACCGCAGTCTGTGCCTTGTCAGCGCACGACTGCCAGGCTGAATCGATCTGCCTCGCCCCAAAGCGTCGTCCCCAATAATAGTTACTCGGCAGGCCGCCTTTTCTCGGCCCTACAACAAAGGATTTTCCGATGAGCATGCTCAAAGACCCGTCTTCGAAATACCGTGCGTTTGCGACCATCGATATCCCGGACCGCACCTGGCCGTCCAAAACCATCACCACTGCGCCGATCTGGTGCAGCTCGGACTTGCGTGATGGCAACCAGTCGCTGATCGAACCGATGGACGCCGCGAAAAAGCTGCGCTTCTGGAAAACCCTGGTCGCCGTCGGCGTGAAGGAAATCGAAGCCTCCTTCCCGGCCGCCTCGCAAACCGATTTCGACTTCGTGCGCACCCTGATCGAAGACAACCACATCCCCGAGGACACCACCATCCAGGTGCTGACCCAGGGCCGTGAAGACTTGATCGCACGTACCTTCGAATCCCTGCGCGGCGCCAAGAAAGCCATCGTGCATTTGTATAACGCTACATCGCCGTCGTTCCGCCGCATTGTGTTCAATCAGGACAAGGACGGCGTCAAGGCCATCGCGGTCAACGCAGCCAAGCTGTTCGTCAAATATGCCGCACAGCAGCCGGAAACCCAGTGGACCTTTGAGTACTCCCCAGAGACCTTCAGCGCCACTGAGCTGGAGTTCGCCAAGGAAGTCTGCGACGCGGTGATCGAGGTGTGGAACCCGACGCCCGAGCACAAGATGATCCTCAACCTGCCGGCCACCGTGGAGTGCGCCACGCCGAATATCTATGCCGACCAGATCGAGTGGTTCGGTCGTCATATCAACCGTCGTGACAGCGTGATCATCAGCCTGCACACTCATAACGACCGTGGCACTGGCGTGGCCGCGACCGAGCTGGGGCTGATGGCCGGGGCTGACCGTGTCGAAGGCTGCCTGTTCGGCAACGGCGAGCGTACCGGTAACGTCGACCTGGTCACCGTGGCCTTGAACATGTACACCCAGGGCCTTGACCCGCAGTTGGACTTCTCCGACATCGACGGCGTGCGCAAAGTCGTCGAGGAGTGCAACCAGATCCAAGTGCACCCACGTCACCCGTATGTCGGCGACCTGGTGCACACCGCGTTCTCCGGCTCCCACCAGGATGCAATCCGCAAGGGTTTCTCCCAGCAGAAAGACAACGCACTGTGGGAAGTGCCGTACTTGCCGATCGACCCGGCCGACATCGGCCGCAGTTACGAGGCGGTTATCCGCGTGAACAGCCAGTCGGGCAAAGGCGGTATCGCCTACCTGCTGGAGCAGGAATACGACATCAGCTTGCCGCGCCGCATGCAGATCGAATTCAGCCAGGTGGTGCAGGCCGAAACCGACCGCGTCGGCCTTGAGATGACCGCACCGCAGATTTACGCCTTGCTGCAGCGCGAATACCTGCAAGCCAACACCCCGTACGCGCTGGTCAGCCATCGCCTGCAGGAAGAGAACGGCAACAGCTACGTCGAAGTGGAAGTTTCCGGCAAGGGTCAGGGCGAAACCAACCTGCACTGGAAAGGCAAAGGCAACGGCGCGCTGGAAGCGCTGGTGGCGGGCTTGCCGATTGGTGTGGAGATCATGGATTACAACGAACACGCGATTGGTGCGGGTACCCATGCCAAAGCGGCGGCCTACATCGAACTGCGCGTGAATGGCGAGCGTCCGGTGCATGGTGTGGGCATTGATGAAAACATCACCACCGCCAGCTTCAAGGCGCTGTTCAGTGCGCTGAACCGCTCGTTGAGCCAGCAGGAAGCGAAAGCGGCGTAACGGGCTGCTCAATGTGCAAAGGCCTCTGAGTGCGAACTCAGGGGCCTTTTTGGTTGGATGAGATGGCCGCTTCGCAGCCCGCTCCCACATTTTGACTGTATTGCTCCTACAGGATGAATGCGATCGAATGGGGGAACGGGCTTGCTCGCGAAAGCGACCTGTCAGACAAACTGAAAACTATCGGCATCCAGGTTCGCCGGGAACTTGGTGCGATACGCGGCCAGTTCAGCAGCCTCCAGGCACACCTGAAACACACCATCCGCCTCCCCTGCACTGAGCAAGGTCTCACCCTGGAAATCCAGTACCTGGCTATCCCCGGTGTAGGCAAACCCCTTGCCGTCCGTGCCCACCCGATTCACCGCGGCCACATAGCACAGGTTCTCAATCGCCCGCGCCGGCAACAGGCGGTTCCAATGCAACCGCCGCGCCCCCGGCCAGTTGGCGGTGTACAGCAGCAGGTCGGTGTCCTGGGCATCGCGGCTCCACACCGGGAAGCGCAGGTCGTAGCAAATCAACGGGCGAATACGCCAGCCCTTCAGCTCGAACTGCACCTGACGCTCGCCGGGGGTGTAGTGATCGTGCTCGCCAGCCATGCGAAACAGATGGCGCTTGTCGTAATGCAGCACCTCACCGTCGGGCCGCGCCCATAGCAAGCGATTACGGTGACTGCCGTCCGCCGCCTGGATGATCACGCTGCCAGTGATCACGGCGTTGTATTTCGCCGCCTGGGCCTGGAGCCAACGATGTGTCGGGCCGTTTTCCTGTTCGGCCAAAGAAGCCGACTCCATGGAAAAACCGGTGGTGAACATCTCCGGCAATACGATCAGGTCGGCGCCGTTGGCTTGCTCCAGCAGCCGCTCGAAATGCTCGAAATTGGCCTGGCGGTCGTGCCACGCCAGGGTGGTCTGGATAAGGGCAATGTTCAGGTTCGGCAGGGTACTCAAATCGCGCATAGTTTTTGCGCCGCGTGTTGCAGCGTCTCCTCGCGTTTGGCAAAGCACAGGCGCACCAGGCGCTGGCCTTGGGGAGGGTTGCGGTAGAACACCGAGATGGGAATCGACGCCACGCCGTGTTCGCGGGTCATCCATTCGGACATGGCGACATCATCCAGGTCCGGGCGAATCCGGGAATAATCCACCAGCTGAAAGTAAGTCCCGGCCGATGGGCTGAAGCTGAACAGCGACGGCGCCAGCAACTGGCAGAACACGTCGCGTTTGGCTTGATAGAACGCTGGCAGCGCACTCACGTGCTCGGGGTGCTGCTCCATAAAATCGGCCAGCGCGTATTGCAACGGCGTCACGCCACAGAAACTGACGTATTGATGCACTTTGCGCAGCTCGGCAGTGAGGGCCGGCGGCGCAACCACATAGCCCGTCTTCCAGCCCGTGACGTGATAGGTCTTGCCGAACGAGCTGACCACGAACGCACGCGGATACAGCTCCTCGTGGGCCAGCACGCTGACATGGGGCACATCATCGAACACCAGGTGTTCGTACACTTCATCGCTGAGCAGATAGATATCACGTCCGCGAATCAGCTCGGCCAGTTGGTCCAGCTCCTCACGGCTGACCAGCGCACCGCTGGGATTGTGCGGGGTATTGAGCACGATCATGCGCGTGCGCGGCGACAGCGCGGCCTTGATGCGCTCGAAGTCCAGGCTGAAATCCTGCAAGCCCAACTGCACATGCACGCAGCGCCCGCCGGCCAGCTCTACCGACGGCGCGTAACTGTCGTAGCAGGGATCAAAGATGATCACCTCGTCACCGTTGCGGATGACTGCCTGGATGGCGCAGAAAATGCCCTGAGTGGCGCCCGGCGTAATCGTCACTTCACTGTCGGCATCGACGCTGACACCGTAGCTGCGGGAAATCTTCGCCGCCACTTGCTGGCGCAGCGCGGGCAAACCACTCATCGGTGCGTATTGGTTATGACCGCTGGCAACGTGTCGGCCCACGGCGTCGAGCAAGGCTTGAGGGCCATTGAAGTCGGGAAACCCCTGGGACAGGTTGATTGCGCCGGTTTCCGCCGCCAACTGCGACATGCTGGTAAAAATGGTCGTACCGACATTCGGCAGCTTGCTGGTGATCATGAAAAGGCCCCTGCAGGTGAGTCCCAAGTTTTAAGCTGCCTGCCGCATCGGGTCAAGGCACAAACTGTCGCGCACAAAAAAGGGCTCGCAATGAGCCCTTTTTTTGAACGTCGATATCAGCGCTTGTCGCGGCGCTTTTTGTCGGCTTTCTTGTGATGCGTCATCATCCGGCGTTTTTTGTTGACCTGGCGGTCGGTAAGGCTGTTCTTGTTGCCTTCGTATGGGTTCTCGCCGCCCTTGAACTCGATACGGATCGGCGTACCGACCAGCTTCAAGACACGGCGATAGGTGTTCTCCAGGTAACGCACATAGGACTTGGGCACCTTCTCGATCTGGTTACCGTGGATCACGATAATCGGCGGGTTGGCACCACCCAAGTGGGCGTAACGCAGTTTGATGCGGCGGTTGTTGACCATCGGCGGCGCGTGCTCGCCCACCGCGTCTTCCAGGATCTGGGTAAGGCGGTTGGTCGGCCAGCGGGTAACTGCAGACTTGAACGAGTTCTGTACCGAGGCGTAAAGGTTGCCCACGCCGGTGCCGTGCAGCGCCGAGATAAAGTGAATATCGGCGAATTCAACGAAGAACAGACGACGCTGCAGCTCGATCTTGACGAAATCGCGCTCGCTCGGCGTCATGCCGTCCCACTTGTTGATGGCGATCACCAGGGCTCGACCGGCTTCCAGGGCGAAGCCCAGCAGGTTCAGGTCGTGGTCCACTACGCCTTCGCGTGCGTCCATCACAAAGATCACCACGTTGGCGTCTTTGATCGCTTGCAGGGTTTTGACCACGGAGAATTTTTCAACTTCTTCGTGGATCTTGCCGCGCTTGCGCACACCGGCGGTGTCGATCAGCGTGTACTTTTCGTCATTACGCTCGAACGGGATATAGATACTGTCGCGGGTGGTGCCGGGTTCGTCATAGACGATTACCCGATCTTCACCGAGCATGCGGTTGACCAGGGTCGATTTGCCGACGTTAGGGCGGCCGATGATGGCGATCTTGATACCGTCTTTTTCGCTCGGGCCAGGAATGCGCTTGGCCTCCTCGCCTTCGGCGACGATCTCCTCCTCACCCTCTTCTTCCTCATCGTCATCTTTTGGAAATGTGCTGAGAGCAATTTCCAGCATCTGCGTGATGCCGCGACCGTGAGCGCCGGCAACCGGGATCGCGTCGCCCAGGCCCATCGGGCTGAATTCGGCACGGGCCGCTTCAGGATCGATGTTATCGATCTTGTTCGCGACCAGATAAGAACGCTTGTTGCGCTTGCGCAGGTGCTCGCCAATCATCTGGTCGGCAGCGGTATAGCCCGCGCGGGCATCCACCAGGAACAACACGACATCAGCTTCTTCAATGGCCAGCAGCGACTGCTCGGCCATTTTTTCGTCCATGCCATGTTCATCACCGGAGATACCACCGGTGTCGACAATAATGTAGGAGCGCCCTTGCCACTTTGCCTCACCGTATTGGCGATCACGGGTAAGACCGGACAAGTCGCCGACGATGGCGTCGCGAGTCCTGGTCAGGCGGTTGAACAAGGTGGACTTGCCGACGTTAGGTCGGCCCACCAGGGCGATTACGGGAACCATGCGGCTCTCCACTTCGTTATTTCAGAAAATACAAAAGCCGCTGCAGGGCAGCGGCTGGTGCTCGACTGCAGGAGCGAGCTTGCTATGGCGAGGGAGCTTGCTCCCGCTGGCTGCGTAGCAGCCCCAAAACCAGGCATTCAAGATGCATCAGATACATCCGGTTGGCCGGTTTGGGAGCGCTTCGCGCCCCAGCGGAAGCAAGCTTCCTCGCCACATGTCGCTCGCTCCTACAGGTGAAGCTGCCAGAGGGCCAGGCCCTCAAGCATCGTTCTTACTTGATGGTCAGGGCTTCCAGCTTGCCGCTGTTGCCATACACATAAAGCATGTTACCCACCACCAGCGGACGCGCACGCAAACCGTCGCTGTCAATACGCTCGCGACCTACAAAGCGACCGTCCACCTGGCTCAGCAGGTGCAGGTAACCTTCGAAGTCACCCACCGCCACGTAGCTGGAGAAGACTTCCGGTGCCGACAGCTGACGGCGAGCCAGGGAGTCGTTGCTCCACAGCGCAGTGGTGGAGCGCTCGTCGACACTTTCAACGGTGCCGGACGCCAGGCTTACGTAGACGCTGCCAAACCCTTGAGCGACACCCGCGTAGCTGGAAGCATCACGCTGCCAGTTAACGCGACCGCTCTGCAGGTCCAGTGCCGCAACGCGGCCTTGATAGGTGGCGACATAGAGGGTCTCGCCGGACAACAACAAGCCGCCGTCGATGTCTACGACGCGATCCAACTCGGAACGACCTTGTGGGATAGCCACACGAGTTTCCCAGGCCGGCACGCCGTTCTGGGTATTCAGGGCGACCACTTTACCGGTCGACAGCCCGGCAACGGCCAGATTATTGGTCACAATCGGACCACTGGTACCGCGCAGGGTCAGCACCGCCGGGGTACTGTCGTACAACCAGCGCTGTTCGCCAGTGCTGGCGTCCAGACCGATCACGCGGTCATCCTGGGTTTGCACCACGACGATATCGCCGTTGGTGGCAGGCGGCGCGAGCACTTCACTGGTCACGCGAGCGCGCCACTTTTCTTCACCGGTGCTGGAATCCAGAGCCACGACTTCGCCTTTCAGCGTGCCGAGCATGACCATGCCATAACCCACGCCTACGGCGCCGGAGACAGGCAGTTCAAGGTCTTTCTTCCACTTCACGTCACCGGTCATGCGATCCATGGAGGTCACAATGCCGGTCACGTCAGCCGCCACAATGTTCTCACCGTCGATTGCCGGTACCAACATGTTGTAGGTTTCGCCCTGACCGTCACCGATGGAGCGGCTCCACTGCTTTTGCAGGACCACTTCTTCCTTGAAGCTGGTCAGCTCCGCAGGCGGCAGTTCTTTTTTACTGTTGCTGCTGCAACCCGCGGCCAGAACGGCCAGAGCCAGCAATGCTGCATGTTTCCAACGGATCACGTCACGCATCCCCTTTGGCCAAGTCGTCGAGCTTGATTTGTAAGCCACCGACTGCCGCTTCATCAGACAGCGCCGCCTTGGCTTTTTGGTACGCAGCATTGGCTTCGTCGGTACGACCCAATTGGACCAACAGGTCGCCCTTGAGCTCTTCGCGAGTGGCTACAAATGCCTTGTCAGCATCGCCGTCGAGCAGTTTGAGTGCTTCGTCGGCTTTGTTCTGTGCCGCCAATACCTGTGCCAGGCGTTGACGTGCGATTTCACCCAGGGTCGGGTTGATGGGTTTGTCGGCGATGGCTTTCAGCTCAGTGGCTGCATCATCCAGCTTGCCGGTGTCGACCGCGACTTTCGCGACGAACAGGCTGCCGTACTGGGCGTAGGTAGTACCGCCAAATTCGTTCTTCAGCTTGCCGGCCAGGTCCGCCACTTGGGCAGGGTCCGGCTTGCCGTCCGGCGTCAGGGTAGTTTCCAGCAATTGCTGATAAACAATCGAGGCGCCCTGGGACTGGTTAGCCTGATACTTGGTCCAGGCTTGCCAGCCGAACACCACCACTAAAGCCAGCAGACCGCCAGTAACCAGGGGCTTGCCGTTACGCTGCCACCAGTCCTTGAACTCGGCCAGTTGCTCATCATCAGTACTCGACACCCCAATACTCCTTAATCGCTAAATTCGGCTGTTCGACAGCTTCAACCCTGCACGACGCAGGTGGCCAGGTGCGCAGCAAGCGCATCAAAGGCAATGTTCTGTTGTTCGCCCTGGCCACGCAGGGGTTTGAAACCTATCACTTGCTGGGCCAATTCGTCATCGCCGAGGATCAGCGCGTACAACGCGCCGCTTTTGTCGGCTTTCTTGAACTGGCTCTTGAAGCTACCCGCGCCGGCATTGATTTGCAGACGCAGGTTCGGCAGTTGGTCACGCACTTTTTCGCTCAGAGCCAGGGCAGCCAGTTCGGCGGCCTCGCCAAACGCACAGAGATACACATCCACCTGACGGGAAATTTCCTGCGGCACTTGCTCAAGGGTCTCCAGCAGCAGGATCAGCCGCTCGATGCCCATGGCGAACCCCACGCCGGCGGTCGGCTTGCCACCCATTTGCTCGACCAGGCCGTCATAGCGACCACCGGCACACACGGTGCCTTGGGCGCCCAGTTTGTCGGTGATCCACTCGAACACCGTCTTGCTGTAGTAATCGAGGCCGCGCACCAGCTTGGGGTTAATCACATAGGGGATACCTGCCGCATCCAGGCGAGCCTTGAGGCCCTCGAAGTGCGTGCGGGATTCGTCGTCCAGGTAGTCGGCCATTTTCGGCGCGCCGACCAGTACAGCCTGGGTGTCGGCGTTCTTGGTATCAAGCACGCGCAGCGGGTTTGTCTTCAGGCGGCGCTGACTGTCTTCGTCCAATTTGTCCAGGTGGGCAGACAGGTACTCGACCAGGGCGCCCCGGTAACGGCTGCGCGATTCGCTGGTGCCCAGGCTGTTGAGTTCAAGCTTGACCGCGTCGCGGATGCCCAACTGGCCCCACAGGCGCCAGGTCAGAATGATCAGCTCGGCGTCGATATCCGGACCGTCCAGGTTGAAGACTTCGCAACCGATCTGGTGGAACTGACGATAACGACCTTTCTGCGGACGCTCGTGGCGGAACATCGGGCCGATGTACCACAGCTTCTGAGGCTGGCCACCACCCGTGATGCCATGCTCCAGCACAGCGCGAACGCATGCGGCGGTGCCTTCCGGACGCAGGGTCAGGGAGTCGCCGTTACGGTCTTCAAAGGTGTACATCTCTTTTTCGACGATGTCGGTCACTTCACCGATGGAGCGTTTGAACAGCTCGGTGAACTCGACGATCGGCATGCGGATCTGCTTGTAACCGTAGTTATCCAGCAGGCGCGCGACAGTGCTCTCGAAATAACGCCACAGTGGCGTCTGCTCCGGCAGGATATCGTTCATGCCACGAATGGCTTGCAGAGACTTGCTCACATCAAATCCTTAAATTCGTTCAATCAGCCGCGAGCGATCAGCGCTGCATCAGCGGCGACCTTTTCGGCCGCTTTCTCGCGGATCAGCTTTTCCAGCTCATCCACAAGATTGTCATTCGTCAATTTCTGCGACGGCTTGCCGTCGATGTAAATCAGGTTCGGTGTACCGCCGGTCAGGCCCACATGCGCTTCTTTGGCCTCGCCTGGCCCGTTGACCACGCAACCGATCACCGCGACATCCAGCGGCACCAGCAGGTCTTCGAGACGCAACTCCAGGTCGTTCATGGTTTTCACCACGTCGAAGTTCTGCCGCGAGCAGCTCGGGCAGGCAATGAAGTTGATGCCACGGGAACGCAAACGCAGGGATTTGAGAATGTCGTAACCGACCTTCACTTCCTCTACGGGGTCTGCCGCCAGGGAGATGCGGATAGTATCGCCAATCCCTTCGGCGAGCAGCATACCGAGACCCACCGCAGATTTCACTGTGCCTGAGCGTAAACCGCCCGCTTCAGTGATGCCCAGGTGCAGCGGCTGCACGATTTCCTTGGCCAGCAGGCGGTAGGCTTCTACGGCCATGAACACGTCGGACGCCTTTACACTGACCTTGAAGTCCTGGAAATTCAGGCGTTCCAGGTGTTCAACGTGGCGCAACGCCGACTCGACCAGCGCCGCCGGAGTAGGCTCGCCGTATTTCTTTTGCAGGTCTTTTTCCAGCGAACCGGCGTTGACGCCGATGCGGATGGGAATACCGCGATCACGGGCCGCATCCACCACGGCCCGCACACGGTCTTCACGACCGATGTTGCCCGGGTTGATCCGCAGGCAGTCCACACCCAGTTCGGCTACGCGCAACGCGATTTTGTAGTCGAAGTGAATGTCGGCAACCAGCGGCACCTTGACCAATTGCTTGATGCGGCCAAAAGCTTCGGCAGCGTCCATATCCGGTACGGAAACCCGCACGATGTCCACGCCGGCCGCTTCCAGACGGTTGATCTGGGCGACTGTGGCGGCCACGTCATTGGTGTCGCTGTTGGTCATGCTCTGCACCGCGATGGGGGCGTCGCCGCCCACCGGCACCGAGCCGACCCAGATCTTGCGCGATACGCGACGTTTGATTGGAGATTCGCCGTGCATGACTATTGTCCCAACTTGATGCGAGCTGTCTCGCCACTGGTGAACGGCGCCACGTCCACAGGCTGGCCGTTGTAGGCCACTTGCGCGCCACGGGCGAAGCCCAGACGCAGCGTCAAAGGAGGCTTGCCGCCCTGGTCAAGAGTATCTCCCTTACGCTTGAGACCGCTAAACAGCACTTTGCCATTGCCATCGGTGACTTGCGTCCAGCAGTCAGCGATGAAGGTGATCTGTACGCGCCCGTCACCGGCGATCAACGCTGGGGTGGTGGGCGGCGACATGGCTGGCGCAGTCGGCGCGGCCGGCGCTGGAGCCTGTGCCGGAGCAGCCGGTGCGGGAGCCTGGGCCTGGGCCGCGGGTGCTGCTGGAACCGGAGCGGGTGCGGCGGCAGTCGCAGCAGGTGCGCTGCCGCCTTCCGGAGCAGGCTGTTCGGCAGTGGCAGGCGCTTGCGGCGCGGCTTGCCCTTCGACGACCGCCTGGTCTTCCGGCTCATCCAGCGGATGAATCTGCGTAGTGCCGTCGGCGCTTTCGACCTCGACGTGCTCCAGGGCATTGCTGGTCAGGTCTTTATTGCGCTGGGAGGTCTGGTCTTGCCACCAGACGAAGCCGCCACCGATCACGGCAATCAACAGCAACAGGCTGACAATGCGCAAAATCGTGTGGGAAACCCGAGTGGGCTCTTCAATGCGACCGAGGCCATGCACATTACTGCCCTGGGAGTCGGTGCCGGTGAACTGGTCGAACGCCTGGACCAGCACGGTCTGGTCGATACCCAACAATTTGGCATAGGCGCGGATATAGCCACGGGCGAACGTGTGCCCAGGCAGTTTGTCGAACGCGCCAGCCTCCAGGTTGGCCAGGGAGGTGGTGGTCAAATTGAGCTTGAGGGCCACTTCCGCCAGCGACCAACCATTGCTCTCGCGGGCCTGACGCAAGGTCTCGCCTGGGTTGACGCGATTAGCTGCTACAACTTCCGGGTGCGCGGCTTTCATCATTGCTCCGACAGGTATTGCTGATATTCCGGCGTACCGGGATAGAGTCGTTCAAGTTGCTGGCCAAAACGTGCGGCCGTGTCGCGTTCTTCATGAACCGTCGCCAGGCGCACACCGAGCAACAGACTACGTGCATTGTGCCCGCTGAGCAGGCTGAAACGCTCGTAATAGTCGCGTGCCGGCACATAATGCCTGTCTTCGTAAGACAACTCAGCCATTTCAAGCAAAGCGCGTGGCTGGCGAGCGTTCAGAAGCAGGGCTTTTTCCAGTTGCTGGCGCGCAAGCTCGCGCTGGCCGAGGTGTATCGAAGTCACCCCTAGGTTCTCGAAAACGCGCGAACGCTCAGGATAAAGGGTATCGGTGCTGGCTTGCCGGAAATAAGCGGCGGCCTGTTCATAACGTTTCTGCTCGAACAGGAAACTGCCGTAGTTGTTCAGCAACCGAGCGTCGCCAGGACGGGAAGCCAGCGCCTTCGTGAAATATTGATCCGCCAGTTCGGGCTCGGCCTGAGCCTTGAAGACCAGCGCCAACGCGGCATTGGCATCAGCATCGTTGACGTCCAGTTCAAGGGCCTTCTTCAATGGGACCTTGGCCTGCTCGTTCATGCCCTGTTGCAAATAGCCCAAGCCCAGCTGCACATAGGCCACTCGCGCCGCTTCGCGACCCTTGCCGGTTTGCAAAGGGCTGTCATGGCCCGATGAAACACAACCGGCCAAAAGACCGGTAACAAGCAACAGCAGCGCAAGGCGCAAGGGCATAGAGGTCCTCTCTCAGGTTCGATTTGCAGCGCTTTGCGGCATATCGTCGGCTGCGCTCAACTCACGCACGGCGATGTAACGCTCACTGCGGCGGGTGCGATCCAGCACCTGCCCTACCAATTGGCCACAGGCGGCGTCGATGTCTTCACCGCGAGTCGTACGCACGGTGACGTTGTAGCCGGCCTGGTGCAGTTGATCCTGGAAACGGCGGATAGCGTTGTTGCTCGGCCGCTCGTAGCCAGAATGGGGAAACGGGTTGAACGGAATCAGGTTGATCTTGCACGGGGTGTTCTTGAGCAACTCGATCATCTCGACCGCATGCTCGACCTTGTCGTTGATGTCCTTGAGCATGGTGTACTCAATGGTCAGTACGCGTTTTTCACCCAAGGTCGCCATATAACGCTGGCAGGACTCGAGCAGCATCTTAAGCGGATACTTCTTGTTGATCGGCACCAATTGGTTACGCAATGCGTCATTCGGTGCGTGCAGCGACAACGCCAGGGACACGTCGATGTGCTTGGCCAGCTCATCGATCATCGGGACCACGCCGGAGGTCGACAGGGTCACACGGCGCTTGGAGATGCCGTAGCCCAGGTCGTCCATCATCAAGTGCATGGCCGCAATCACGTTGTCGAAGTTCAGCAGCGGCTCACCCATGCCCATCATCACCACATTGGTGATGGCACGGTCGACGGTCGCCGGGACGCTGCCAAAGGATTTGTTGGCAATCCAAACCTGGCCGATGACTTCGGCGGCGGTGAGGTTGCTGTTGAAGCCTTGCTTGCCGGTGGAGCAGAAACTGCAGTCCAGGGCACAGCCTGCCTGGGACGAAACGCATAAGGTGCCGCGCTTGCCCTGGGGAATGTACACGGTCTCGACGCAACTGCCGGACGCCACGCGCACCACCCACTTACGGGTGCCGTCGCTGGAGATGTCCTCGCTGACCACTTCGGGACCACGGACCTCGGCAATGGCCTTGAGCTTGTCGCGCAGGGCCTTGCTGACGTTCGTCATGGCGTCGAAATCGTCGACGCCAAAGTGGTGAATCCACTTCATTACCTGACCGGCACGGAAACGCTTCTCCCCGATTGAGTCGAAGAATTTCTCCATTTCCGGCTGAGTCAGACCCAGCAGGTTGGTTTTAACAGTCGATGTAGTCATGGATTCACCCTCACTCTTTAAGCCGATGCTTAGCGAGCGGTTACTTCAGTAGCTGCGAAGAAGTACGAGATTTCGCGAGCAGCAGCGGCTTCGGAGTCCGAACCGTGTACAGCGTTGGCGTCGATGGACTCAGCGAAATCAGCACGGATGGTGCCGGCAGCTGCTTCTTTAGGGTTGGTAGCGCCCATCAGCTCACGGTTCAGAGCGATAGCGTTTTCGCCTTCCAGAACCTGAACAACAACAGGACCGGAGATCATGAAGGCAACCAGGTCGCCGAAGAAGCCACGAGCGCTGTGCTCAGCGTAGAAGCCTTCAGCTTCAGCCTTGGACAGTTGCTTGAGTTTCGAAGCTACAACCTTCAGGCCGGCTTTTTCGAAACGAGTGGTGATCTCGCCGATGACGTTTTTTGCAACAGCGTCAGGCTTGATGATGGAGAAAGTACGTTGAACAGCCATGGTGTAACTCCAGAAACGGTAATTTACGAAAAATTAAACCCGCGAATTATACGCGGGTTATTGGGTATTGCCTAACTGCGTAATAAGCGGCTCAGTCTGCTTCTTCGATCCACAGGCCTTGAATCGCCTCCAGGACCTTTTCGCCACCCCGATCCGGGACGTCGTCAAAATCCGGCAGTTCCATTACGAGGTTGCGCAGCTTGACGAAGTTCACCGTAAGAGGATTGACCTCAGGATGAGCTTCTGCAAGTTGTATAGCTATTTCTTGTACATCAACCCATTTCAGGCTCATGACAGTTCCTTGGATCAATGCGGCGCTTCAGCCGCATGGTTGAGCGAATATTTCGGAATTTCAACGGTGAGGTCTTCAGTCCCCACTTTCGCCTGACAGCTCAGGCGCGACGTTGGCTCCAGGCCCCACGCCTTATCAAGATTGTCTTCTTCCAGGTCACCGGCCTCGTTAAGGCTATTGAAACCCTTACGAATGATGCAGTGACAAGTGGTGCAGGAATTCACGCCACCACAAGCACTTTCGATCTCGATATGGTTGTCATGCGCGACGTCGAGAAGGGACTTGCCGGTCTCAGCCTCCACGACCATGCCGTCCGGGCAATGCTCGGCGTGCGGTAGAAAAGTGACCTGCGGCATCAGTTATTCCTCAATTTCATTCAGGTTGCGCCCCGCCAGTGCGGCTTTCACCGTCTGATCCATGCGGCGGGCGGCAAAGGCGTCAGTGACCTGCGACAAGCGCTTGGTCTGCTGCTCGATGGCGTAACCATCGTTGCCTTTCATCAGTTCGGCCAGCTCCTGCATCTGCAGGTCGATGACCATGCGCTCTTCGGCATCCAACAGGCGCTCGCCATCGGTATCAAGGGCGCCCTGCACCGCTTCGAGCAGGCGCTGGGCGTCAACTTGCTGCTCACGCAACACGCGAGCGACCTTGTCGTCGCCGGCATATTGGAACGAGTCTTTGAGCATCTTGGCAATTTCACCGTCCGTCAGCCCGTAGGACGGTTTGACCTGGATACTGGCTTCGACACCCGAGCCCAGTTCACGGGCCGCCACGCTCAGCAGGCCATCGGCATCAACCTGGAAGGTCACGCGAATCTTCGCCGCGCCCGCTACCATGGCCGGAATACCGCGCAATTCAAAGCGGGCCAGGGAGCGGCAGTCGTTGATCAGCTCGCGCTCGCCTTGCAGCACATGAATCATCATGGCCGTCTGGCCGTCTTTATAGGTGGTGAAGTCCTGGGCGCGGGCGACAGGAATGGTGGTGTTGCGCGGAATCACCTTTTCCATCAGGCCGCCCATGGTTTCCAGCCCCAGGGACAAAGGAATCACGTCGAGCAGCAACAATTCGCCACCATCGCGCTTGTTGCCGGCCAGGGTATCGGCCTGGATCGCAGCACCAATGGCCACCACTTGATCCGGGTCGATGTCAGTCAGCGGTTGACGGCCAAAGGCTTCGGCGACGGCTTCACGAACGCGTGGAACGCGGGTGGAACCGCCGACCATGACCACGGCACCGACGTCCTCCAGCTCGATACCGGAATCACGCACGGCGCGGCGGCAGGCTTTCAGGCTGCGGGCGACCATCGGTTCGATCAACGCATCGAACGCTTCACGCGTCAGTTGAGCCGACCAGGCGCCGTAGGAGACTTCAACAGTTGCAGCCTCCGTCAGCGCCTCCTTGGCGGCGCAGGCGGTTTGCAGCAGGTTACGCTGCGCGCCTGGGTCCAGGTCGGCAGATAAGCCCGCACTGCTGATGATCCAGCCCGCAATGGCGTGGTCGAAGTCATCGCCGCCGAGGGCGCTGTCGCCGCCGGTCGCCAGCACTTCAAAGACACCGCCGGTCAGGCGCAGGATTGAAATATCAAAGGTGCCGCCGCCCAGGTCGTAAATCGCGACCAAGCCTTCAGCATGCTGGTCCAGGCCGTAAGCCACGGCAGCAGCGGTCGGCTCGTTAAGCAAGCGCAGCACATTCAGGCCGGCGAGTTTCGCCGCATCCTTGGTAGCTTGGCGCTGAGCGTCATCGAAATAGGCCGGAACTGTAATCACCGCGCCAACCAGTTCGCCGCCCAAGGTGGTTTCCGCACGCTGGCGCAGCACCTTGAGGATATCGGCTGACACTTCCACCGGGCTTTTCGGGCCTTGAACGGTGTCGATGAACGGCATATGGGATTCGCCACCGACAAAGCGGTAAGGCATCTGGTCGCCCAACTGCTTGACGTCGGACAACCCACGGCCCATCAAGCGCTTGACCGACAACACAGTATTCAATGGGTCGGTAGACGCCGCCAGCTTGGCTGACTCACCCACTTCGATACGGTCGGGGTGATAGCGCACGGCGGACGGCAGAATCAGTTGGCCGTCGGCGTCGGGCAATGGCTCGGACAGGCCGCTGCGCACGGCAGCAACCAGGGAATTGGTGGTGCCCAGGTCAATCCCGACCGCCAGGCGACGCTGGTGCGGTTGAGGGCTTTGGCCGGGTTCGGCGATTTGCAGTAGAGCCATGGTAATCAGGTCTTATCTGTCTATACAGGCGCGCATCACGGGCAGCACACTGGGTTAATCGTCGAGGCGCTCTTCTAGCTGGCGCACTTCGTAGGTGAGCTTGTCGAGAAACTGCATGCGCCGCATCAGGCGTTCGGCCTGTTCGCGTTGCGCGGCATCATCCCAACAGGCTGCGAAGCTTTCGTTGAGCTCATCCTGGGCAGCTTTCAGACGGCGCTTGAAGACCGCGACGCCGGCCACATCGGCCTGGTCCTGCAAGTCTTCAAGTTCTTCGCGCCACTGCATCTGCTGCATCAGGAAGTCCGGGTCGTGCACGGTGACTTCCATCGGCAACTCACCGCCCTTCATCGCCAGCAAATAACGCGCGCGTTTCGGGGGGCTTTTGAGCGTCTGATAGGCTTCGTTGAGGCTGGCCGATTGCTCCAGCGCCAGGCGTTGCTCACGCTCGGAAGCGTCAGCGAAGCGGTCTGGATGCACGCCACGCGCCAATTCACGATAGCGCGTGGCAAGCTGCTCAAGATCCAGCCGAAAGCTCGGCTGCAGCTCGAATAAAGCGAAATGACAAGGAGTACCCACAAGAAGCCTCAGATGTTGAAGCTTTCGCCGCAGCCACATTCACCGCGTACGTTGGGGTTGTTGAACTTGAAGCCTTCGTTCAACCCTTCCTTGACGAAATCGAGCTCGGTGCCGTCCAGGTAGGTCAGGCTTTTTGGGTCGATGATCACTTTTTCGCCGTGACTTTCGAACACCTGGTCTTCCGCAACCACCTCGTCGACAAACTCCAGCACGTAGGCAAGGCCGGAACAGCCCGTGGTGCGAACACCCAGACGAATCCCCTCACCTTTACCGCGCCCATTCAGGGAGCGGCGAATGTGCTGCGCAGCCGCTTCTGTCATGCTGATAGCCATCGTTGACTCCTTACTCGTCGCAAATGCTTAGATCAAGCCTTTCTTCTGCTTGTAGTCGCGAACGGCCGCCTTGATGGCGTCCTCCGCAAGTACCGAGCAGTGAATTTTCACCGGCGGCAGGGCCAGTTCTTCGGCCAGCTGGGTGTTGCTGATGGTGACAGCCTCATCCAGGGTCTTGCCTTTCATCCATTCGGTCGCCAGGGAACTGGAGGCGATGGCCGAACCGCAGCCGTAGGTCTTGAACTTGGCGTCTTCGATAACGCCAGCGTCGTTGACCTTGATCTGCAGGCGCATCACATCGCCGCACGCCGGAGCGCCGACCATGCCGGTGCCGACATCTGGGTCTTCCGCGTTCATCTTGCCGACGTTGCGCGGGTTTTCGTAGTGGTCGATGACCTTTTCGCTGTAAGCCATGGTACTGAATCCTCACTCATCAGGGCCGCTCTGGAACCCTGTAGAAACGCCTGCGTTTTCCGCCACGTTGCTACAGAGCTGGGGGGGCGGCTTCTATAGTTAGTGTGCCGCCCACTCGATCTTGGAAATATCGACACCGTCTTTGTACATGTCCCAAAGTGGCGACAGAACGCGCAGCTTGTTGACGGCTTCGCAGACTTTCTGCGCGGCGTAGTCGACTTGCTCTTCAGTGGTGAAGCGGCCGAAGGTAAAGCGGATCGAGCTGTGCGCCAATTCGTCGTTGCGGCCCAGGGCGCGCAATACGTACGACGGCTCAAGGGACGCAGAGGTGCAGGCCGAACCGGACGAAACCGCCAGGTCCTTGAGTGCCATGATCAGCGACTCGCCCTCAACGTAGTTGAAGCTCAAATTCAGGTTGTGCGGTACTCGGGCAGTCATGCTGCCGTTGATGTACAGCTCTTCAAGGTTTTCGACCTGCTTGTAGAAGCGATCGCTCAGGGCCTTGATGCGCACGTTTTCGGCCGCCATGTCTTCCTTGGCTACACGGAAGGCTTCGCCCATGCCAACGATCTGGTGGGTCGCCAGGGTGCCCGAGCGCATGCCGCGCTCGTGACCGCCGCCGTGCATGGTGGCTTCGATACGTACGCGCGGCTTGCGGCTAACGTACAGAGCGCCAATGCCTTTCGGACCGTAGGTCTTGTGGGCAGAGAACGACATAAGGTCGACTTTAAGCTTCGACAGGTCGATGTCAACCTTGCCGGTGGACTGAGCGGCGTCGACGTGCAGCAGGATGCCCTTGGAACGGGTCAGCTCGCCAATCGCTTCGATGTCGTTGATGGTGCCGATTTCGTTGTTCACGTGGATCACGGAAACCAGAATGGTGTCGTCACGCAACGCGGCTTCGATCATGGCCGGAGTGACGATACCGTCGGTGGTCGGCTCGAGGTAAGTCACCTCGAAACCTTCACGCTCCAGTTGGCGCATGGTGTCGAGGACAGCCTTGTGCTCAATCTTGGTGGTGATCAGGTGCTTGCCTTTGGTCGCATAGAAGTGCGCCGCGCCCTTGATAGCCAGGTTGTCGGATTCGGTGGCGCCGGAGGTCCAGACGATTTCGCGCGGGTCTGCGCCAACCAGGTCGGCGACTTGGCGGCGAGCGTTCTCGACCGCTTCCTCGGCTTTCCAGCCGAATACGTGGGAGCGGGAGGCTGGGTTACCGAAGTTTCCGTCAACCAGCAGGCATTCGCTCATCTTTTGCGCGACACGCGGATCAACCGGGGTGGTCGCTGAGTAATCAAGGTAAATCGGCAATTTCATGGACTTTCTCCTAAATCAGGCTGGCTGGCGTGCCGTTAGCTCTGCGGCTGTCACTCGACGGCGGACGCTTCGATCTTGTCCAGACGCGGCGCCTTGGTGTTGCAACGGCGCTGGTCCTGACGCTGGGCTACTTCTTGCACCTCACGGCGAGTCACAAGATCAGCCAAGCTGATACCACTCAAAAACTCATGGATCTGCAGGCTCAAGTCACACCACAAGTGGTGCGTCAGGCAGGTGTCGCCGGCGTGGCAATCACCCAGGCCCTGGCATTTGGTCGCATCGACGGATTCGTTGACCGCATCGATCACCTGAGCCACCTGGATGCCCTGCATATCGCGGGACAGTTGATAGCCACCCCCTGGGCCCCTCACGCTGGAAACCAGGTTGCTGCGGCGCAATTTGGCGAACAGCTGCTCGAGGTAGGACAGGGAAATGCCTTGGCGCTCGGAGATATCGGCCAGGGACACCGGCCCAGTTTGCGCGTGCAAAGCCAGGTCAAGCATGGCGGTCACCGCGTATCGGCCTTTTGTAGTCAGTCTCATGGACAAGGTACCAAGGTGTTTCAGAATGGGAGCAAGTATGCGATTCCCGAGTATTTAAGTCAACTATAAGACCTAGTACTTTAGTCAGGATTACCCGCAAAAAGGGCGCGCGAATCATATCAGGGTGGGGTGGGATCGAACAGCGGGAACGGGGCCCGCCACAAACCACCGGATCAATAGCGATCAAATGTGGAGCTGGCTTGCCCGCGATAGCGATGGGTCAGCAATCTATGAGCTGGCTGGCATGCCGCTATCGCAGACACACCAGCCCCCACAGGAAGTCGTGCTCAGTTGGCCTTGGTAGTCGCCTCGTCCTTGATTTCGGCGAAGTCTTCTTTACGCAGCTCAGGCAGGTCTTTCGCACAATAGCTGCTACCCAAATCCTTCAGCGCACCGCACATACCGTCCAGCTTGCCATCCACCGCTTGCAGGTGGTCGAGCAACTGGCCAATGGCACGCGCTACCGGGTCAGGCATGTCTTCGCTGACGCCATAGGCATCAAAACCGATCTTCTCGGCCATGGCCTTGCGCTTGGCTTCCTGCTCGTCGCCGACCTCCGGCTTGACGATGATTCGACCTGGAATCCCCACCACCGTCGCACCCGGCGGCACAGCCTTGGTCACCACGGCATTGGAGCCGACCTTGGCACCAGCACCAACGGTAAAAGGCCCGAGCACCTTGGCGCCCGCTCCCACCACCACACCGTCGCCCAACGTTGGATGACGCTTGCCCTTGTTCCAGCTGGTGCCGCCAAGCGTCACCCCCTGGTACAGCGTCACGTCATCGCCAATCTCAGCAGTTTCGCCGATCACAATGCCCATGCCATGGTCGATGAAGAAACGACGCCCCACTTTGGCTCCGGGGTGAATCTCGATCCCGGTCAACCAGCGACCGAAGTTGGACACCAGGCGCGCCAGCCATTTCCAGCCCATGCCCCACAAGGCGCCGGATAACCGGTGAATCCAGATCGCGTGCATGCCGGGGTAGCAGGTCAGCACTTCAAAGGCATTGCGCGCCGCCGGGTCACGATGGAAAACGCTTTGGATATCTTCTCGCAAACGCTCGAACATTTTTAATCCTTCCGCTTAAGCAACTCGCCATGGGCCGCTTTCTGGGTTTCCGTGAGGATGCCCCGCAATATATTCATTTCCGCCCGGCTGACCGAGCTGCGTCCGTACAACCGGCGCAGGCGCGCCATCAAGTGCCGTGGTTTTTCGGGATCGAGAAATTCGATGGCCACCAGGGTTTGCTCCAGGTGCTCATAGAAACGCTCCAGCTCGTCCATCGTGGCCAGCTCGCCACTTTTGGTCGACGCCACTTCGTCCTTCTCCATCTTGCTCGGCTGGCCTTCAGCAGCCAGCCAGGCCATACGCACTTCATAAGTCAGCACCTGCACCGCCGCCCCAAGGTTCAGCGAACTGAACTCAGGATCTGACGGAATGTGCACGTGGTAATGACATCGCTGCAGCTCTTCGTTGGTGAGGCCGGAGTCTTCACGGCCAAATACCAGGGCGATTTCTGCGCCGCCGGCCGCCTCGTCCACCACTTTGGTGCCGCACTCACGCGGGTCCAACAGCGGCCAGGGAATGCGACGATCGCGAGCGCTGGTGCCGAGTACCAGGTTGCAGCCGACCAGAGCATCTTCCAGGGTGGCGACAACCTGGGCGTTTTCCAGAATGTCATTGGCGCCGGATGCGCGAGCATCGGCCTCGTGGTGCGGAAACACACGCGGCTCGACCAGCACCAGGCGCGTCAGCCCCATGTTCTTCATGGCTCGCGCCACCCCGCCGATGTTGCCGGGATGACTGGTATTGACCAAAACCACACGAATGTTTTGCAGCAAGGGAGGCGCTCTCGGACACGGGAAAGGGGAGCAAATCTTACAGAACCGCCCAAGGTTATGCCACGAAAGCTAACGTCGTCCTTCACCTGGAGAAAGTTTCTGCTAAACTGCCCGGCTTTCTTTAACAACCTTAGGTGACCTATCCATGCAGCCCATGCTGAATATCGCGCTGCGCGCCGCCCGCAGCGCCAGTGAATTGATCTTCCGCTCTATCGAGCGCCTGGATACCATCAAGGTCGACGAAAAAGACGCCAAGGATTACGTATCCGAAGTGGATCGCGCCGCCGAACAGAAAATCATCGACGCCCTGCGCAAGGCCTACCCTACCCACGGCATCCTCGGTGAAGAAACCGGCCTGCACAAAGGTAGCGGCGAAGGCGAAGACTACCTGTGGATCATCGACCCACTGGATGGCACCACCAACTTTCTGCGCGGCATCCCGCACTTTGCGGTGAGCATCGCCTGCAAATACCGTGGTCGCCTGGAACACGCCGTTGTACTGGACCCGGTCCGCCAGGAAGAATTCACCGCCAGCCGTGGCCGTGGCGCCCAGTTGAACGGTCGCCGCCTGCGCGTGAGCGGGCGCACCAGCCTGGATGGCGCGTTGCTGGGTACTGGCTTCCCGTTCCGCGATGATCAAATGGATAACCTGGAAAACTACCTGGGCATGTTCCGCGCCCTGGTTGGCCAGACCGCAGGCATCCGTCGCGCCGGCGCAGCGAGCCTGGACCTGGCTTACGTCGCCGCCGGTCGTTTTGATGCGTTCTGGGAGTCGGGCCTGTCCGAGTGGGACATGGCTGCAGGCGCCCTGCTGATCCAGGAAGCGGGCGGCCTGGTGAGTGACTTCACCGGTGGTCATGACTTCCTTGAGAAAGGCCACGTGGTTGCCGGCAACACCAAATGCTTCAAGGCAGTGTTGACGGCGATCCAGCCTCACCTGCCGGCTTCGCTGAAGCGTTAAGCGAGCGAGCACAAAAAAAGCACCCCTTGGGGTGCTTTTTTTATGCCTGGGATTTGGGTGGTACTGCCTATACAACTGCAGCACTTAACCAATGAATCGCATCAAGCCATGGATTACTGCTGGTTCTGACCCAGGATCAGACGCCCTTCCTTATCGACTGGAATCTGGCCGCCTGGATCACGTTCCATACGTACCGTACCTTCCTTGCCATCCAGGTTGTAACGCACGTCATAACCGACAACTTTGTCGCTGATGTCGTTCACGGTGTTACAGCGAGTCTGCGTGGTGGTGTAGGTATCACGGTTCTGCATACCTTCCTGAACCTTGTTACCCGCGTAACCGCCGCCGACGGCACCGGCTACGGTGGCCAGCTTCTTGCCGTTACCACCACCAACCTGGTTGCCCAGCAAGCCACCGGCAAGGGCGCCCACCACGGTACCCGCGATTTGATGTTGATCCTGCACCGGACGCTGCCGGGTAACTGTGACGTCCTTGCAGACCTCACGTGGGGTTTTGATCTGGGTTTTTACCGGCTGCACCGCCAGCACTTGCGCATACTCAGGGCCGCTTTTTACCAGGCTGTAGGTGGCAACAGCACCCCCGGCAGTCACACCGACAGCACCCAATACCGCACCAACCAGCAACGACTTGTTCACGTTGAACCTCCTGACCATCACAAACGGATCGAAAGATCCGCGCTATACCCAGCCTTGGAGCCAAAAAAAAGGCGCGAGTTCAATCTCGCGCCTTTCTTGTAACCGCCGATCAACAAACGCCCATCAAGGACGGTCGTCGACCTCCTTGCCAGTGCTGGCCGGAGGGATCAGGTCTTCGCTGTTGAGGTTCAGCCAGATCAGCACCACGTTGGCGATGTAGATCGACGAGTAAGTACCCGCCAGCACGCCAATGAACAGCGCCAGGGAGAAGCCCCACAGGTTGTCGCCACCAAAGATCATCAGTGCCGCGATCGCCAGCAAAGTGGAGATCGACGTCGCCATGGTTCGCAGCAGGGTCTGGGTGGTGGAGATGTTGATGTTCTCGATCAACGTCGCCTTGCGCAGTACGCGGAAGTTCTCACGAACCCGGTCGAAGACCACGATGGTGTCGTTGAGGGAGTAACCAATGATCGCCAACACGGCCGCCAGTACGGTCAGGTCGAAGGTAATCTGGAAATACGCCAGGATACCCACGGTGACGATCACGT
>NZ_JASLAW010000254.1 GCF_030147005.1 Pseudomonas sp.
CTCCCGCTGGGTTGCGCAGCGACCCTAAAATCCTGGGAGCGCTTCGCACTCCAGCGGGAGCAAGCTCCCTCGCCACAAATGGGGTATATCCCCATCCCTGATGGATGTTGAATAAATGAAACAGAAAAAAGCCCAATGGCCCTGGCACCTGCTGACAGTGCTCGTGCTCGTCGGCCTGGCTGGCGCGTTGTATTACGCCACCTCGCTGATGTCCTACGAATGGCGCTGGAACCGCGTGCCGCAGTACTTCGCCTATCAGGCCGAGCAAGCGCAGCGTGCCGCAGATATCTCGACCGTCATTGATCTGGTGCGCAAGGGCGACGTGGCCGAGGTTACCCTGCGCAATGATGCGGGCGCGGAACAGAAGCTGACGGTCGCCGACGACAGCCTGCAAGTGGCGCGTGGCGATGATGTGGCTGAAGGTGACGTCATCGGGGTCAACCGTCATTGGGCATTGGGCCCGCTGATGTGGGGCTTGTGGACCACGCTGTGGTTGTCGGTGGTGTCCGGCATCCTCGGCCTGGCGATTGGCTTGGCCACCGGCTTGTGCCGGCTGTCCAGCAACCCGACCTTGCGCGACCTGTCGACGATCTATGTCGAACTGGTGCGCGGTACGCCGCTGCTGGTGCAAATTTTCATTTTCTATTTCTTTATCGGCACGGTGCTCAACCTGTCCCGGGAGTTTGCCGGGATCGCGGCACTGTCGCTGTTCACCGGTGCCTACGTGGCGGAAATCGTGCGTGCCGGTGTGCAATCGATCACCCGTGGCCAGAACGAGGCTGCACGCTCCCTGGGCTTGAGCGCCAGCCAGTCGATGCGGCATGTGGTGTTGCCACAGGCTTTCAAGCGCGTACTGCCGCCGTTGGCCGGGCAATTTATCAGCCTGGTGAAAGACACCTCGCTGGTCTCGGTGATCGCCATCACTGAGCTGCTCAAGAGCGGACGCGAAGTGATCACCACCTCGTTTTCGCCCTTTGAAATTCTGTTCTGTGTTGCAGGCCTGTACCTGCTGATCAACCTGCCGCTGTCGAAAATGGCCAGCCGGCTTGAGCGGAGGCTCGCGCAAAGTGATTGAAGTCCGCGATCTGGTAAAAGTCTTCGATACCCGTGGCCAGGTGGTGCGCGCGGTGGACCATGTCACCACCCAGGTGGCCAAGGGCGAAGTGCTGGTGGTGATCGGCCCGTCCGGTTCCGGCAAGTCCACCTTTCTGCGCTGCCTCAATGGGCTGGAGGAATTCGATTCAGGTTCGGTCAGCATCGGCGGTTTACAGCTGGCCGACCCGAAGACCGACGTAAATGCCTATCGCCGTGAAGTCGGCATGGTGTTTCAACATTTCAACCTGTTCCCCCACATGACCGTGCTGGAAAACCTGTGCCTGGCGCAAAAGGTCGTACGCAAGCGCGGCAAGCAGGAGCGCGAAGCCAAGGCCCTGGCGTTGCTGGAAAAAGTGGGCATTGCACAGAAAGCCAACGAGTTTCCGTCGCGCCTCTCCGGCGGCCAGCAGCAGCGGGTCGCGATTGCCCGGGCCCTGGCGATGGAGCCCAAGGTGATGCTGTTTGACGAGCCCACCTCGGCCCTCGACCCGGAAATGGTCGGCGAAGTGCTCGACGTCATGAAGACCTTGGCGCTGGAAGGCATGACCATGGTGTGCGTCACCCACGAGATGGGCTTTGCCCGCGAAGTGGCAGACCGGGTGCTGTTTTTCGACCACGGCAAATTGCTGGAAGACGCGGCGCCTGCCGAGTTCTTCGATGCGCCGAAGGACCCGAGGGCGCAGGCCTTCCTGCGCCAGGTCCTGTAGCAATATTCGTCTCTGTGGCGAGCGAGCTTGCTCGCGCTTGAGTGCGAAGCGCTTCCAAATTTTGGGGTCGCTGCGCAGCCCAGCGGGAGCAAGCTCCCTCGCCACAGGTCAAAGCTTGAACTTGGCGACCAGCGTCTGCAAATCCAGGCTCAACCTCGTCAACTGAACGCTTGCGGCCGCCGTTTCCCCGCTGGCGGCGGCGGTCTGTTCCGACACATCCCGCACCTTCAATACACTGCGATTGATCTCCTCGGCCACCGCGCTTTGCTGTTCGGCGGCGGCGGCAATCTGCGGGTTCATTTCCTGGATGACCGATACCGTGCGGGCAATCGCGGCCAGGGCCTCGCCGGCGTCGCGGCTCAGGGCAACGCTGTTGTCGGTCAGGTTGCGACTGCTGTCCATGATGTCCGCCACCTGCTGGGTGCCGTCATTCAGGCCGAGGATCAACCCTTCAATCTCTTCAGCGGATTCCTGCGTGCGCTGGGCCAGGCTGCGCACCTCATCGGCGACCACGGCAAACCCTCGGCCGGCAGCGCCCGCGCGCGCCGCTTCGATGGCGGCGTTCAAGGCCAGCAGGTTGGTCTGTTGGGACACGGACTTGATAACGTCCAGCACGCTGGCGATCTTCTCGCTTTCCTGTTGCAGGGTCAGCATTGCGCGGCCGGACAAGGCCATTTCACTGGCCAGGTTGTCGATCTGCTCAACCGCCTGAGTGACCACCTGCTCACCCGCGCTGGCCTGCTCGTCTGCTTCGTTCGCCGCAACCGAGGCGCGTTCGGCATGGCGCGCCACTTCCTGGGCGGTGGCGAGCATTTCATTCATCGCCGTTGCCACTTGGTCGGTTTCGTCTTTCTGGTCGTTGAGCCCGTTGCGGGTCTGTTCGGTCACAGTGGATAACTGGGTCGCCGCTCCGGCGATCTGCCGGGCGCTGTCGCCGATGCTGCCGATCAGGCCGCGCAGGCTGCGGGTCATTTGCCCGATGCTGTGTTGCAGCTGGCCCAGTTCATCGCGGCGCTCCACCTGGATGTCGTGGCTCAGGTCGCCCTCGGCAATGCGGTTGGCGGATGCCAGGACCTGGCGTAAAGGTAAGGCGATCTGCCGAGCGATCCACCAGGCGGCCAGGGCGCCAAGCAGCATCGCCACAGCGGTGACGCCGGTGAGCAAGGTGCGGGTTTGATCCGCTTCCCGGTCGCGCTTGAAGGTCTGGGCCTGGCTTAACAGGTCATTTTTTTCCAGCACGTGATCAAGTTGTTGTTCAAGTCGGTTCTGCACGGTTTCGGTAGTGAGCTGGGCGTCCTTGAGCGTTATCAGTTGCTCACGATAGGTGGCCAATTGGGTTTTGAGCAAAGCACCATCCACTCCAAGGGTCATGACGGCCACCTGTGCAGCCTCCAGTGCATCGAGCGCTGTGCCGACCGTTTCGGCATAGGCTTGCAGTGAGTCGACCGCCCACGCAGGGTTCTGGGCGCTGTTATCGGCAAGTGTTATCGCCTGACGCAGGTTTTCAATGGCATCAAGGGCGTTCTGGTCTTGCTGGTCAGGCAAATCACTGGCGAATTGAGCCAGGGTGTCGCCGATCTGAAGCGCCATTTTTTTGAGCGGGCCACGGGCGTTCTCACGTTGTTCGACCAAGGGCGGCAGCTCGCTGAATGCTGTTTTTAAGCCAGCTAACAGGCGAATTGCTTCCTGAAGGTGCTGTTGGTCGGAGGGGGCTCTCATGCGCGATGAGAGGTCAGCGAGGTACAGTTCGATTTTTTCGATGTGCGCGTTGATTTTGCCCAGGCTGGCAGTGTCCGCCAGTATTCGGTACACAATTCGATCGGCGCGCATGGCTTCGGCATCAACAGCCAACTGCCCCAATGTTGTCAGCTTGGAAGAGCGTTCAAGCACGGCATTCAGAGCTTGCCAGCCTGTCACGGCGATGGTGAGACTGAGGAACAGCACCAGGCCAAAACCCAGGGCGAGCTTGAGGCGGACGCTGGCGTTAACCAGTATGCGGGTCAGCCGAGAAAACATGGCACACCTCCCAATCAGAAAAAGCGTTTCGCGACAGATGAAACGCTAATTCGAATTGAGGTGAGGGCGGGCTGATAACTGTGTAGGAAATTTCATAAGATGCGGCAGCCCCAATCGGCCGCCGCGCAGCATCAGGTCAGATGCGGAAGCGCCCGACCAGGGTTTGCAGGTAGATGCCAAGCCGTGCCAGCTCTGCACTGGATGCCGCGGTTTCTTCGCTGGCCGAAGAGGTTTGTTCAGAAATATCACGCACATTCAGCACGCTGCGGTTGATCTCTTCGGCGACGGCGCTCTGTTGTTCGGCGGCCGTGGCGATCTGCGAGTTCATCGCCTGAATGGTCGAAACCGTGCGCGTGATGTTCGCCAATGCGCTGCCGGCGCGGCGCGTCAGTTCGACACTGCTGTCGGTCAGGCCACGGCTGTTGTCCATGATGGTCGCCACCTGCTGGGTACCGCTTTGCAGGCCGACGATCAGCTCCGCGATCTCTTCGGTGGACTTCTGTGTGCGCTGGGCCAGGCTGCGCACTTCGTCGGCCACCACGGCGAAGCCACGCCCGGCTTCACCGGCACGCGCCGCTTCGATAGCCGCGTTCAGCGCCAGCAGGTTGGTTTGCTGGGCCACGGATTTAATCACGTCGAGCACGCTGCCGATCTTGTCGCTTTCGCGCTTCAGATCGCCCATGGCAATCGTCGAATTGCCGACTTCGGTGGCCAGGCGCTCGATCTGGGCGATGGCTTCGCCGACCACCTTGTCGCCCTCACGGGCCTGCAGGTCGGCGGCCACGGCGGCTTCCGACGCTTCTTCGGCGTTGCGCGCGACTTCCTGCACGGTGGCGGCCATTTCGTTCATGGCTGTGGCCACCTGGTCGGTTTCGGACCTCTGGCTGTTGACCCCGGCGCTGGTCTGTTCGGTCACCGCCGACAGTTGCTCGGCGGCGCTGGCGATTTGTGTGACGCCATCGCTGATGCCACCAATCAACTCGCGCAGGCCCACGGTCATGCTCTGCATGGCGCGTTGCAGTTGGCCCAGTTCATCCTGGCGGGTGGATTCCAGGTTCTGGCTCAGGTCGCCCGAGGCTACGCGTTCGGCGACCTTGAGGGTCTGAGTGAGCGGGATAATGATCTGGCGAGTAATGGCCCAGGCGGCGAAGAGGCCAAAGAGCAGTGCCAGGAGGGTAGCCAGCAGCAACAGCTGTTTGGCTTGCGCGGCGTCGCTGTCGCGGACCACGGTTTGCGAGGCGGTGAGCTTGTTGCTGCGGTCCAACAGGATGTCGCCTTGGATGCTCATGATTTTCAGCGCTGCGGCGCTGGCCACCTGCGAGTCGCGGTACTGGCTGACAGCAGCGCGGTAGGCTTGCAGCGAGACGCTGGCCTGTTGCAGGTTGGTCGAAAATTGATCAGGTAGCTGGCCATTGAGCGCGGCGATTTTCTTCAAGGTATTGTCGATCGCATCCAGCGCAGGCTGCTCGGCTTCGACTTTGCCGCTGTAGGTGTAACCGCGCACCTGGAACCGCGCCTGCTGGATCAGCTTGCTCAGGTCGACGATGCTGTTGAACTGGCTGACGCTGTCGCCCTGTAACAGGGTCTTTTCCACTTCGCCTACCTTGAGCACCGCGTTGTCGGCGGTATCGCCGAGCTTGCTGCGCGCGTTCTCGCGATTGGCTCCCGCCTGGACCATGGCGTCGAATGCGCGCTTGTACTGGTCAACTGCGGCGAGTTGGTCATCGACCAACGCGATGTCGGCGGGCTGGTCAATCATTGCCCGCGCAGTTTTCAGGCCGCTTTCCAACTGGCCAAGAAAACCATTGACTGCCGCCGGGCCTTGTTCGCCACGGCGCATTTCAAAGTCCAGACGCGCGATGCGCAAGTCCTTGCTCAAGTCGTTGAGGCTGGCGATGTAGCCCAGTTTGTCGCCACGGCTTATCACCCCGGAAAGCCCGGCCCAGCCGGTGAGCGTGATGATCAACGTAAGTAGCAGCACCAGGCCGAAGCCGACGCCCAGCTTGGTTTTGACGCTGACATTTCCCAGCTTTTCGGCTAACCAACGATACATGCTGCGAACTCCCCTGGAGCAAGGCTTAGACTTATTCTGGGTTTATCGGCATGTAGGCAGGATTCTGTAGCGCCCCCGATTCAATGTGGCGGCTTGCGCTGGTTTTGTAGGGGCGAGCCTGCTCGCGAAAACCGCCAACGATAACGCGTATGTCCTGAATGAACGTGGCGCCTGTAGGTTTTTCGCGGGCAAGCTCGCGCCTACAGAGCAAGGAGTGCATTAGGGCAAGCCGCTCTTACCCTAGAACAGTCGGGCGAGCAGGGCGGTGACGGCGGTCTCGACGCGCAGGATGCGCGCGCCGAGTTGCACCGGTTGCAGGCCGGCCTTGGCCAGCAACTCGACTTCATAGGGTATCCAGCCACCTTCCGGGCCAATCGCCAGGGTCACCGGTTCATCCAGGCCACGGGGGCAGGGCGGGTAGTCGCCGGGATGGCCGATCAGGCCCCGCGTGCCTGCGGCCATGGCCGGCAAGCGGTCTTCAACGAACGGCTTGAAGCGTTTCTCGATAACGATCTGCGGCAGTATCGTGTCCCGCGCCTGTTCCAGGCCCAGGATCAATTGCTCACGGACTGCGTGCGGCTCGAGAAAGGGCGTTTGCCAAAAGCTTTTTTCCACCCGATAACTGTTGACCAGCACCACCTTCGGCACGCCCATCGCCGCTACGGTTTGCAGTACCCGGCGCAGCATCTTCGGGCGTGGCAGCGCGAGCAACAGGGTCAGCGGCAGTTTGCTTGGCGGCGGTTGGTCGAAGCTGACTTGCAGCTCGGCCTCGCTGGCTTGCAGGCGCAGCAAGTGCGCGTTGCCCATCATCCCGCCGATACGCCCGACCCGCAGGTTGTCGCCCACCTCGGCGCGATGCACTTGCTGCATATGCAGCAGGCGCCGATCGCGCAGGATCACCCGGTCGGCCGCAATAAAATCGGCCTCTTCGAGCAGCAGCAGGTTCACGGCTGGGTCGCTGGTGGTTGGTCGTCGTCGGCGGCCCGCTCATCATCCGGGTGTTCACCACGCTTGCTGATCAAGCCGCTGAACAGGATGCCGATCTCGAACAGCATCCACATCGGCACGGCCAGCAGGGTCTGGGAGAAGATGTCCGGCGGGGTAAGGATCATGCCGACCACGAAGCAGCCGATGATCACGTACGGGCGGATCTTCTTCAGGTAAGCCACGTTGACCACACCGATCCACACCAGCAACACCACGGCCACCGGGATTTCGAAGGCCACGCCAAAGGCGAAGAACAGCGTCATCACAAAGTCGAGGTAACTGGTGATGTCGGTCATCATCTCCACACCGGCCGGGGTGGCGGCGGCGAAGAATTTGAAGATCAGCGGAAACACCAGGAAGTAGGCGAACGCCATGCCGGTATAGAACAGCAGGATGCTCGACACCAGCAACGGCACGGCGATGCGCTTCTCATGCTTGTACAGCCCCGGTGCGATGAAGCCCCAGATCTGATGCAGGATCACCGGGATCGCCAGGAACAGCGAGACCATCATCGTCAGCTTCAACGGCGTCAGGAACGGCGAGGACACGTCGGTGGCGATCATCGTCGCGCCGGCCGGCAAATACTGGCGCAGTGGTGTGGAGACGAAGGTGTAGATCTGCTGGGTGAAGGCGAACAGCCCGGCAAAAATGATGAAGATGGCCGCTACGCAACGCAGCAGGCGGGTACGCAGCTCGGTGAGGTGCGAGACCAGTGGCATGTGCTGGTCGTTTTCCGGTTTATCAGCGCTCATGGGGCTCGCGGCGGCAATGTAGGGTCATGGGGCGCGGGCGACGCAACGGGCGTCGGCGCAGGCTCTGTCGGGGCAGCGGCGGTGGGGGCGGCAACGCCGGCTGGCGCGATGCTGTTTACGGGCGTTTCGACCACGGGCGTCGCAGGTTTGGCGGGCTCCTGCACCGGCGACAGAATATTGCGCGTTTCCTGCTCCAACGACAGGATATGTTCGTTGTGCAACTGTCGGCGGATCTCGTCGGCGCCGATTTCCCGTTCAACTTCCTGTTTGATCGCATTGAAACTGCGCTTCAGGCGCCCGATCCACAGGCCGGCCGTGCGTGCCGCACCGGGCAAGCGTTCCGGCCCCAATACGAGCAGGGCCACGAGGCCGACGAGCAGCAGTTCAGAGAAGCTGATACCAAACATTAGTCAGTGCTCACGAGTCTTTGCGGGTCGGCTCTTCGACTTTTTCAGCCTGCACGTCGAAGGTACGACGCTCGGTGATCGGCTGCGCGGCCTGCGGGTGCACAGGCTGGGCCGGTGGAACCGGGTTTGCAGTAGGTTCGGCCGGCTTTTCGTCGTCGTTCATGGCTTTACGAAAGCCCTTGATCGACTCGCCGACATCGGTACCCAGGTTCTTGAGTTTCTTGGTGCCGAATACCAGTACCACGACCACCAGAATGACGATCCAGTGTTTCCAGTCAAAAATACCCATGCTGCAAATCCTCGATAAAAGTTATTCAGGTGGACGGGCGTGCAGCCTTCTCGGCGTGCCCGGACAGGCCGAAGCGACGGTCCAGTTCATCCAGCACGGCCTGTGGATGCTGCCCCAGCTGGGCGAGCATGACCAGGCTATGGAACCACAAGTCGGCGGTCTCATAGATGACATCGCTGCAATCGCCACTGATTTGCGCATCCTTGGCGGCAATGATCGTCTCGACGGATTCTTCGCCGAGCTTTTCCAGGATCTTGTTCAGACCCTTGTGATACAGGCTGGCGACGTAGGAGCTGTCGGCATCCGCGCCTTTGCGCTCTTCCAGCACCTGGGCCACACGGTTCAGGGTATCGCTCATGTTCAATGTCCTGCCGAATAGATGGCGTGCGGGTCTTTGAGCACTGGTTCCACCACCTTCCATTCGCCGTTCTCGAACACGCGATAGAAGCAACTGTGACGGCCGGTATGGCAGGCGATGCCGCCGATCTGTTCGACCTTGAGGATCACCACGTCGCCGTCGCAGTCCAGGCGAAGCTCATGCAGCGTCTGCACATGCCCGGACTCTTCGCCCTTGCGCCACAGTTTGCCACGCGAACGTGACCAATAAATGGCGCGCTGCTCAGCGGCGGTGAGGCTCAGGGCCTCGCGGTTCATCCAGGCCATCATCAGCACGCGCCCGGTCTTGTAGTCCTGGGCAATGGCCGGCACCAGGCCGTCACTGTCCCACTTGATCTCGTCCAGCCAGTCTTTCATGTTCGGCTCCGGCAATTTGCGACAGTGTATAACCGGATGGGTTATCGACGCACGATCAGATAAACGCCCACGGCGACCATGATCCCGGCCGGCCAGTGGCTCAGTTGATTCAACGGTCCGCCAATCGCCAGCATGACCCCACCCACCAGATGCGCGGCGCCGAGCAGGCGCAGGAACCAGTCGTCCTTGCGCTTGCGCCATGGCGGCTCAGGATCCTTGGCGTGGGGCTGGGACATGCGCTCGAGCAAGTCGCGGGTCATATTGGCCAGGTGCGGCAGCTGCTCCATTTGGCTGTGCAGGTTGCCGAGCATGGTTTTGGGGCTCATCCGCTCGCGCATCCAGCGTTCCAGGAACGGCTGCGCGGTGCTCCACAGGTCGAGGTCCGGGTACAGCTGGCGACCCAGGCCTTCGATGTTGAGCAAGGTTTTCTGCAGCAGCACCAACTGCGGTTGCACTTCCATATTGAAGCGCCGCGCGGTCTGGAACAGGCGCATCAGCACCTGACCGAAGGAAATATCTTTTAACGGTTTTTCAAAGATCGGCTCGCATACGGTGCGGATCGCCGCCTCGAATTCATTGAGCTTGGTTTCTGCCGGCACCCAGCCCGAGTCGATGTGCAACTGCGCCACGCGGCGGTAGTCACGCTTGAAAAAGGCGAACAGGTTGCGCGCCAGGTAGTCCTGGTCTTCGGGCGTGAGGCTGCCGACGATGCCGCAGTCGATCGCGATGTACTGCGGGCTCCACGGGTTGACGGTGCTGACGAAGATATTGCCCGGGTGCATGTCGGCGTGGAAGAAACTGTCGCGAAACACCTGGGTGAAGAAAATCTCCACGCCGCGTTCGGCCAGCATCTTCATGTCGGTGCGCTGGTCGGCCAGGGTCGCAAGGTCGGTGACCTGCACACCGTAGATGCGCTCCATGACCAGCACTTTAGGGCGGCACCAGTCCCAATACACTTGCGGCACATACAGCAGTTGCGAGCCTTCGAAGTTGCGGCGCAGCTGGCTGGAGTTGGCGGCTTCGCGCAGCAGATCGAGTTCGTCGTAGATGGTTTTTTCGTAGTCGGCGACCACATCCACCGGGTGCAGCAGGCGTGCATCGGCAGAGAAACGCTCGGCGGCGCGGGCGAGAATGAACAGCCACGCCAGGTCCTGGCCGATGATCGGCTTGAGGCCCGGGCGGATGACCTTCACCACCACTTCTTCGCCGGTCTTGAGCTGCCCGGCATGCACCTGCGCGACGGAGGCCGAAGCCAACGGCTCGACGTCGAAGCGGCTGAACACCTCGCTGATCTTCTTGCCCAGTTGTTCTTCGATCAGTTTCATCGACAACTGCGAATCGAACGGCGGCACGCGGTCTTGCAGCAGCATCAGTTCATCGGCGATGTCTTCGGGCAGCAGGTCGCGGCGCGTCGACAGGATTTGCCCGAACTTGATAAAGATCGGCCCCAGGTCCTGCAATGCCAGGCGCAGGCATGCACCGCGGCTCAGCTCCAGCTTTTTACGCGGCAACCAGCGCCACGGCAGCACATAGCGCACCGCCAGCAGGAACCATGGCAGGGGCAGGGCAAACAGCAGGTCATCGAGGCGGTAGCGGATTACGACGCGCTGGATACGAAACAAACGGCGGACGGCGAGCAGCTTCATGCGTTATCGCTTGGATCAAGGGAACGGCTCAGGCGCTCGAAGCGGGCCTCGAGGCGTTCCAGGTCGATTTTGGCCTTGTCGAGCTCACGAAAGCGCGCTTGCGCTTCCCGTTGCCCGACCAGGGTGCGCGATTCTTCGCTCAGGTATTCGGCGAGGTTCTGGTTGAGGCTGGCGAACCCTTGCTGGTACCAGCGCGAACGGCTGCGCAGGTGGCCGCCGATCAGTTGGGTGGCGACGGGGCCGATCCAGCGTGACAGTTCGTATTCCCAGTCCAGTTCCAGGTCCTGCAGCACGGCGGCCAGGTCCATCAGCACCGCGCTGTCGCCTTCCAGCGCCACTTCGGGGCTGTGCAGGATGGCGGTCTTGTTGCGGCTCAGCGCCAGGTGCATCAGGCTGGAGGCCGGCGCGCGCAGGGTGCAGTCGGCCTCGGCGGCCCATTGCGTGGCAAGCAGCAGGCCTTCATCGCTGGGCAGGATAAACAGCTGCACGGCGGGGCTGCGGCAGTCGACGGCGATGACTTTGCCGGTCAGGTGCGCAAGCCGCGCCAGGGCGGTGCTGTCCAGGCGCAAAACACGGTTGAGGCCGTGTTCCACGCTTGCGAGAAGGCCCGCGAGCAACATCAGGGTTTGATGCCGCGGTGCAGGGCAACGATGCCCGAGGTCATGTTGTGGTAAGTCACGCGGTCGAAACCGGCCTCCACCATCATGGACTTCAGGGTTTCCTGGTCGGGGTGCATGCGGATCGATTCGGCCAGGTAGCGGTAGCTCTCGGCGTCATTGGTGATCAGCTTGCCCATCAACGGCATGAAGGCGAACGAGTAGGTGTCATACACCTTGGACATCAGCGCGTTGGTCGGCTTGGAAAATTCCAGCACCAGCAGGCGGCCACCCGGCTTGAGCACGCGCAGCATCGAGCGGATCGCGTCTTCCTTGTGGGTGACGTTGCGCAGGCCGAAAGCGATGGTCACGCAATCGAAGTGGTTGTCGGGAAACGGCAGTTTCTCGGCGTCGGCCTGGACGAATTCGATATTGCCGGCCACGCCCTTGTCGAGCAGACGATCACGGCCAACCTTGAGCATCGAGCCGTTGATATCGGCCAATACCACTTGGCCGGTCGGCCCTACGAGTTTGGAAAACTTGGCCGCCAGATCGCCCGTGCCACCGGCGATGTCCAGCACGCGATTGCCGGTGCGTACGCCCGACAGTTCGATGGTGAAACGCTTCCACAGGCGGTGCATGCCACCGGAGAGTACGTCGTTCATCAAGTCGTACTTGGCGGCTACGGAGTGGAACACCTCAGCGACTTTTTCCGCTTTCTGGCTTTCCGGGACGTTCTTGAAGCCGAAGTGAGTGGTGGGTTCGGCATCGCTGCCTTTGCGCTGATCAGTCATATCGCTGTCACCAAAAGAGAATGCGGGACATGATAATCCCCGGGGCCTGCTTTGTCTTGGCAAGGCTGAAGGTAAGATAGGTGCTTATCGAGACCTTTTGCCGCATGGAAGGTTTCCGAGCCCTTATAGAGAGGAGTCATTGCAATGGCCCGTATCACCGTTGAGCGTGAGCATTCCCTGGGTAAAGAAGGCGCGCGGGCGAAGGCCGAGACGCTGGCGCAGAAACTCAAGGATAAATATGGCGTGGAGTCGTCGTGGTCCGGCGATACCTTGAACCTCAAGCGGTCCGGCGTTAAAGGCACCGTACAGGTTGCCGAAGATGCATTGCGTATCGATGTGGAACTGGGCCTGTTGATGTCGACCATGAGCGGTCCCCTCAAGTCCGAAATCGAAAAAGCCCTGGATAAGGCACTGGCCTGATTCGATGCGCTCAGGGTGCCGATTCTAATTTTTCATCCTGCTTTGTGCCCGAGCCCGAAACTTCGGCGGGCGGCTCCTCCACCCTTTCTGCGTGAGGTGGACCATGGCCACTGTTATTTTTAAGAAAAAAATCGACACTCAAACCACTGCCCTGAGTGAGGTTAAAAGCTGTGCCCGCAAGATCTGGCTGGCGAGTCTTGGTGCCTGCGCCAAGGTCGGCAGCGACGGGGGGACTACTTCAAATAGCTCGTTAAGTGCGGTCAACATATTGAAAGTAAAAGCAAAAAAGTCGCCATTGAACAACTTGATGCCAGCCACAGTCAGATTAACCAAGTAAAGAGTAATGTCTCCAGCGTCAGCCGCTTGGTTGAAGTTCAACTGGATAAAGTTGAAAACGCTTTCGACACGCGTGTTGCAAGTGCCTTGAATCGAATCGGCATTGCGTCTAAACATGACGTGGAGACACTCTCTGCTAAGCTCGAAGAGCTGACGGCATTGCTCGAACGTGTCGCGCGCAAACACTAAGGAGACATCGGGATGGCTGTTAAAAAAACTACTCAGAAAGAAGGCAGCTCGTGGGTCGGGGAAGTTGAAAAATATTCCCGAAAGATCTGGCTGGCTGGTTTAGGCGTGTACTCGAAGGTTAGCAGTGACGGCGGCAAGTACTTCGAGACGTTGGTCAAGGACGGCGAGAAGGCCGAGAAGTTGACCAAAAGCGCGGCTGGTAAAAAAGTTGATGCGGCCAAGACAACTGCCGGCTCCGCCAAGTCGAGCATCTCCGACACTTGGGGCAAGTTGGAAGAAACGTTCGACAAGCGCCTCAACAGTGCAATTTCGCGGCTGGGCGTGCCCAGTAAAGCTGAATTGAAAACGCTGCACAGCAAGGTCGATACCCTGACCAGGCAAATCGAAAAACTCACCGGCGCCAAAGTCCCCCCAGCGAAAACCGCCGCTGCCAAACCTGCCGCTAAAGCCGCCGCCAAACCGTTGGTGAAAGCGGCCGCTAAACCGGCTGCGAAAACGGCGACCAAAGCCCCGGCCAAAGCCGCCGCTAAACCTGCCGCCAAGCCAGCGGCAAAAACCGCCGCCGCCAAACCGGTCGCCAAGTCTGCCGCTAAACCGGTAGCGGCAAAAGCCGCGACCAAACCAGCGGCTAAACCTGCTGCCAAGGCCGCGGCAAAACCCGCTGCCAAGACCGCCGCCGCTAAACCTGCCGCCGCCAAAGCTGCAGTTGCCAAGCCGGCTGCAAAACCCGCCGCCAAGAAGCCAGCAGTGGCCAAGAAGCAAACGGCAGCCAAGCCAGCCGCAGCGGCCAAACCTGCAACGGCAACCCCGTCATCAGCCAACTCGGTGTCCGCGTCCACCCCGGCCGCTAACTCGACGGCAGCGCCGGTTACTCCAACGCCATCCAGCCAGTCCTGATTTTTACGGGACGTACAAAAACGCCCGGCCTGCGAAGGTCGGGCGTTTTTTGCGCGCTGATCCGGTCGCCGCCCAGGTCATGGCGCCGTCATCTTTCCGTCAGTTGTAAGTGATCGACACGGTGACCGCGCTCACCAGGGTGCCATGGGTAATGGGCGCACCGGTTTTGTGGTACGCCGCCTTGAGCGGCAATACGGCCTTGCTGCTGCTCGTCGCCACCGTACGGCTGCGCTGGGCATCGGTGCCGTTGGCGGGGATGGTCTGGCCACTCGACAGCCAAAGGGCCGTGCCGCCCGAAGTCCCCGTGCTGGTAAAGAGCTGGCCGTTTCCGGGGGAAGGTGTGCCCGTGAACAGGAAGATCACATTATTGATGTCGGTATCGCAGTCGGCGCTGAGTTCGAAGTCGTAAGCACCTGCCTGTACAGCGTTATCAAAGTCCGAAACCTTGACTGGCGGCAATGTGATGGTGCGGTTCAGATCGCCGGCCGCCAGGTCGCAGGTGCCGGCGTTGACGACGCCTTGAAACGTCAGGGTGCCAGTGGTGGCGGCCTGGGCGGTAAGGGCGCTCAGGCTTGCGGTGATCGCAAGCAGCAGAAGCGGTGTGGGCAAACTCATGTTCAGTCCTCGGGGTTCAGTTGTAGGTGATGGATACGGTGGCGGTGCTGGCGAGCGTGCCTTGCGTGACCGTGCCGTTTTTGTGATAAGCAGCGCCGAGCGGCAACACGGCACGATCGGCGGACACAACCAGCGTGCGTTCGCCGTCACTGCCTTGGGGGGTAATGGTCTGGACATTCCCGCCGATGACTGAATAGAGCCACAGCCCTATCCCGTCGGCGCTGCCCGTATTGGCGAACAGCAAGCCATTGCCGGGCGCGGGAGTGCCGGAAAAACGAAAGGTGACGTTGGAGGCTTCGCTGCAATTGGCGGTTAATTCGAAGTGGCGCGAGCCCGTATAAACGGCACTTTCGAAGTCACTGACTTTCACCGGGTCCAGCGAGATCGTGCGGTTGACGTCACCGGCTGCCAGGTCGCACGTGGCGGCAGGGGAGACAAACCGCACCGGGCTGTCGAGCCGCAGGTTGAATCGCCCGGTACCGGGGCCGCCCGTGCTGTTCATCAGGTATTCGAAGAGGGTTCCACTGGGTATTGTGCCGCCGGTTACAGGCCCGGTTTTGTAGAAGACTGCTTCGGCGCTGGTGAAGAAAGGATGCCTTCCGGCCGGCAATGCTTGATTGAAGCTGATAAACGCGTAGCGATTGGTCGACGGCCTGGCGTCGGTGATATAGAGCACTATCCCAATGCCTGGCGCCTCGGTGGCGGAGATGTAATTTGGCAGGGCTGCGTAATCGCGTGTGCGGATCGCCACGGGCGTGCCGGTCGGGCAATTCATGAAGTTAGCCGGAGCGACCCCGTCGAACGTTTTTCTGAGGATCTCGCCTCCCACGGGCAGGTTGGCCGGTACGGTAATTGTGCTCGGCAGCGTGAGGCCGTGGGTCGAATTCATATAAATGTCACACGCCGCGTGTGCCGCCATCGGCAGGCTCAGCGCCAGCAGTGTTGTAACCCGTTTGATGGAATGCTTCATTTTTCAGTCCCGCCATAAAGGAGTAGGGCGTGTTCAGGTGAGGGTCACATTGCCTGGCATGTGCCCGCGTGCAGTTGGCGCAAACGGGCAGGGCCATCGGCCGGTTCGCCCGCGTCGTAATACAGGCGACAGGCGGAGTCCGCAGACGGCCCCCACTTGACGGTCAGTTGCCCCTGGGGGCGAGACACCCGAACAAATGCTTTGCCGCCCTGCCCGACAATCCCGACGCTGGCGCCGTCTTCATCAAAGACATCCGCACCGAACGGCAACGGGCTGCCGTCATCACGCCGCGCGGTAATCAACAGGGCCTGGCCGCTGACGGTTTCAAATTGCAGCTTCACCACCGAACCGGCACGGGGCGCTACGTTTTGGGCGGCGGTCTTGAGTTCCACGTCGACGGAAAGGTCTTTGGGGTCCAGTTCGACGACATTCTTTCGGTACGGCGTGAGATGGGGCACGACGGCAAAGCCGCGGGTGCCGATTTGGGCGCTGTGGTTTCCGTTGATGCGCGCGCCTACCGCGTCGGGCGCCTGGACGATGCCGACGGTATCGCCCAATTCCGGCGCGAAGGTCACGCCGCCTGCGTGGGCGACGATACCGCCGGTCATGCCGAGCGATGTCGAACGGTAGGCGTTGCTCTGGCCATAGCCGGCGGACAGCACGCCATGGCTGGTCTGGTATTTCACGTCGGCACTGCTGGCGTGGCCGCTGCCCTGTGCTCGGCTGGCGCTCAAGCCATAGCCGAACTCACTGCGCTCGCCCAGGCTGCCACCCAGGCTCACGCGCTCGCCGCTGCTTTGGTCGCCGTGGTACGCCGTGGTGGTCAGGGTTGGCGAGCGTGCGCCGCTGCCCAGGGGCAGGCTCAGGGTCAACTCAAGCTGACTGTCGACTTTTTCAGTTAGCACATCGCGGGTGCGCTGCGCGCTGACGGTGTAGTGCAGGCCCTTCCAACTGCTGCTGTAACCGGCGGTGAACGTGAGGTTGCGGTTGGCGCGGTTCCAGTAGTGTTGCGAGGAGCCGGTCAGGTACACCAAACCGTTGCCCAGGCTCTGATTGAGGCTGATGTCCATCCTGTCGCGCAGGCGTGACAGGCCGTCCAGTTTCAGCCCGTCGATGGCCAGGTCGCGAACGCGGGCGGCATCGCCCACGCTCAGGAAGCCTTCGGTGGAGTAGCGGTACGCACCGAGGGCAAAGTGGGTGCCGGTGTCGGTGAAATTCTTGCTGTAGCGCACCTGCACACTTTGGCCCTTGCGCGAACCCTGGCCCGGTAGCCGGGCGTTGGAGTGGGTCAGGTCAAACGACAGCGCACCGAGCGGCGTATTGAACGCCGCGCCCAGCAGCTGCGAGCGGTAGTCGTCGCCAGCCACCGCGCCGCCGTACCCGGTCAACAAGTTGCTCAAGCCGCGCTGATAGGTGGCCTGCATCAACTTGGGTGGGTGGCGCAGGCCCAACTCCTCCAGTCGCCCGGCACTCACCGAATAGCGGCTGTAGCCGGTGCGCAGCAAGTTGGCATTGGTGGCGAACGGCACCACGAACTCACGCTTGCGCCCGTCGGCTTCGGTGATCGTGACGTTCAGGTCGCCGCCGTAGCCGGTGGCGAACAAATCGTTGAGCACAAAGGGGCCGGGGGCGACAGAGATTTCCTCGATCAACACGCCGCGCTGCCGCACGCTGACCCGTGCATTGGTCTCGGCGACGCCGCGCACCACCGGGGCAAAACCGGTCAGAGAGTCAGGCAGCATCCGGTCATCGCTGAACAGGCTGGCACCGCGCAGGCGCACGCTGTCGAACAGCTCTCCGGGGGTGTAGATTTCGCCCATCATCAGCTGTGATTGCAACGGGCTCACTTCGCGCTGCACATAGGTGGCGCTGCTTTGATAGCCCGAGGCGCGATGGGTACGGCTGTAGCTGCCGCTGTGGCGCCAATGCCAATCGCCGAGGTTGAGCCCGGTGTTCACGCCCAGGTAGCTGGAGCCGAGTGAGCGCCCACCGGTCCTGGTGGCAAAGGTGTTGGCGTTGTAGCGTACAAACGCGGCATCGATGCCGCTGTCCCAGTGCTGTGGGTCGACATAGCCGCGTGGTTTGCGCGTGAGGTAAATCTGCGGTACTTGCAGCTCCAGGCGGTTTTCACCCGAGTCGAATTGGCTGCCGGCGCCCGGCAGCAACGCCGCGATATCCGCGCAGCGGGAGGCGGTTTGCATGGGCGCGGCATCCATGTCGATGCCGAGCCTGAGCAGCGCGTCACGCTCGACGCACCACTGCGCCGAGTCCTGGCCGTCGACTGGCGCGAAGACCAGCGTTTCGCGGCCTATCCACTGGCCGTTGAGGTAGACATCGGAGCGGTAGCTGCCGGGCAGCACCACGTTGCCCTGGCTGAATCTTGAAATATCGACCTGCAAGCCGGCCGCGCCATCCGGAAAGAACGCCGGGTTGAATGTGGCATGTTCGGCGCCGTGCACACCCATGGCGTAGCCTGCGCCCGCTAACAGCAGGTTGCGCATCGTCAGCTTCAAAAAACGCTGACCTGTCAGCGGTGCTGTGTTCAAACTCATGTGACCGTACTCAAAACTACAAGAGGTGCTGCCCGAATGTCGGCATGGGGCAGCCCTGCCGCAAAAAAGGGCATCTACCGAAGATGTGTGATGACGCTGATAACCTGGCCGGCCTGCGCAGAGGCGCTGGGCGAAGGGCGGGTCGCTAGGCTGGAAGGCGGCGCGTTTGAACCGTCATGGGGCGACCTTGGCGCGGTGGGCGACCTTCACCCCAAAATCATCAAGCGTCTGGAACGCTACGCTGGCCCCGTTGCCTGGCGGCGTCTTGAGCGTGGGCAGCTCAAAGCGATTGCGACCGCCGGGTATCACCATGTTTTCGGCGCCTGACGCTGGGGGTTTGCGCGCATGCCGCTGCCCCGCCGCCTGCACTTCGACCTGGTCGAACGTCACGTGATAGGGCGTCGGGTTATACACTTCCAGGGCCTGGCCTTGCCCTGACGATACGCTGCGCCATTGCAGCTTCGCGGGTGCGGCTTCGACCGTGTCAGGCAAGTTGTGCGGCCGGAAAAACACTTTGATCCGCGAGCGAAAGGCAAGCTGCAACTGGTTGCGCTGTCGAGCGTCGGGTGATTGCGCGGGCACCTCCAGCAGGTTGAACCAGAACAGGCTTTCTTGCGCCGACGGCAAGGCTTCGCCCGTATAAGCCAGGCGCACCACTTGTTGTTTGCCCGGCTCTATCCGAAAGATCGGCGGTGTCGCCACAAAGGGTATTCCCGCCAGGTCCGGCGTTGACTGCTCGTCGCCGTTATCCAGCCATGCTTGCACCAATACGGGTGCCTGGTTCTTGCTTTCAAGCCTGATCGTGACCTCTTTGTCGTTTTGCGGATAAACGATCCGCGTGGTGTTGATCACCACACTCGCTTGCGCCATGGCCGTGCCCGACAGCACCCAGGCCAGCAGCGTGATTCTCGCCAGTGCGTATGAAATCGAAGTCGCGTGCATACAGGTGTTATCCGGCGCAGGAAGCGGTAATGCCCGCGACGTGGCGCACTCGGGCACCGAAGTCGCTGACGGTGGTGAACGCGACCTGGGCGGCGTCGCTTGGGCAATTGCGCAGTCGGGGCAACGCAAACAGTTTTACGTCGCCGGCCGGCAGCAACAGGCTGTCGTTGGCGGCCTTGTTCGGCGCTTTGCTGAACCGTTTGCCGGCGCTGAGCAACTCGGCCGAGGTCAGTGAAATGTGGTACGGCGTGGGGTTGGTGGCTTGCAGAGCAAAGCCTTGGTCATGGGCCACCAGTTTCCATTGCAGTTTTGACGCCGCGCCGGTGACTGGATAAGGCAAGGCCCGAGGCCGCAGGAACACGCGCAAACGCGTGCGGAACGACAACTGGATCTGGTTGTTCTGCGCGGTGTCCGGGGAAAGCGGAGGCACTTCCAGCAGGTTCAACCAGAACAGACTTTCGCGGTCGGTGGGCAGTGGTTCCCCGGTATAACGCAAGCGCAGCGCTTGTTGCTGGTAAGGCTCAATCCGAAACAGCGGCGGCGACAGCGTGAACGGCGTTTGCGCCGTTGCCGGCGTGGAGTGCCGGTTGCCGGTGTCCAGCCAGGTTTGCACCAGTGCCGGAAGGCTGCCCTTGTTTTCCACGCGTACAACGACTTCCTGCTGTTCGGCGGGGTAGATCACCCGTGTGCCATGGATAATCACGGCGGCCTGGGTGGACGGGACCAGCAGCAACAGCCCTGCAATGACACAGCAGGCGAGCGCGAGGAAGGTGATTTTGTTCATCGTGTGAGATCTCTTCGGATCAGGGGCAGCGCCGGACCGCTTACCCCTTAATCGGCGTACTCGACCATAAAGCCGACACGCGTCTTGACCGTGCCTTCAGTGGCCGCGCCGGTGGCGTACATTTGCGCCGCCAATGGGATGATCGCCTGGTTGTCGGCAATGACCACGCCTTCGGATTTGTCGGTGTAGACGTTGATAGGTGAGCCGTCGCGGCGGGCCACTTCGACCTGCACGTTCTTGGCGGCGGTGGTGTTGGCCGGGTCGTCGTAACCGTCGATGTGCAAGCGCCCGGTGGCCACGTCAATGGCCGGGCTGGTCGGGTCAAACGCCACCATGGCGGTGCGCCCGTTGGTGCAACTGCCTTCGCCTGGCGCGCCGATGCGAATGGTGAAACCGGTCAGGTTGGCGCGACTGCCCGCGGTCGCCAGGCGTGAGGCAGAGACACCGCCCAGGTTAACGTCCTTGACCACGGCGCCCGTGCCCGGCGCTGCACCTTCGATGGTGCAGGTCACATCGGTCACCAGGCCGCTGAAATTGATTGTGCCATCGGCGGCTTGAGCGAATTGCGGTGCGGCGGCGCTCAAGGCCAAAGCGGCAGCAGCGCAGAACAGGGCGTTGACTTTCATGGTATTCCCAAAACGTAAGTGATAAATGTCGACCACCCCAGGCGCAAACATGCCCCTGTATTTTTCCCGAAGTGTTTCGGTGGGTGGGTGACACATAATTTGTATCGAAACGTGATTTTTCTCTATAGAGAAGTATCGAGTTTTAGTTCGCGATTGTTCGAAAGTATATTGTTTTGTTTAAGTTTTTCCGGGCGCTGCCTGGCCTTCTCGAAATTTTATTAATGAACTTTCTGTCAGCCTTATCTGTAGGAATAATTAATTTTTATGGCCTGGCTGCATTGATCCTTGTGTGTGGCTGGGATATACGGAATTCAACGAGCCAGTTCTAAAGTTGTGTCGCGCTGTAATCACTTATGCAGGTGTCCAGATGCCTACTTCAACTTCAACTTCAACTATGTACGCCGTCATGTTGCTGGACGATCATGAGATGGTTCGGCAGGGGATCGAGTTGGGCTTGAGCAAAGAACCCGATATCGAGGTGGTCGGCTCTTTCGGCACCGGCAAGGATTTGCTGGATGCGCTCGCCCGCAGGCTGGCGGATGTGGTGGTGATGGATTTTATCCTGGCACCGTCGGGCATTGATGGCCTCAGCCTGCTTCAGGCGCTCAACAGGCGTTTCAGCAAGTGCAAGCCATTGGTGTTGGCCTCGCATTGCACGCCTGCAACGGTTTCATTGGCATTGAAGGCCGGAAGTTGGGGCATATTGGGTAAAACCCAAACCCTGACTGAACTCATCACGGCTATTCGCACGGTCGCCCAGGGCCGTATTTATTTGCAGCCTTGCAGAGTGCCGACCCTGGAGGATATGCAGTCTGTGCTTGACGTGGGGAATACCAAAGCGCACGTGGATGTTTCAACGCCGTTGCCCTTGAGCGCTTGCCTTACACCCAAAGAGCGTGAAGTGCTCAGGTGTTTTCTTGACGGGATGTCCGTTAATTCAATTGCGGCGAAGTTTTCGCGCAGTGCAAGTACGATCAGTACGCAAAAACAATCGGCTTATCGAAAACTGGGTATTCGAAGCGACAGTGAGCTGTTCAAGTTTACTCATCAGTTCGGCGAGCCCAGGTAAGCCGGGGTTAAAGCCCATTTCGTTGGCCATTCCCATGGTCGACACGTTCGGTTTTCCCTAGTGATTGAACAGTTGCAAGCGGACCAATCGTTGACCACGGGACAGCGATTCACGCAGATGAAATTAGAAAATGCCCTCTTAAAGAGTAAGCGTTCTGGGCTAGAGCATCAGCCGCACGACCGACTGGCTCGGGTCGCGGGTTTTTCCGGCCGCTTTGAGTTCGGCCAGGTAATCGGCCCATAGTGCTTCCTGACGCACGGCTAGTTGATAAAGGTAGTCCCAGGTGAACAGCCCGCTGTCATGACCGTCGTCGAAGGTCAGTTTCAGTGCGTACTGGCCGGCCGGTTCGAGCTTGATCAACTTAACGTTGAGCTTGCCGAATTGCAGGATGGGTTTGCCGTGGCCCTGGACCTCGGCGGAAGGCGAGTGCACGCGCAGGAATTCGGCGGGCAGTTGGTAGGTTTCGTCCGGCCCGTAGGTGAGGCCGAGGGTGTTGGAGGTTTTGTGCAAATTAACAGCGGTGGGAAATTTCGGCATTAGGGACACCTCGGGCTGCAAGCGACAAGCTGCAAGCTGAACGTGCTCAACTTGCGGCTTGTAGCTTACAGCTTGAGGCTTAGAGAATGTAACGCGACAGATCTTCGTTCTGCGCCAACTCGCCCAAATGGCTGTTGACGTAATCCGCGTCGATCCTGATCGCTTCGCCATTCTGCGCACCGGCCATGTCGCCAGCGCTGAAAGACACCTCTTCCAGCAGGCGTTCCAGCAGGGTGTGCAGACGACGCGCACCGATGTTCTCGGTCTTCTCGTTGACCTGCCAGGCAATCTCCGCCAGGCGCTTGATACCATCGGCCTGGAACTCGATACCGAGGCCTTCGGTTTTCAGCAACTCACGGTACTGCTCGGTCAGCGAGGCATGCGGCTCGCTGAGAATGCGCTCGAAGTCGCCAGGGGTCAGTGCCTTGAGTTCCACGCGGATCGGCAAGCGGCCTTGCAGTTCCGGCACCAGGTCGCTTGGCTTGCTCAGGTGGAAAGCACCGGATGCGATAAACAGGATGTGGTCGGTCTTGACCATGCCCAGCTTGGTATTGACCGTGCAGCCCTCGATCAGCGGCAGCAAGTCGCGCTGTACGCCCTCGCGAGACACATCGACACCGCCGGAGTTGCCGCGCTTGGCCACCTTGTCGATCTCATCGATAAATACAATGCCGTGTTGCTCGACCGCTTCCAGGGCCTTGGCCTTGAGTTCTTCCTCGTTCACCAGGCGCCCGGCTTCTTCATCGCGTACCAGTTTCAGCGCTTCCTTCACCTTCAGCTTGCGGCTTTTCTTCTTGCCCTTGCCCATGTTGGCGAACAGGTTCTGCAACTGGCTGGTCATTTCTTCCATGCCAGGTGGTGCGGAAATATCGACGCCGGCTACCTCGGCAATTTCGATCTCGATTTCCTTGTCATCCAGCTGGCCTTCACGCAGGCGCTTGCGGAACAGCTGGCGGGTGTTGGAGTCCGACGACGGCGCGGCGTCTTCGTTGAAACCCATGCGTGCCGGTGGCAGCAGGGCGTCGAGAATGCGCTCTTCGGCAGCGTCTTCGGCGCGGTGGCTGACCTTGGTCACTTCCTGTTCGCGCAGCATTTTCAAGGCGGCATCGGCCAGGTCGCGGATGATCGACTCGACGTCGCGGCCCACATAGCCCACTTCGGTGAACTTGGTGGCTTCGACTTTGATGAACGGGGCATTGGCCAATTTGGCCAGGCGCCGGGCGATTTCGGTTTTACCGACGCCGGTAGGGCCGATCATCAGGATGTTCTTGGGCGTTACTTCAACGCGCAACTCTTCGGGCAGTTGCATCCGGCGCCAACGGTTGCGCAGCGCAATGGCAACGGCGCGCTTGGCATCGTCCTGGCCGATGATATGGCGATTGAGTTCATGGACGATTTCGCGGGGAGTCATGGACATAGTGTTTGGCGGCCTCAAGCGGGAATAAGCCTACGGCTTACTCGGCGAGGTCCTGCTCCTCAATGGTCTGGTTGTGGTTGGTGAACACGCAGATATCGCCGGCGATACCCAGAGCGGTCTCGACGATTTCACGGGCCGACAGGTCGGTTTTCTTCAACAGCGCGCTGGCCGCGGCTTGTGCGTAGCCGCCACCCGAACCCATGGCGATCAGGCCATGTTCAGGTTCAACCACATCGCCGTTGCCGGTGATGATCAGGGACGCGTCTTTGTTGGCGACCGCCAGCATGGCTTCGAGGCGGCTTAGGGAGCGGTCGGTGCGCCATTCTTTGGCGAGTTCGACGGCGGCGCGCACCAGGTGGCCCTGATGTTTTTCGAGCTGGCCTTCGAAACGCTCGAACAGAGTGAAGGCGTCGGCGGTAGCGCCTGCGAATCCGGCGAGAACCTGGCCGTGGTACAAGCGACGCACTTTCTTGGCGTTGCCTTTCATCACGGTATTACCCAGGGAAACCTGGCCGTCGCCGCCCATGACGACTTTGCCGTGGCGACGTACTGAAACGATGGTGGTCAAGGGGAGAGTCTCCACGCAGCGGGGCGAAAATGCCCTGATGGAAACTGATATGGGGGTGGTGGGGGGGATTTCAACCGTAGGGCGTTGGGGCGGACGAGTGGTGTCTATCGGTCTGACACACGCTACAGAACACCGCAAAACCACTGTGGAAGCCGGCTTACCTGCGATGCTGGTGTGTCAGTCACTGAAAATATTGACTGCTTCACCGCCATCGCAGGCAAGCCAGCTCCCACATTTGAACCGTGTCGGCTGTTGATCAGCGGCTCTGGCGCTGTTGTAACAACAGGTTGCTAAAGCCCGCGCCAGCCAGTTGTTTCTGCGCCACGGTCAACTGTTCGCGGTTGCTGAACGGGCCGACCAGCACGCGATACCAGGTCGCTTCCTTCACCGTGCCGGACTCCACCGTCACCGACTGGCCCAACAGAATGATCTGCGCCCGCACGCGTTCGGCATCCGCCTGTTTCGGAAACGAGCCCGCCTGCAGGAAGAACTTGGTCACCGGTGCGGCCTTGGTCTCGGCAACCGGCGGTGCCGGCGGCGGAGTGATTCCGGCCAGCGCAGCCTGAGCACGCGCCGTGTCGATTTTCGCCGCTTCCGCCGGAGTGACTGGGGTGGTCGGCACTTGCGGCGTCGGCAGGGTTTTTTCCGGCACGGCGTCGGGCGGCACGATCACTTCCGATTCCGGCAGCAGTGTGTAGAAGTCGTACTTCGGTTTCACCGGCGCCGTCGGGCTCGGTGCAGTCTTGTTGGCCTCGGCGATTTTCGTGGCTTTGAGCTGCTCCTGTTTGACGCGCTTGACGTCATCGCCCTGGCCGGGCTCCAGCTTCATCAAAAATACAACGAAGGCGCCGACCGTGAGGCCGATGGCCATCCACAGCCAGCCCGGGATCGGCTGCTTGGCGGGGGCCTGGTAACGGCTGGCGCCGCGCTTGGGTGCAGGTTTTTTCTTGGCGGCCAACTTACATGCGCTCCAGAGTTTCCAGGCCCAACAACTCCAGGCCTTGCTTGAGGGTTCGTCCAGCCAGTGCGGCGAGGCGCAGGCGACTTTGCTTTTGGGCTTCATCGTCTGCGGTAAGGATCGGGCAGTTCTCGTAGAAGCTGGAGAACAGGCCCGCCACTTCGTACAGGTAGGTGCAGAGGATATGCGGCGTGCCTTTTTCGCCGACGCTGTTGAGCACTTCGCCGAATTGCGCGAGCTTGGCGGCCAGTTCCTGCTCATGCGGCGCGTCCAGTACGATCTGGCCTTCGACTGCGCTGAAGTCCTTGCCCAGTTTGCGGAACACACCGGCCACGCGGGTATAGGCGTACAGCAGATACGGCGCGGTGTTGCCTTCGAAGTTGAGCATCAGGTCGAAGTTGAAGCTGTAGTCGCTGGTGCGGTGCTTGGACAGGTCGGCGTATTTCACCGCGCCAATGCCTACCACTCGGGCGATATTGCGCAGGTCGGCCTCGGCCAGTTCCGGGTTCTTTTCCTTCACCAGGCTGTAGGCGCGCTCCTGGGCTTCGGTCAGCAGGTCGATCAGCTTCACGGTGCCGCCATCGCGGGTCTTGAACGGGCGGCCATCGGCGCCGTTCATGGTGCCGAAGCCCATGTGTTCCATGTGCATCGGGTGGGTGACGAAGCCCGCGCGGCGCGCCACTTCGAACACCTGTTGGAAGTGCAGGGCCTGGCGCTGGTCGACGAAATACAGCGCGCGATCGGCCTTGAGCACGCCGCTGCGGTAGCGCACGGCGGCCAGGTCGGTGGTGGCGTAGAGATAGCCGCCATCGGCCTTGACGATGATCACCGGCAGCGGCTCGCCATCGGCGGTTTTGAATTCTTCAAGGAACACGCACTGCGCACCGTTGCTCTCGACCAGCAGGCCCGCGGCCTTGAGGTCGTTGACCACGTTGATCAGGTCGTCGTTGTAGGCGCTTTCGCCCATCACGTCGGCCATGGTCAGCTTGACGTTGAGCAGCTCGTAGATTTCCTGGCAATGGGACAGTGAGATATCGCGGAAGCGACCCCACAGCTCCAGGCATTCCTTATCGCCCGCTTGCAGCTTGACCACCAGGCCGCGCGCACGGTCAGCGAATTCTTCGGATTCGTCAAAGCGCTTCTTGGCGGCGCGGTAGAAGTTTTCCAGGTCTGCCAGTTCGTTGCTGGTGATCGGGTTTTCCTGCAGGTAGGCCATCAGCATGCCGAACTGGGTGCCCCAGTCGCCCACGTGGTTCTGACGGATCACGGTGTCGCCGAGAAATTCGAGTACCCGCGCCACGGCGTCGCCGATGATGGTCGAGCGCAGGTGGCCGACGTGCATCTCCTTGGCCAGGTTCGGTGCCGACAGGTCGATGGTCACGCGTTCCACCGGGCCGGCCTTGCGCACGCCGATCCTGGCATCGGCCAGGGCGGCATCCAGGCGCGAGGCGAGGGCCTGGGTGTTCTGGAAGAAGTTGATAAAGCCCGGGCCGGCGATTTCGGCCTTGGTGACACTGGCGTCGGCCGGCAGTGCGGCGATGATTTTTTCCGCCAGATCGCGGGGTTTCATGCCCGCAGGTTTGGACAGCATCATCGCGATGTTGCTGGCGAAGTCGCCGTGGGTCTTGTCGCGGGTGTTCTCCACCTGGATCGCCGGCGACAGGCCTTCAGGCAACACACCTTCGTGGACGAGTTGGGTGAGGGCTTGTTGGATCAGCTGGCGAATGGTGTCTTTCATGGTGTTCTCTTTCAACCGCAAGCGGCGGCGCGCGATGCGCAGGTGGAAAAACTGGGCATTATCCGTGGCGAGGGCGGGCTTGCCAACCTTCGTCGGACCTCTATAGACGATTAACCTGTGGCGAGGGAGCTTGCTCCCTGGAGTGCGAAGCGCTCCCGAAAACTTGGGGCCGCTGCGCAGCCCAGCGGGAGCAAGCTCCCTCACCACAGGGGCATTCAGTACAGATCGACCGGGTCTACATCCAGCGACCATCGCACTTGGCGGCCGCTGGGCATTTGCTCCAGAGCAAGCAACCAGCTACTTAATAACCGATGCAGCGGGGCGCGGGACGTTGCCTGCAAGAGTAGCTGAGCGCGATACCGCCCGGCGCGGCGTTCCATGGGCGCCGGCACGGGGCCGAGCAACTCGATGCCGCTCAGACCCAGCTCTGCAAGCAAACGTTCGGCGGCGCTGCAGGCTTCGTCGAGAAAGCTTTCGGCCTGGCCCGGTTTATGCGCCTCGGCGCGCAGCAGCGCCAAGTGCGCAAACGGCGGCAGCCCGGCGGCGCGGCGCTCGCTTAACGCCTGCTCGGCAAAGGCAAAGTAACCTTGCTCGGTCAGTTGAATCAGCAGCGGGTGGTCGGCCAGGTGCGTCTGGATAATCACTCGTCCCGGCTCCTCGGCCCGCCCGGCGCGGCCGGCGACCTGCACGATCAGCTGCGCCATGCGCTCGCTGGCGCGGAAGTCACCGGAGAATAAACCACCGTCGGCGTCCAAAATCGACACCAGGGTCACCCGTGGGAAGTGATGCCCTTTGGCAAGCATCTGCGTGCCGACCAGAATGCACGGTTGGCCCTTCTGGATGGTGGCGAACAATTGGTTCATCGCGTCTTTGCGCGACGTGCTGTCGCGGTCCACCCGCAGCACCGGGTAATCCGGGAACAGAATGCCCAGGCGCTCTTCGGCGCGCTCGGTGCCGGCCCCGACCGGGCGCAGGTCGACCTTGCCGCATTGTGGGCAGTGGCGCGGCACAGGCTCCACATGGCCGCAGTGGTGGCAGCGCAGTTCGCCGTAGCGCTGGTGCACGGTCATGCGCGCATCGCAGCGCTCGCATTCGGACATCCAGCCGCAGTCATGGCACAACAGCGTCGGCGCAAAACCGCGTCGGTTAAGGAACACCAGGACTTGCTGGCCGGCCGCCAGCGTCTGGCCGATGGCTTGCTGCATCGGGCCGGAAATACCGCTGTCCAGCGGCCGGCTTTTTACATCCAGGCGTAGGAAGCGCGGTTGCTTGGCGCCCCCTGCGCGCTCATTCAGGCGTAGCAGGCCATAACGACCGGTGTAGGCGTTATGCAGGCTTTCCAGGGAAGGCGTCGCCGAACCCAGCACAATCGGGATGTCTTCCTGGCGCGCGCGCACCAGTGCCAGGTCGCGGGCGTGGTAGCGCAGGCCTTCCTGCTGTTTGTACGAGCCGTCGTGTTCTTCGTCGATGATGATCAGCCCCGGGTTTTTCATCGGGGTGAACAGCGCCGAGCGGGTGCCGATAATAATGTCGGCTTCGCCGTCCCGCGCAGCCAGCCAAGACTCCAGGCGCTCACGGTCGTTGACCGCCGAGTGCACCAGGGCGATGCGGGCGTTGAAGCGCTGTTCGAAACGCGCCAGGGTCTGCGGACCGAGGTTGATCTCGGGGATCAGCACCAGCGCCTGTTTGCCGGCTTGCAGGGTTTCGCGGATCAGCTGCAAATAGACTTCGGTTTTGCCGCTGCCGGTGACCCCGGCCAGCAGGAACGCGTGGAAACTGTCGAACCCGGCGCGGATCGCTTCATACGCGGCGCGCTGTTCGGGGTTCAGCGGCAGCTCCGGCTGGGCCAGCCAGTGTTCATGGCGCGGCTCGGGGGCGTGCTTGCGAATTTCCACCTGCACCAGGCCTTTGGCGAGCAACAGGTCGAGGCTGTCCTTGCTCAGCATCAGCTTGCTCAAAAGCTGATGGGCGACGCCGTGTGGATGCTGCGCCAGGGTGGCCAATGCTTCGCGCTGGCGCGGGGCGCGGGCGATGCGCGGGTCGTCGAGGCGTGCGTCGGGCGCCATCGACCAGAAGCGATCCTGGCGCGCTTCGGCCAGTTCGCCCTGGCGCAGCAGCACCGGCAGCGCCCAGCTCAAGGTGTCGCCCAGGCTGTGCTGGTAATACTGCGCGGTCCACAGGCACAGCTTGAACAGCGCGGGCGGCAGTGGCGCAGTGGCGTCGAGAATGGCGATGGCCGGCTTGAGCTTCTCGGCGGGCACTTCGCTGTGGTCGCTGACTTCCACCAGGATGCCGATCATCTCCCTGCGCCCGAACGGCACGCGCACGCGCATGCCTGGCTCTAACTGCGCACGCGACACGCCGTCCGGGGCGCGGTAATCGAACAGACGGCGCAGGGGCGAGGGCAGGGCTAGGCGCAAAATGGCGTCGGGCACGCGGGGAGTCTCATCTATAAAAAGGCAGGCGGTGGCGCAAGGGCGGGAGCCTAGCAGACCGGCGGTGGGGGTGTCCCGTCTCTGATATTGGAATCGGGTCGTCAGAACACTGCGGTCCCATTAGGGCTAATGAATCGCGGCTTTTTTCTGATGAAAGGGAGTTTTCAGCCATTACCGCCGCTTGCGCGTTTAAAAAGGTCTGGTAGAATTCGCGGCCTAATTACGTGCGGTATTCGACAATAGTGTCGAGTGGCGGCACGCTAGCCCGAGGAAGTGCCATGAAAGCCGATATCCATCCAGCGTACGAAGAAATCGCAGTTACCTGCAGCTGCGGCAACGCGTTCCATACCCGTTCGACCCTGGGCAAGCCACTGGGTACTGACGTATGCAATGCGTGCCACCCGTTCTACACCGGTAAGCAGAAAACTCTGGACACCGGCGGCCGTGTACAGCGCTTCGCAGATCGCTTTGGTGCTTTCGGCAAGAAGCCTGCTGCTACTCCAGCAGAGTAAGGCCAAAAAGCCTTATGGGCTTTTACCAGCTGTTGAAAAAGGCGTCCCTTGCGGGCGCCTTTTTTGTGCCTGCGATTTGCTGCGCTGCCGCCCAGGCCCAGGCGTTCTGCCCAGCGCCGGCTTCGGTGGCGCATGTACAAGTACAGCGCGTGGTGGATGGCGATACCGTGCGCCTCAAAGACGGCCGCAGCGTGCGGATGATCGGCGTGAACGCACCGGAAACCGGCAAGAAGGGGCGCGCTGACGAACCGTTTGCGGTCGCCGCCCGTCAACGCTTGCAGGCTTTGGTAGAGGCCAGCGAGGGGCGTGTGGGGCTGGTGCAGGGCCGCGAGGGCAAAGATCGCTATGGGCGAACCCTGGCGCATCTCTACGGCGCCGACGGCGAGAACCTGGAGGCGCAATTGCTCAGCGAAGGCCTGGGCTTGCAGGTGGGCGTTGCGCCAAACGTCGACCTCGTTGCCTGCCAGCAGGCGGCTGAAAACGCTGCGCGCCAGGCGCGGCTGGGGCTATGGCGCCAATCGCCGCTGCAGCCGGTGGCGCAACTCAGGCAATCGGGCTTTGCCCTGGTCAGTGGCCGGGTCAGCAAGGTCGAACGCAATCGCGGCGGAGTCTGGATTGAAGTGCAGGGGGCGCTGGTATTACGTATTGCACCTGATCGGGTCCGCCTATTCGATAGCGCCGGGCTGAATGGTCTGCAAGGCAAGACAATTGAGGCGCGAGGTTGGGTGCAGGACCGCTCCAGGCGCGGCGGGCTGAAAAACGCTCAGGCGCGCTGGCTGATGCCGCTCACCGATTCCAGCATGCTCAGATTGGCCCAATAATAAAAATAATTGTAGACATTTTTTAAGCTGATTGTGAACAGTCAAGCCCTTGTATCCCGTGGCTTTAGACTAAAGTACGCCGCTGCGGGGCCTTGACACCTGTGACTGACCAGTCTTGTAGGGGCTTTACGACACGCGTATCCTCGGCGGTCCGTCGACCAACAGTAAAAGCGGAATGCCGATATGTCTGATTTGAAAACTGCCGCTCTCGAATATCATGCCAATCCTCGTCCAGGAAAGCTGAGTGTAGAGCTCACCAAAGCCACTGCCACCGCCCGTGATCTGGCGCTGGCCTACAGCCCTGGCGTTGCCGAGCCCGTACGTGAAATCGCCCGCGACCCCGAGCTGGCTTACAAGTACACCGGCAAGGGCAACCTGGTTGCAGTGATTTCTGATGGCACCGCGATCCTGGGTCTGGGTAACCTCGGCCCATTGGCTTCCAAGCCGGTCATGGAAGGCAAGGGCGTGCTGTTCAAGCGCTTTGCTGGCATCGACGTTTTCGACATCGAAGTCGACTCCGAAAGCCCGCAGGCTTTCATCGACACCGTCAAGCGCATTTCCATCACCTTCGGTGGCATCAACCTGGAAGACATCAAGGCACCTGAGTGCTTCGAGATCGAAAAGGCTCTGATCGAGCAGTGCGACATCCCGGTATTCCACGATGACCAGCACGGCACCGCAATCGTTACCGCGGCCGGTATGATCAACGCCCTGGAAATCGCCGGCAAAACCCTGGGCGAGGCGAAAATCGTCTGCCTGGGCGCAGGTGCCGCAGCTATTTCCTGCATGAAGCTGATCATCAGCATGGGCGCCAAGCTGGAAAACATCTACATGGTCGACAGCAAGGGCGTGATCCAGTCCGAGCGTACCGACCTGAACCAGTACAAGGCGATGTTCGCCCACCCGTCCTCCAAGCGCACACTGGCTGATGCCCTCAACGGTGCCGACGTGTTCGTCGGCCTGTCCGGCCCGAACCTGCTGAGCGCCGAAGGCCTGAAGTCGATGGCACCGAACCCGATCGTGTTCGCCTGCTCCAACCCAGACCCGGAAATCTCGCCGGAGCTGGCACACGCCACCCGCAGCGACGTGATCATGGCCACCGGCCGTTCGGACTACCCGAACCAAGTCAACAACGTGCTGGGTTTCCCGTTCATCTTCCGGGGTGCCCTGGACGTCCGCGCCAAGCGCATCAACGAAGAGATGAAGGTAGCGGCCGCCAACGCCTTGCGTGAACTGGCCAAACTGCCGGTGCCGCAGGACGTATGCGACGCCTACGGTGGCGCCAAGCTGGAATTCGGTCGTGAGTACATCATTCCGAAACCAATGGATAAGCGCCTGATCACCCTGATCTCCGATGCTGTGGCCAAGGCTGCAATCGAGACCGGTGTGGCGACCCTGCCGTATCCGAAGAACTACCCGCTCAAAAGCGTGGATGATGTGTTCAACGGCTAACCGCAGCCCCATAAAAAACCCCGGCTCTGAGCCGGGGTTTTTTTATGGGGAAGTTTCAAGCTGCAAGTTTAAGAGCGGCCATCGCAGCTCTTTTCTTGCCGCTTGTCGCCGACAGCTTGCCGCTCTCTAGAAGAGATCAATCGGTGCGCCTTCGTCCGCCGGCAGCGGGCTGCCCGGCGCAACCCCGTTGCCCAGCTCGTTGACCGACGGCGGCGTGTCTTCGCTCTTGAACAGTTCGAAGTACGCGTTCGGCGTGCTTGGCGAAGCCGCCCGGCCACTTACCGGGTCGATGCGCAGGCTGAGAATGCCTTCCGGCTCCGGCTGGGTGTGCAGCGGCTTGTCCTTCAAGGCCGCGCCCATGTAACTCATCCAGATTGGCAGCGCGACGGTGCCACCGAATTCGCGACGGCCCAGGCTTTCCGGCTGGTCGTAACCGGTCCATACGGTCGTCACGTAATCGCCGTTGTAGCCGGAGAACCAAGCATCCTTGGATTCGTTGGTGGTACCGGTCTTGCCGGCGATGTCCGCACGGCCAAGGGCCAGTGCACGCCGGCCGGTACCCTTCTTGATCACGTCTTGCAGGATGCTGTTGAGGATGTAGGTGGTGCGGCCATCCACGATGCGCTCGGCCACCGCCGGTGCCTGCGGCTCGGTCGGTGCGGGGGCGTTTGCGGCAGGCGTGCCTGGCGTCGACTCGATGGTGATACCGCCGTTGCTCGGCGCGGCGAGACCATCGGCTGCCGCTACGCCATTGACCACATCGCCGGGTACCCGTGGCGGGTTGGCGGTGAACAGCGTGTCGCCATTACGGCTTTCGATCTTGTCGATCAGGTACGGCGAGATCTTGTAGCCGCCGTTGGCAAAGGTGCTCCAGCCGGTTGCAATTTCCATTGGCGTGAGGGTCGCGGTACCCAGGGCCAGGGACAGGTTTGGCGGCAGGTCGGACTTGGCGAAGCCGAAGCGGGTCATGTAGTCGATGGTCTTGCCCACGCCCATCGCCTGCAGCAGGCGGATCGACACCAGGTTGCGCGACTTGTACAAAGCCTCGCGGATGCGGATTGGGCCGAGGAAGGTGTTGGTATCGTTCTTCGGGCGCCAGACCTTGTCCAGGTACTCATCGACGAACACGATCGGTGCGTCGTTGACCAGGCTGGCGGCGGTATAGCCGTTATCCAGTGCGGCGCTGTAGACGAATGGCTTGAAGCTCGAGCCCGGCTGGCGCTTGGCCTGGATGGCGCGGTTGTAGTTGCTCTGCTCGAAGGCGAAGCCGCCGACCAGGGCACGGATCGCACCATTTTGTGGGTCGAGGGATACCAGAGCGCCCTGGGCGACCGGTACCTGGCTGAATTTCAGGCTGTCATCCGGCTGGCGTTGCACGCGGATCAAATCACCCACCTGTGCCACATCGGACGGCTGCTTGGGCATGGGGCCCATGCTGTTGGTGTTCAGGAAAGGGCGCGCCCATTTCATGCTGTCCCACGCCACATGCGCTTCGCCGGTACGGGTCAGTACTTGCACGCCGTCTTTCTTCACCTGGGTGACGATGGCCGGTTCCAGGCCGCTGATCGCGCGTTGTTTGCTCAGCTCGGTGGTCCAGGCGCTCAGAGTCTTGCCCGGCAGACGCGATTCAGGGCCGCGATAACCGTGGCGCTGGTCATAGGTGATCAGGCCCTCGTGCAGTGAATTGTTGGCAATTTCCTGCAAGTTGCTTGGCACGGTGGTGGTGACGCGGAAACCTTCGGTGTAGGCCTCGCTGCCATACCGGCCGACCATCTCGGCGCGCGCCATTTCGGCGATATACGGCGCGTTCACTTCCGGCGTCGGCACGTGATAGCTGGCGTTCAACGGTTCGGCCACGGCGCTTTCGTAAGCTGCCTGGTCGATTTTGCCGAGCTTGTACATGCGCCCCAGGATCCAATCGCGACGTTCTTTGCTGCGCGCCGGGTTGGCCAAGGGGTTGAAGCGCGACGGCGCCTTGGGCAGGCCGGCGATCATCGCCATCTGCGCCAGGCTGGCATCACGAATCGACTTGCCGTAGTACACCTGGGACGCCGCCTCGATGCCGTAGGCGCGGTTGCCCAGGTAAATCTTGTTGACGTACAGCTCGAGAATTTCGTCCTTGGTCAACTGACGTTCGATTTGCAGCGCCAGCAGGATCTCGGTGGCTTTACGCGAAAAACTGCGCTCGCTGGTGAGGAAGAAATTCTTCGCCACCTGCATGGTGATGGTGCTGCCGCCGGACTGAATGTGTCCGCTTTTTACCAACTGCGTGGCGGCTCGCACCAGGCTGCCGGGGTCGACACCGTAGTGATTGGCGAAATTATCGTCTTCTGCCGACAGCAATGCGTTGATGAAATTGGGCGGAATGTCGGCGAAACGGATCGGGGTGCGGCGCATTTCGCCGAACTCCGCGATCAGTTTTTCATCGCTGCTGTAGACCCGCAAAGGAATCTGCAACTGGATACTTCTGAGAGCCTCTACGGAGGGCAAACCCGGACTAAGGTAGAGGTAGGCCCCGCTGAGTACGAGCAGCAGCCCGCAAACGATCGCGACAATGGAGTACCCGAAAAACTTCAGCAGACGAATCAAGGCTTTTGGATTTCCAGAGAAAAGAAAGAGTTATGCGTCGGGGCATGCATGGCAAACGATGGATCGACCCGGGCAGCAGAGAAAAAGCGGGAAAAAACGCTGGGCATTAAAGCATTTTCGCTTTCGGGCGTCATTCACGCGGCTTAAACGAGGCGACCGAATGCACGCTGCCCGGCGGCAATCAGGCGGTAAGACAGGCAAAGCTTTAGGGAGTTTTATGAAAAACGGATTTTTCAGGCGCAAACTCGACGTCGCCCTCGGCGTTGATATCAATGACCAGGGGATCAAGCTGGTCGAACTGGGCCGTTCGGCGCAGGGTTTCAGTATTCAGGGATATGTCACCCAGGTATTGCCGGCGCATGCGGTGGTCGATGGCACATTGCTCGACCTCGAAGGCGTGGGGCGGGCGTTGCACCAGGCGTTATCCCGGCTGCACGGTTGTGCCAGGCAGGCGGCCGTGGCGGTCTCCGGCCCTTCGGTCATTACCCAAGTGATCGAACTGGACGCGGGCCTGGGCGACGAGGAAATGACCTGGCAGATACAAATGGAGGCCGACCAGTACATTCCTTATCCATTGGACGAGGTCGCCATCGATTTTCAGGTGCGCGGCCCGTCACCCCAGGAAGCGGGGCGGGTCGAAGTGTTGCTGGCGGCATGCCTGCGTGAGCAGGTCGAGGTCCGCGAGGCGGTCTTGGGCCTGGCCGGGCTGGTGACAAGGGTGGTGGATGTCGAAGCATTTGCATTGGAGCGCGCTTGCCGTCAGGATTTTGCCAGCTTCACGCCGGGTCATCGAGTCGATGGCGCACAATGGGCCGCCGATGCCCACGGGATGGGAGTGGCTTGCGGGTTGGCCCTGAGGAGTTTCGCTGGATGACACGAATCAATCTTTTGCCCTGGCGCCGGGCGCTGGCGGAGCGGCGCCGCAAATACTTCCTGGTGTTGTTGCTGGCGTTTGCCTGCCTGGCGCTCGCGGCAGTGTGGCTGGCCGATCAAGTGATCGATCAGGCGATCGACCGCCAGGTAACCCGCAATATCCGCCTGGACGGGGATGTCGCCGTGCATGACTCACGGATCAAGACCATCGACGACCTGCAGGAGCGCAGCCAGCAATTGGCGCAGCGCATGAAGGTTGTACAGGACCTGCACGACGCCCGCTCTTCCGGCGCCCGGCTGTTCGACCAGTTGGCGCGCGCGATGCCCGATGGCGTTCATCTGCATGAAGTAGTGGCGAGCGGCGACACGCTCAGCATCCGCGGCAGCGCGGACAGCAACCAGGATATCGCCCAGTTGATGCGTCGGTTGGAGGCGTCGCAAGGCGGCCACTCCGCGCGGCTCGAGCGTGTGCGTGCAGAGGGAGCGCGCGGCGATCATGAGTTTCAACTGATGGTGCGCCAGGGGGAAACCATCGAGGCGCAACCATGAGCCTGCCCAGGCTCGACTTTTCCGCACTTTCCTACAACGCTGCAAAATGGCCCTGGCCTGCAAGGGTCCTGCTTGGCTGCGCGCTGGCCGGCGTGGTGTTGTTGATAGGCGAGCTGTTGTACCTGGGGCCTTCGCGGGAGCGATTGCACGGGTTCCAGGCGCGGGAACAGGCGCTGCAGAGGCAGCTTGAAGAAAACGCCGGTTTGGCCGCCCAGCTTGAGGTGTACACCGAGCAGGTCAGGGTGATGGAAGAGGCTGTCGCGGGCCTTCAAGGCCAGTTGTCCGGCGAGTTTGCAGTGCCGGCCTTGCTTGAAGATATCGCTCGGCTGGCGGTTGCCAAAGGCGTATGGGTCGAGGCCGTTGCGGTACTGGATGAAGCGTCGCAGCCGTTCCTTATCGAGCAGCCCTTACAGATTGGCATCACCGGGGCGTATCACGACCTGGCGGCGTTCGTCAGTGCCCTGGGTGGGTTGCCGCGCATCGTCACGGTGCATGACGTGGCATTGCGCCCTGAGGGGGCCTTGTTACGTCTTGACCTGCTGGCCAAGGCCTATCGAAGTGTGTCCCAGGTGCGCAAGTCGCCCCAGGCAGTCGTTCCGGCCCCGCGCTTTGTTTATGACGCAACCTCCCTGCGCGACCCGTTTCAACGCCCTGCCTTGCAGCCGGCTTACACGCCTGGGCGACCGGCCCTGGCTCCGGATCTCGCTCGACCCCGCGGGCTGCTGGAGAGCATTGCAATCGACCAGTTCCACATGGTCGGTACGCTGTCGGGCGGTGGACAGACCTTCGCGTTGTTGCGCGCCGGGTCAACAGTGCATCGGCTGGCGGTCGGTGACTACCTCGGGCCGGATCACGGCCAGGTCATGTCCATCCAGGACGGTCATGTCGAACTGGTCGAACGCTTTCCCGATGAACGGGGCCTCTGGCTGGAGCGCCCGCGAACCCTGGTTCTGAACGTCAACTCATAACGGAATTAAAAAATGAAAAGGATTTTATCGTCCTTCGGTGTGGCGCTATGGATAGCGTTCACGGCTCCGATGGCTACCGCTGTACCCAATCGTCTCGACCTGATCCACCTGCCGCCTCCTGCAAGCTCATCGTCGGTCGGCTACACGGGCGACAAACTGAACCTGAATTTCCAAAACATCGATTTGCGCGCGGCTTTGCAGCAAATCGCCGACGTCGCAGGCCTCAATCTGGTGGCCGGTGACGAGGTGCAGGGTTCAATCACCCTGCGGCTCAAGGAGGTGCCCTGGGACCATGCCCTGGACCTCGTGCTGCAAGCCAAGGGTTTGGACAAGCGGGTGAAGGCCGGCGTATTGCTGGTTGCCCCGGCCGATGAGTTGGCCGCTCGCGAGTTGCTGACGCTCGAAGCGCACAAGCAGATGGCCGATCTGGCGCCGTTACGCCGGGAGTTGCTGCAGGTCAACTATGCCAAGGCAGCGGACCTGGCCAAACTGTTCCAGTCGGTAACCGGCTTTGAAGGCACTACCGACGAGCGCGGCTCGGTATCGGTGGACGACCGCACCAACAATATCATCGCCTACCAGACCGCAGAGCGGCTGGAGGAACTGCGGCGAATCGTAGCGCAGTTGGACGTTCCGGTGCGCCAGGTGATGATCGAGGCGCGCATTGTCGAGGCCAACGTCGATTACGACAAAAGCCTGGGTGCGCGTTGGGGCGGGCGGCTCAATCGCGGCAATTGGAGCGCCGGCGGTGCCCCCAAACCCTCGGCGGAGGGCGCGCAGTCACCGCAGAACTCACCCAGTTCACCCTTTGTCGACCTGGGGTCGCTGACCGGCACCTCCGGCCTCGGGCTCGCCTTTATCACCGACAACCTGCTGCTGGACCTTGAGCTGACCGCCATGGAAAAGTCCGGCAACGGCGAAATCGTCTCACAGCCAAAGGTCGTCACCTCGGACAAGGAAACCGCCCGTATCCTCAAGGGCACCGAGATTCCCTACCAGGAATCCACGTCCCAGGGCGCTACCTCGGTGTCGTTCAAAGAAGCCTCGCTGTCATTGGAGGTCACGCCGCAGATCACTCCCGATGATCATGTGATCATGGTGGTCAAAGTCACCAAGGACGAGCCCGACTATTTGAACAAACTCAACGACGTTCCGCCGATCAAGAAAAACGAGGTCAACGCCAAGGTCCTGGTCAAGGATGGCGAGACCATTGTCATCGGCGGGGTTTTCTCCAATACCCAAAGCAAAGTGGTAGATAAAGTGCCATTTTTAGGCGATGTGCCGTATCTTGGCCGCCTTTTCCGGCGCGATGTGCGGGCAGAGAAAAAATCCGAGCTGCTGGTATTCCTGACTCCGCGTATCATGAATAACCAGGCGATTGCTGTGAGTCGTTGATTCTGTGCGAAATTTGATTCTTGTAGGGCCGATGGGGGCTGGAAAAAGCACCATCGGCCGTTTGCTGGCCAAAGAGCTGCGCCTGCCGTTCAAAGATTCCGACAAGGAAATTGAATTGCGCACGGGTGCCAATATCCCATGGATCTTCGATAAGGAAGGCGAACTGGGCTTTCGTGACCGCGAGCAGGCAATGATTGCCGAGCTGTGCGGCTGCGACGGCGTGGTATTGGCCACCGGTGGTGGCGCGGTGATGCGCGATGAAAATCGTCGCGCCCTGTATGCCGGCGGTCGGGTGGTGTACCTGCATGCCTCGGTCGAGCAACAGGTGGGCCGCACCGCCCGTGATCGCAATCGCCCGCTGCTGCGCACGGCCAACCCGGAAAAAACCCTGCGGGACCTGCTTGCGCTGCGCGATCCGCTGTATCGGGAAATCGCCGATCTGGTGGTGGAAACCGATGAACGGCCGCCTCGAATGGTGGTGCTCGACATTCTTGAGCGCCTGCAGCGGCTACCACCCCGTTAAAGCCTGGCCGCAAATGCGCTATTCTCGGCGGCGCGCCATGACCTCGCGGGGTATGGCGCAGAGCCATCAGGCAACGTCTGATCCAGGCGTTACCGGTTGTCAAAATATCTTCAACGCGGGGACACATGCAGACACTTAAGGTCGATCTAGGCGAGCGCAGCTACCCGATCCATATTGGCGAAGGCCTGTTGGACCAGCCCGAGCTGCTCGCACCGCATATTGCCGGTCGGCAAGTGGCGATCATCTCCAACGAAACGGTGGCGCCGCTGTATCTCGAGCGTCTGAGCCGCAGCCTGGCGGCATACTCGGTGATCTCTGTGATCCTGCCCGACGGCGAAGCCCACAAGAACTGGGAAACCCTGCAACTGATCTTCGATGGCCTGCTGAGCGCACGGCATGACCGCCGCACCACCGTGGTCGCCCTGGGCGGCGGTGTGATCGGCGACATGGCCGGTTTTGCGGCCGCCTGTTACCAGCGTGGCGTGGACTTTATCCAGGTGCCGACCACGCTGCTGTCCCAGGTCGACTCGTCGGTGGGCGGCAAGACCGGTATCAACCACCCGCTGGGCAAGAATATGGTCGGCGCGTTCTATCAGCCGCAGGCCGTGCTGATCGACACCGCAACCCTCAACACCCTGCCACCCCGCGAGCTGTCGGCGGGCCTGGCGGAAGTCATCAAGTACGGGCTGATCTGCGACGAGCCCTTCCTGACCTGGCTGGAAGAACACATGGACGCCCTGCGCGCCCTCGATCAGGTGGCGCTCACCGAAGCGATTTCCCGCTCCTGCGCGGCCAAGGCGCTGGTGGTGAATGCCGACGAACGGGAGTCCGGTGTACGGGCTACCCTGAACCTGGGCCACACCTTCGGCCATGCGATCGAAACGCACATGGGCTATGGTGTGTGGCTGCATGGGGAGGCCGTAGCGACTGGCACCGTGATGGCATTGGAGATGTCGCAGCGCCTGGGCTGGATCAGCGCCCAGGAGCGTGACCGAGGTATCCGTCTGTTCCTGCGCGCCGGTTTGCCGGTGATTCCGCCGTCTGAAATGACCGAGGCGGATTTCCTGGAGCACATGGCGATAGACAAGAAAGTGATCGACGGTCGACTGCGGCTGGTGCTGTTGCGCCACATGGGCGAAGCGGTGGTGACCGACGATTATCCGAAAGAGATTTTACAGGCCACGCTGGGAGCGGATTACCGCGCCCTGGCCCAGCTTAAAGGTTAATAAGATCCCGATGACTAGTTTGCATGCCGACGAGGCGTTCCTCGGCCATTACCACCTGAGCCACGACCCGTTCGCTGCGCGGGTGCCTGGTTTCAAATTCTTCCCTGCCCAGCGCAAGCCGGTACTGGGGCAATTGCACCATCTCGCGCGCTACAGCCAGTTGCTGCTGGTGGTCACGGGGCCGTTGGGCAGCGGCAAAACCTTGCTGCGCCAGGCGCTGGTGGCCAGTACCAACAAGCAATCGGTGCAGAGCGTGGTTGTTTCGGCCCGTGGCGCCGGTGATGCGGCCGGTGTATTGCGCCAGGTGGCGCAGGCGTTGGACGTCGCCAACGCTGAGCCGAACGCGATTCTCAAGCAGGTGGTGCAACTGGGCCTGACCGGCCAGGAAGTCTATCTGCTGGTGGATGACGCCGAGCAACTCGAGGAATCCGCCCTCGAAGCGCTGTTGGCGCTGGCGGCGGGTACGCCCGAAGGTCGTCCCCATGTGTTCCTGTTTGGTGAGTCGTCGCTGATCGCCGATCTGGAACAGATCAGCGGTGATCAAGAGCTGTTCCACGTTATCGAATTGCAGCCGTACGAAGAAGAAGAGACGCGTGAATACCTGGCTCAGCGCCTCGAAGGCGCAGGGGCGGGTATCGAACTTTTCTCCGCTGCGCAGATCTCTGATATTCACGAAAGCTCCGATGGCTGGCCTGGCAACATCAATCAGGTTGCCCGCGATGCATTGATCGAAGCCATGATTGCCAGCCGCTCCGCGGTCAAGCGTCCAAAGATGGGGTTTACTATGCCTAAGAAGCACGTATTGGCTATTTCCGCCGTTGTCGTGGTCGCTGTTGCCGCCGCCTGGTTGATTCCAGGTCGCAGCAAGGCCCCGGCCACCGCCGGCGCGCCAACCGAACAGGCGCAGTTGCCACTGGGCAAGCCCACGCCAAATGTCGAATTCGCCAATTCCGGCCAACCGACCAACCTGCCGATGGTCGGCCAACCTGTCATGCGCGGCCCGCTGGCTGAAGAAGCCGGTGGCATCTCCGAAGGCGACGATGGCGTACCGGTGGAAGGTTCCAGCGCGACGCCGCCGACCGTGACCACCACCGCGCCACCTACGGGCGTCCCTGCCGGTACGCCAGCGGCTCCGGCGGCTCCGGCTGCACCCGTTGCGCCAGTTGCCAAGCCGACCCCCGCGCCGACGGTTGCCACAGCCAAGCCTGCGCCGGTCGCCAAGCCCGCTCCAGCGCCAGCGGCCAAGCCTGCTGAAAAACCTGCCGCCACCGTTGCCAAGGCCGGGGCCGCCGGCAGCAGCTGGTACAGCAGCCAGCCCACCGGCAACTTCGTGGTGCAGATCCTCGGCACCAGCTCCGAGGCCAACGCCCAGGCGTTCGTCAAAGAGCAGGGCGGCCAGTACCGTTATTTCAAGAAAGTGCTCAACGGCAAGCCTCTCTACGTGATCACCTACGGCAGCTTCCCAAGCCGCGCCGCAGCCGATTCCGCCATCAAGGCCTTGCCAGCGAAGGTTCAGGCTGGTAAACCTTGGCCTCGCACTGTTGCCAGCGTTCAACAAGAACTGGCCACAACTCGCTGAAGATCCGGCGGCCTTACCCAGGCCGCCCTCCCGGCACCTCAAAAAAATCGCATGGCGTGCAGCTTCCCGGAAGCCGCGCGCTTTGTGGTGTCTGCGTCACAGTAGCTTTTGAGTCGTAGCGGTCAGAATTAAAAAAGTTTTGACTAGCACAGCATATCGCTTTAAACCTTTCATAAATGCGACATAGATTTGCGACATTTCGTCGCTAAATTTGTGAGCGTCTGTGGCGGTGTGTACAATGACCTCCCTTTTGCCCCCGCTAAGCCGGCGTACGTTCGGCGTGGAAGGTAACCGGTTGAATTAAAAAGAAATTTGCCTCGATATAAGAGGCAGCCTGGTGAGAAAGTGTCTATGAAAGCAGGTCTGTACCAACCCGATGAATTCAAGGATAACTGCGGTTTCGGCCTGATAGCCCACATGCAGGGCGAGCCCAGTCATACCCTTTTGCAAACGGCCATCGAGGCCCTGACCTGCATGACCCACCGCGGTGGGATCAACGCCGACGGCAAGACCGGTGACGGCTGCGGCTTGCTGATTCAAAAGCCCGACCAGTTCCTGCGCGCCGTTGCCAAAGAGCAGTTCGCAGTCGAGCTGCCCAAGCAGTACGCCGTGGGCATGGTGTTCTTCAACCAGGACCCGGCCAAAGCCGAAGCCGCTCGCGAGAACATGAACAGCGAGATCACCGCCGCCGGCCTGCAACTCGTCGGCTGGCGCAAAGTGCCTATCGATACCAGCGTACTCGGCCGCCTGGCCCTGGAGCGTCTGCCGCAGATCGAACAAGTGTTCATCGCAGGTGACGGCCTGAGCGACCAGGACATGGCGATCAAGCTGTTCACCTCCCGTCGTCGTTCGTCGGTGCTCAATGCCGCCGACACCGACCACTACATCTGCAGTTTTTCCCACAAGACCATCATTTATAAAGGCCTGATGATGCCGGCGGACCTCACCGCCTTCTATCCGGACCTGAGCGATGAGCGCCTGCAAACCGCGATCTGCGTGTTCCACCAGCGCTTCTCCACCAACACCCTGCCGAAATGGCCGCTGGCCCAGCCGTTCCGCTTCCTCGCCCACAACGGCGAGATCAACACCATCACCGGCAACCGCAACTGGGCCGTGGCCCGTCGCACCAAGTTCGCCAATGATCTGATGGACCTGGAAGAGCTTGGCCCGCTGGTCAACCGCGTGGGTTCGGACTCCTCCAGCATGGACAACATGCTCGAGCTGATGGTCACCGGCGGCATCGACCTGTTCCGTGGCGTGCGCATGATCATTCCGCCAGCGTGGCAGAACGTCGAGACCATGGACCCGGATCTGCGCGCGTTCTATGAATACAACTCGATGCACATGGAGCCGTGGGACGGCCCGGCCGGCGTGGTCATGACCGACGGCCGCTACGCCGTCTGCCTGCTCGACCGCAACGGCCTGCGCCCGGCGCGTTGGGTCACCACCACCAACGGCTTCATTACCCTCGCCTCGGAAATCGGCGTGTGGAACTACAAGCCCGAAGACGTGATAGCCAAAGGCCGCGTAGGCCCTGGCCAGATTCTCGCCGTGGACACCGAAACCGGGCAGATCCTCGACACCGACGCGATCGACAACCGCCTGAAGTCCCGTCACCCCTACAAGCAATGGCTGCGCAAGAACGCCCTGCGTATCCAGGCGACCATGGAAGACAACGACCACGGGTCGGCTTTCTACGACGTCGATCAGCTCAAGCAATACATGAAGATGTACCAGGTCACGTTCGAAGAGCGCGACCAGGTGCTGCGCCCGCTCGGCGAGCAAGGCTACGAAGCGGTCGGCTCCATGGGCGACGACACGCCGATGGCTGTGCTGTCCCAGCGTGTGCGCACGCCGTACGACTACTTCCGCCAGCAGTTCGCCCAGGTGACCAACCCACCGATCGATCCGCTGCGCGAAGCGATCGTGATGTCGCTGGAAGTGTGCCTCGGTGCCGAGCGCAACATTTTCCAGGAATCGCCGGAGCATGCTTCCCGGGTGATCCTCAGCTCGCCGGTCATTTCCCCGGCCAAGTGGCGCTCGTTGATGACCCTGGAACGTCCAGGCTTCGAGCGCCAGATCATCGACCTGAACTACGACGAGAGCCTCGGCCTTGAAGCCGCTGTGCGCAACGTCGCCGACCAGGCCGAAGAAGCGGTGCGCGCAGGTCGTACCCAGATCGTGTTGACCGACCGTCATATCGCCCCAGGCAAGCTGCCGATCCATGCCTCCCTGGCGACGGGCGCGGTGCATCACCGCCTGACTGAAAAAGGCCTGCGCTGCGATTCGAATATCCTCGTGGAAACCGCCACCGCCCGTGACCCGCATCACTTCGCGGTGCTGATCGGCTTCGGTGCCTCGGCGGTCTATCCGTTCCTCGCGTACGAAGTGCTCGGCGACCTGATTCGTACCGGTGAAGTGCTGGGCGACCTCTACGAAGTGTTCAAGAACTACCGTAAAGGCATCACCAAAGGCCTGTTGAAGATCCTGTCGAAGATGGGTATCTCCACCGTCACGTCCTACCGCGGCGCTCAATTGTTCGAAGCCATCGGCCTGTCCGAAGAAGTCTGCGAGCTGAGCTTTCGTGGCGTGCCGAGTCGCATCAAGGGCGCGCGTTTCGTCGATATCGAAGCCGAACAGAAAGCCCTGGCGGCCGAAGCCTGGAGCGCGCGCAAGCCGATCCAGCAAGGCGGCCTGCTCAAGTTCGTGCACGGTGGTGAATATCACGCCTACAACCCGGACGTGGTCAGCACCCTGCAAGCCGCCGTGCAGCAGGGCGACTATGCCAAGTTCAAGGAATACACGAGCCTGGTGGATAACCGCCCGGTGTCGATGATCCGCGACCTGTTCAAGGTGAAAACCCTGGACACGCCGTTGGCCATCAGCGAAATCGAGCCGCTGGAATCGATCCTCAAGCGCTTTGACTCCGCCGGTATCTCCCTGGGAGCGCTGTCGCCCGAGGCCCACGAAGCCCTGGCCGAAGCGATGAACCGCCTGGGCGCGCGTTCCAACTCCGGCGAAGGCGGTGAAGACCCGGCGCGCTACGGCACGCTCAAGAGCTCGAAAATCAAGCAGGTTGCTACCGGTCGTTTCGGTGTGACTCCGGAATACCTGGTCAACGCCGAAGTGCTGCAGATCAAGGTGGCCCAGGGCGCCAAGCCGGGTGAAGGCGGCCAGCTGCCAGGCGGCAAGGTCAATGGCCTGATCGCCAAGCTGCGTTACGCCGTACCGGGTGTGACGTTGATTTCGCCACCGCCGCACCATGACATTTACTCGATTGAAGACTTGTCGCAGCTCATTTTCGACCTCAAACAAGTCAACCCGCAGGCTCTGGTCTCGGTGAAACTGGTGGCGGAAGCCGGCGTCGGCACCATCGCCGCCGGCGTCGCCAAGGCCTATGCCGACCTGATCACCATCTCCGGCTACGACGGCGGCACCGGCGCTTCGCCGCTGACCTCGATCAAGTACGCCGGTGCGCCGTGGGAACTGGGCCTGGCCGAAACCCACCAGACCCTGCGCGGCAACGACCTGCGCGGCAAGGTTCGCGTGCAGACCGACGGCGGCCTGAAAACCGGCCTCGACGTCATCAAGGCCGCGATCCTCGGCGCCGAAAGCTTCGGTTTCGGCACCGCGCCGATGATCGCCCTGGGCTGCAAATACCTGCGCATCTGCCACCTGAACAACTGCGCTACTGGCGTCGCCACTCAGAACGAGAAGCTGCGCAAGGATCACTACATCGGCACCGTCGACATGGTGGTGAACTTCTTCACCTACGTCGCCGAAGAAACCCGTGAGTGGCTGGCCAAGCTGGGCGTACGCTCGCTGGAAGAGCTGATTGGGCGTACCGACTTGCTGGACATCCTCCAGGGCCAGACCGCCAAGCAACAGCACCTGGACCTGACGCCGCTGTTGGGCAGCGATCATATCCCGGCGGACAAGCCACAGTTCTGCCAGGTCGAGCGCAACCCGCCGTTCGATAAAGGCCTGTTGGCCGAGAAAATGGTCGACATGGCCGGTTCCTCGATCAATGACGCCAGCGGTGGCGAATTTGCTTTGGATATCTGCAACTGCGACCGTTCCATCGGTGCACGCATCTCCGGCGAAATCGCGCGCAAGCACGGCAACCAGGGCATGGCGAAAGCGCCGATCACCTTCCGCTTCAAGGGCACTGCGGGTCAGAGCTTCGGCGTATGGAACGCCGGCGGCCTGCACATGTACCTCGAAGGCGACGCCAACGACTACGTGGGCAAGGGCATGACCGGTGGCAAGCTGGTGATCGTTCCCCCTGAAGGCAGCGTCTACAAGAGCCAGGACAGTGCCATCATCGGCAACACCTGCTTGTACGGCGCCACCGGTGGCAAGCTGTTCGCCGCTGGTACCGCCGGTGAGCGTTTCGCCGTGCGTAACTCCGGTGCCCACACCGTGGTGGAAGGCACCGGCGATCACTGCTGCGAGTACATGACCGGTGGCTTTGTCGCCGTATTGGGCAAGACCGGTTACAACTTCGGTTCGGGCATGACCGGCGGTTTCGCCTACGTGCTCGACCAGGACAACACCTTCGTCGACAAGGTCAACCACGAGTTGGTCGAGATCCAGCGCATCAGCGGCGAAGCCATGGAATCCTACCGCAACCACTTGCAGCATGTGCTGGACGAGTATGTTGAGGAAACCGGCAGCGAATGGGGTCGTAACCTCGCCGAGAACCTCGATGACTACCTGCGTCGTTTTTGGTTGGTCAAGCCCAAGGCTGCCAACTTGAAATCGTTGCTTTCCAGCATCCGTGCCAACCCGCAGTGATATGCGCCTGAAGAGTTTGATGAGGTTTTAACATGGCTGAACGTCTGAATAACGACTTCCAGTTCATCGATGTCGGGCGCGAAGATCCGAAGAAGAAACTGTTGCGTCAACGCAAGAAAGAGTTCGTGGAAATCTATGAACCCTTCAAACCCCAGCACTCGGCCGAGCAGGCCCACCGCTGCCTGGGGTGCGGTAACCCGTATTGCGAATGGAAGTGCCCGGTGCACAACTTCATTCCCAACTGGCTCAAGCTCGTGGCCGAGGGCAACATCCTCGCTGCCGCCGAGTTGTCGCACCAGACCAACACCCTGCCGGAAGTCTGCGGCAGGGTTTGTCCCCAGGACCGTCTGTGCGAGGGTGCCTGTACCCTCAACGACGGCTTCGGCGCGGTGACCATCGGTTCGGTGGAGAAGTACATCACCGACACCGCGTTCGCCATGGGCTGGCGCCCGGACATGTCCAAGGTCAAGCCGACCGGCAAGCGCGTCGCCATCATCGGCGCCGGTCCTGCCGGCCTGGGCTGCGCCGACGTGTTGGTGCGCGGCGGTGTGACCCCGGTGGTGTTCGACAAGAACCCTGAAATCGGCGGCCTGCTGACCTTCGGCATTCCCGAGTTCAAGCTGGAAAAAACCGTACTGAGTCACCGTCGTGAAGTGTTCACCGGCATGGGTATCGAGTTCCGCCTCAATACCGAAATCGGCAAAGACATCACCATGGAACAACTGCTTGCCGAATACGATGCCGTGTTCATGGGCATGGGCACCTACACCTACATGAAGGGCGGCTTTGCCGGTGAAGACCTACCGGGCGTGTACGACGCGCTCGACTTCCTGATCGCCAACGTCAACCGCAACCTGGGTTTTGAAAAGTCGCCGGAAGATTTCGTCGACATGAAAGGCAAAAAAGTCGTGGTGCTCGGCGGTGGCGACACCGCGATGGACTGTAACCGTACGTCGATCCGCCAGGGCGCCAAGACGGTGACCTGTGCGTACCGCCGTGACGAAGCCAACATGCCCGGCTCGCGCAAAGAGGTGAAGAACGCCAAGGAAGAAGGCGTGAAATTTCTCTACAACCGCCAGCCAATCGCGATTGTCGGTGAAGATCGCGTCGAAGGTGTGAAGGTGGTCGAGACCCGTCTCGGCGAACCGGACGCCCGTGGCCGTCGCAGCCCCGAGCCTATCCCGGGTTCCGAAGAAATCATCCCGGCCGACGCCGTGGTCATTGCCTTCGGTTTCCGCCCGAGCCCGGCGTCGTGGTTCGAACAGTTCGAAATCCAGACCGACAGCCAGGGCCGCGTCGTGGCCCCGGAGCAAGGCCAGTACAAGCACCAGACCAGCAACCCGAAAATCTTCGCCGGTGGCGATATGGTGCGCGGTTCGGATTTGGTGGTAACGGCGATCTTCGAAGGGCGCAATGCCGCCGAAGGCATCCTGGATTACCTGCAAGTCTGAGCCTGATCCCAAGTTGAAATGGGATCAAAATGTGGCAGCGGGCTTGCTTGCGAAGACGGTATACCAGTCACCCGATGTATAGGCTGACCCACCGCCTTCGCGAGCAAGCCCGCTCCCACTTTCGTTCTGCCGCGCGGTTATGTCCGCGACAAATTGACCCGATAGACAAAAGGCACGGCGCATTCCGTGCCTTTTGCGTCGCGCTCTGAGAAAATGCCCGCACTTTTTTTGCGGATGCCGACATGACTGCCCTCAAGAACGACCGTTTCCTTCGTGCCCTGCTCAAGCAACCCGTAGACGTCACCCCCGTGTGGATGATGCGCCAGGCCGGTCGCTACCTGCCGGAATACCGTGCCAGTCGCGCCCACGCCGGTGACTTCATGAGCCTGTGCATGAACCCGGAGTTCGCCTGCGAAGTCACGATGCAGCCGCTGGACCGCTACCCGCAACTGGACGCGGCCATCCTCTTTTCCGACATCCTCACCATCCCGGACGCCATGGGCCAAGGCCTGTACTTCGAGACCGGCGAGGGCCCGCGCTTCAAGAAAGTCGTCAGCACCCTGGCTGATATCGAAGCCTTGCCGATCCCTGATCCGCACAAAGACCTCGGCTATGTGATGGACGCCGTGAGCACCATCCGCCGTGAGCTCAATGGCCGCGTGCCGTTGATCGGTTTCTCCGGCAGCCCTTGGACCCTGGCCACGTATATGGTCGAAGGCGGCTCGTCGAAAGACTTCCGCAAGACCAAGGCCATGCTCTACGACAACCCGCATGCCATGCACCTGCTGTTGGACAAGCTGGCGCAGTCGGTCACCGCGTACCTCAATGGCCAGATCATGGCTGGCGCGCAAGCGGTGCAGATCTTTGATACCTGGGGCGGCAACCTGTCAGCGGCGGCTTATCAGGAATTCTCCCTGGCCTACATGCGCAAGATCGTCAGCGGCCTGATCCGCGAGCACGAAGGCCGCAAGGTCCCAGTGATCATGTTCACCAAGGGCGGCGGCCTGTGGCTGGAAAGCATCGCCGACGCCGGCGCTGACGCACTGGGCCTGGACTGGACGTGCGACATCGGCGAAGCCCGCCAGCGCGTGGGCAACCGCGTTGCGCTGCAAGGCAACATGGACCCAACCGTGCTGTACGCCAAGCCGGAAGCGATTCGCACCGAAGTCGGCCGCATCCTCGCCAGCTACGGCAAAGGCACCGGGCACGTGTTCAACCTCGGCCATGGCATCACCCCGGAAGTGAACCCGGAGCATGCCGGCGCATTCCTGCGCGCGGTGCATGAGCTGTCGGCGCAATACCACGAATAAACGCAAAAAAAATGTGGGGGCGGGCTTGCTCGCGAATACGGTGGTTCAGTGACGAATTTGTCCACTGACTTTCGCGAGCAAGCCCGCTCCCACAGCAAAGCAGGGTAGCGTCAAGACTTCGCTTGCCCCAGCGGTGGCAACTTCGCCAACTTCAATGCCACCAGCAACGCACCGACCAACAACGCCACCACAAACGCGCCAATCCCGTTCCACCCGCCGAAGTGCCAGAAGAACCCTCCCGCCGTCCCGGCAATGCTCGACCCCACGTAATAGCAAAACAGATACAGCGACGACGCCTGGCCCTTGGCCTTGACCGCACGGCGGCCGATCCAGCTGCTGGCTACCGAGTGGGCGCCAAAAAAGCCGAAGGTGAGGATCAGCATGCCCGGCACTACCAGCCATAGTGGCGTGAACAGCGTCAGGACCATGCCGATGAGCATCAGCACAATGGTGCCCCACAGCACGCGACGGCGGCCGAGGCGGTCGGCCAGGGCGCCGATTTTTGCCGAGCTGTAGATGCCTGACAGATACACCAGCGACAGCAGGCCGACCACGGCTTGGCTGAGGTCATACGGATCGGCCAGCAGGCGATAGCCGATGTAGTTGAACGTCGTCACAAACGCGCCCATCAGCAGAAAGGCTTCAAGGAACAACCACGGCAGGCCCGCGTCCTTGAAGTGCATCACGAAGCCATCCAGCAGGTTGCGCGGCTTGAGGCTGCTGGCGCGGAAGTTGCGCGATTCGGGGAGGATTTTCCAGAACACCGTCGCGGCGATCAGCGCAAGGCCGCCGATGATCAGCATTGCCGTGTGCCAACTGACGAAGTCGATCAATATGCCGATGATCAGCCGTCCGCTCATGCCGCCAATGGCGTTGCCGCCGATGTACAGCCCCATGGCCAGGCCGATGTGCTGCGGGTGAATCTCTTCGCTCAGATAGGTCATTGCCACGGCGGCCAGGCCGCTCAACGACAGGCCCACCAGCGCACGCATCAGCAGAATGCCTTCCCAGCTTGGCATCAAGCCGCTGGCAATGGTGGCCAGCGCTGCACAGAACAGCGCGGCGACCATTACCGGCTTGCGCCCCAGCCTGTCGGAAATCGGCCCGGTGATCAGCAGGCCGAAGGCAAGCATCGCCGTGGCGACCGACAGGATCAGGCTGCTCTGTGCGGCATTGATGGAAAACTCGTGGGACAGCGCCGGCATCATCGGCTGTACGCAATACAACAGCGCAAAGGTGGCAAACCCGCCGCAGAACAACGCCAGCACCGTGCGCATGAACATCGGCGTGTCTTTTTCGATGTACTCGTCATTGAGCTGCGCCATCACGTCATCGAGGGCTGGCGGCGGGCTGTGTTGAGTAAGTGGAGCAGCAGCAGGATTCACGGGGGGACCTCGGGGAGAAAGTCTGCCAGGACTGACAATACAAAAAAGAATATAGCTGCCTAATGATTCTTTCCAATATATTGTTCGACCTGTTTGATAGCTTTAACGACTTAATGAGGTTTGCATGGAATTACGCCACCTGCGGTACTTCATCGCCGTCGCCGAGGAGCTGCATTTTGGCCGCGCCGCGCAAGTGCTGGGCATTTCGCAACCGCCGTTGAGCCAGCAGATCCAGGCATTGGAGCAAGAGGTGGGAGCGCGGTTATTTGAGCGTACCAACCGTCGGGTCGAGTTGAGCGAAGCGGGGCGCCTGTTTCTGCATGAGGCGCGCCTGGTGCTGGCGCAAGTGGATAAAGCGGCGGACGTCGCGCGGCGGGCGCAGATGGGGGAGCTGGGAGAGCTGAAAATCGGATTCACCTCGTCGGCGCCCTTCAATGCCAGCATTCCCCAAGCGATTTTTGCGTTTCGCCAAGCCTTTCCAGCCGTGCACTTGAGCCTGCAGGAAATGAGCAGCACCGAGGTGGCCGAGTCGCTGGTGAATGAATCGATCCAGGTCGGGCTGATGCGGCCTTTGCCGTTGCCCGAATCACTGTGTGTGGTCGAGTTGATGCGCGAGCCCTTGGTGGCGGTACTGAACGCCGGGCATCCTTTGGCGCAGGGCAGCGAGCGCGGCTTGCACCTGGCGCAATTGGCGGAAGAACCGTTCGTGTTTTTCCCGCGCGCCTACGGCAGCGGTCTTTATGCGCAACTGCTCAGCCTGTGCCGTGACGCCGGCTTCAGCCCCCATGTCGCCCAGGAAGCGGGGGAAGCGATGACCATCATCGGTCTGGTGGCGGCGGGATTGGGCGTATCGGTGCTGCCGGCGTCGTATCAACGGATACGGATCGATGGCGTGGTGTATCGCACGTTGCTGGATCCGGAAGCGGTGACGGCAGTATGGCTGGTGCAGCGCAAGGGCGCGCAGACGCCGATGGCGAGGGCGTTTGTGGAGTTGTTGACGCGTAGGGCGGTGGCGCCGATGCTTGCCGAGTTCCCGAAAGGGGGCTTGTGAAAATGTGAGGGGCCTGGGCGACCAGCCATCGCAGAGCCAGGCAGGAAGCGGCGATGACAAGCCAACCTGATTGTGAAGAGGGCGCCGAAAGGCGCCCTTTGTCGTTTCTGGCTTACTGCATTCCCGCCGAGCGCAAACCAGCCATGATGTCGCGATCGAGCATGCTCACCCAACGGTTGTAGTTGCGATGGATTTTGCCGTCCTTGTAGCCCAAATCGCGGCTGTCGCGGTAGGTGATGGCGTAGCTGTTGCGCGTGTAGCGGATGTCGATGGCGGCATAGAACTGGTTGCGCACGATGATTTCGGCCTGCACCAGTTGCGGGCTCAGGCGTTGCACCGTCCACTCGCGTTTTTGCAGGGCTGCGACGATCACCTGTTTCATTTTTTCTTCGCTGACCTGAGTTGTGGCCGGCAGGTCGTGCTGTGTGTTGAGCACCGGTTTGTTGGTGCAACCGGCGGTGGTCAGCAGGGCCAGGGTGATCAGGGTAGCGCGTAGCAGGGAAGACATTCCGTTTTCTCCAATCGATTTAAAAGTCAGGACCAGCGGCGGAAGATCAGCGAAGTGTTGACGCCGCCGAAGGCAAAGTTGTTGTTCATCACGTAGTCGTGGTGCATCTCGCGAAAGCCGCCTTGCAGGTAATCCAGCTCACCGCATTGCCGGTCCACGCAATCCAGATTGAAGGTGTGCACGTATTGGTCGCGGTTCATCATCTCGATGCTGAACCACGACTCCAGCGCCCCGCACGCGCCCAAGGTGTGGCCAAGGAAGCTCTTCTGCGAACTGATGGGCATGCGGCTGCCGAACAGGCTGCTCGTGGCCAGGGTTTCGGCGATGTCGCCCTGGTCGGTGGCGGTGCCGTGGCCGTTCACGTAGCCGATGGCGGACGGTTCAAGCCCGGCATCTTCCAGCGCCAGCTCCATGGCGCGGCGCATGGTTTTCTGTTCCGGGCGGGTGGTGTGCTGGCCGTCGGCATTGCTGCCAAAGCCGACCAGTTCGGCGTGGATGTGCGCACCCCGCGCCAACGCGTGTTCCAGCTCTTCGAGCACCAGCATGCCGCCGCCTTCACCAATCACCAGGCCATCGCGACCGCTGTCGTAGGGGCGTGGGCTGGTTTGCGGTGCGTCGTTTTTCAGGCTGGTGGCGTAGAGCGCGTCGAACACCATCGCTTCGGTGGGGCAGAGTTCTTCGGCACCGCCGGCAAGCATCAACGGCAGGCGGCCGAACTTGATTGCCTCGTAGGCATAGCCGATGCCCTGGCTGCCGCTGGTGCAGGCGCTGGACGTTGGGATCAAACGCCCGGTCAGGCCAAAAAAGATGCTGATATTCGCCGCGGTGGTGTGCGGCATCATGCGCACATAGGAGTTGGCATTCAGCCCCTCGGCCACCGAGTTCAGCAGCATATTGCCGAACGCTTTGATCTCATCGGTGCTGCCGGTGGACGAGCCACACGCCACGCCCATGCGCCCGTCCTTGATCGACGCGTCGCCGAGCAAGCCGGCGTCCTGCAACGCCTGCTCCGCTGCCCACACGGCCAGGCGCGAGACGCGGCCCATGCTGCGAAGCTGCTTGCGCGTCCAGTGCGGGGGCACGACGAACGTGTCAATCGGCCCGGCCAGACGCGTGTTCAATTCGGTGAAACGGTCCCACTCATCCATGCGCCGGATGCCGCTGCGGTTGGCGCGAAAGTTGGCCGCGATGGTGTCCCAATCGCTGCCCAGGGAGGTCATGCCGGCCATGCCGGTGACGACAACGCGCTTCATCAGCACAGGCCTCCATTCACGGCCAGAACCTGGCGCGTGATATAGCCGGCTTCGGCCGACATCAGGAAATTCACCGCGCCGGCGACTTCTTCCGGGGTGCCCATGCGCTGCGCTGGGATCATTTTCATCAGCTCTTCGACCGGCACGTTTTCATCCAGCATCGCGGTGTCGATCAACCCGGGCGCCACACAGTTGACGGTGATCTTGCGTTTGCCCAGTTCGATGGCCAGTGCCTTGGCCGCGCCGATCAACCCGGCCTTGGAGGCGCTGTAGTTAACCTGGCCACGGTTGCCGATCAGCCCGGAAACCGAGGTGATGCACACGATGCGCCCGGCCGCGCGACGACGAATCATCGGCATCATCACCGGGTGCAGCACGTTGTAGAAACCGTCGAGGTTGGTGCGCATCACCACGTCCCAGTCATCTTCCGACAGGGCGGGGAAGGCGCCGTCGCGGGTCAGGCCGGCATTGAGCACCACCCCGTAATAAGCGCCATGCAGCTCAACGTCGGCCTCCAGGATTTCCTTGCACGCCGCGCGGTCCGCCACGTCGAATTGCAATACCCGCGCCTTGCGGCCCAGGGCTTCGATGTCGGCCTGTACTGCGTTGGCTTCGGCACGGCCACTGCGGCAATGCAGCACGATGTCATGCCCGGCCTGGGCCAGGCGCAGGGCAATGGCGCGGCCGATGCCCCGGCTGGAGCCGGTGACCAGTACGGATTCAGTCATGGCGTTTCGTCCTTCGATTCATCTAAATAGTTGGCCGCCTGGGGCGGTCGAAATACGTTCAAGCGTGCGCTGGCCCGGATGCCGTCGCCGGTGAGGTGGCATTCGAACACCCCCATGCCGTTGTCGTCTTCCAGGGAGCGCAAGCCATGAATATTCAGCTCGGCGCCTGCGGGGAAGTGCTCCACGTTGCACTCGAACTTACGCGTGCCCAACAGGAAACCCAGCTCCACCGCCTGGCCTTGCTGGCGCGCGCGGCAACCGGCATAGGCGGCGACGCTCTGCGCCATCAACTCGATACCGACCCAGGCCGGCAGGCTGCCGTCGGCGCGGTTGAACAGGCCACCGGGCTTGACGGTGAGGCGGGTGTGAACCTGCTCTTCATCGAACGACAGCACTTGGTCGATCAAAATCATGTCGCCCGCGTGGGGCAACAGTTCGGCGAGTGGCCAATTGTTCATGGGGCCTCTCCAATAATCAGGCTGACGTTGTTGCCGCCGAAGGCAAACGAGTTGCTCATCAGGCAAGGCTTTTTCAAAGTGTCACCCTTGTGCGCCCACTGCAAAGCGGGCAGCGTCGGGTCGACGTGGCCGTCCCACACATGGGGCGGGACCAGGCCATGAACCAGGCTCAACCAGCAGAACGCCGCTTCCAGCGCGCCCGCCGCGCCGAGGGTGTGGCCGCTCATGGGTTTGGTTGACGAACAGGCCACGCCGCTCGGAAACAGGCTGGCCACCGCCAGGCTTTCCATGGCGTCGTTGTGTTGGGTGGCGGTGCCGTGCAGGTTCAGATAGCCGATCTGCGCGGGCGCGAGTTGCGCGTTGGCCAGGGCCTTGCGCATCGCCTGCAACGCACCTTTGCCGGTGGGCTCGGGCGCGGAGATATGGTGCGCGTCGCTACTGGCGCCGCTGCCCAGCAGGGCGACCGGTGCGGGCTCACGACTCATCACAAACAACACCGCGGCTTCGCCGATGTTGATGCCGTTGCGGTTCACCGAGAACGGATTGCAGCGCTCGGCAGACACCGCCTCCAGTGCGGTAAAACCGTTCAGCGTCAGCCTGCACAAGCTGTCGACGCCGCCGCAGATCACCGCGTCGCACACGCCCAGGTCAAGCAGGCGCTGGGCACTCATCAACGCGCGGGCGCTGGAGGTGCAGGCAGTGGAAATCACGTAGGCCGGGCCACTCAACTGCAGCCAGTCGGCGAGAAAATTTGCCGGCGCGCTGAGTTCCTGCTGCCGGTAGTCGTAGTCGCCAGGAAACGTTTTATCGCGCAGGTAGTGGGCGATGCCGCGACTGGCTTCGTCGATGCCCGAGGTGCTGGTTCCCAACACAACGCCAACCCGCGATGGGCCGTAGGTGTGGATCGCCTGGCGGATCCGGGCTTCGATCTGCAACGCCGCTTCCAGCAGCAACTGGTTATTGCGGCTGCTCTGCTGGCCCAGTGGCTCTGGAAGGGTCGCCAGTTCGCCGCGCACAGCCGCAACCGGCACCACGCGCTCCGGCACCCAGCCGCTCTCGGCGCGCATGCCGCTGCAGTCACCGGCAAACAGGCTGCGGCTGACCTCGGCCTGGCCGCGACCGAGGGCACAGATCACCCCGAGGGCATTGAGGTAAGCGGTCATTTGCCGGCACCCAGCGGAGTAATGCGATAGCGCAACGGTTGGCCCGTCATGTTCACGCTGAACACCTCTGAAGACTGATAGACGATTTGCCAATGGCCCGGCAGCGTTCGCGTGAGGTCCATGGCCTGGGCCGAAGGGTACAGCGCACGCACGTCATCCGCCGGGGCCAGGGCAAACAACAGCGCGGCGAACAGCGCGCGGGCCTGGGGATTGGGCGGCAGCAAGCCATCGGCCTGCCACTGCCCGTCGATCAATTTCTGCCGGGCCTGGGGAATGCCCAGCGGGTCCATCATCGACCAGCGAATCGCCGCACCTTCACGCTGGATCACCAACAGCCAGTCCTGGCTGCGATCGCCCTCCAGGCGTTGCACATGCAATTGCATCGGCAGCGCCAATGCCGGGGTTTTTTCCGGTAACGGCGCTTGGCTCGCGCAAGCGCCGAGCAGCAACAGGCAACCGATCAACAGCAGGCGGATCATGAGCTTGGGACCTGCAACGGCTTGCGCGCCACGCAGTTGACCAGGGTTTCCTCGCGCTGGCCCACAGGAGGCGCCTTACGCAAGCCCCAGCGTTCCAGCAGGCCGAAATCGCTGGACCGGCTCCACCACAAGTAGGGGTACGAGACGTTCCGCGCGTCGAACTCAAAGCCCTGCTCGCGCAGCATCTCCAGATACGCCTCGGCGCTTTTCTGCACGTGCATCGGGTGACGGAACAGCCAGCGAATCACCCAGGTGTCGATATAGGCTTCGGTGGATTCGGCAAACAGCAAATAGCCGCCCGGCTTGAGTACGCGATAGAACTCCTTGAGTGCGCGATGTTGCTCGACCAAGTGGTGAAAGGTCTGGTGGCAAAACACAATATCGACACTGGCGTCGGGTACGTCGAGGGTGGCGCAGTCGCTGCCGATCAACTCCACGGCCAGGCCCTGGCGAGCGGCCTCTTCACGGCTCAGCGCCAGGCTGTGAGGGTCGGCATCCAGGCCGATCAAGCGCGAAGGTGCAAATACCTGTTGCAGCAACTTGAAGGATTTACCCTGGCCGCAGCCGGCGTCGAGCAATACCGGCGCCACCGGCAGCGGCTCGCTGAACAGGCTGCGCAGGTCGTTGATCGCCACGCGCAACACATGGTGCTGCCAAGTGTGGCTGCGCAGGAACCAGATGCCGAAGCGGGTTTCTTCGACGTAATTTTTACTCAGGTAGTTCTTTTCAACGGCAGGGCTGCTCATACCGGCTCACTCGCACAAATATCCGACAACATCCGCAGGCGCCGTTTGGGCTCGCTGACAAACGGGTTGCGTTCATCCCAGGCGTAACCGGCGAGAATCGAACTGATCATGCGGCGAATCTCCGGCGAACTGCCGGCATGGAAAATCACATCCTGGAATGTCCCGGCGTACCAGCCCTCCACGTAGCAGCGGAAGGTGTCGACGCCGCGCTTCAGCGGTTCGGCAAACTCGGTTTGCCAGTCCACCGTTTCACCTTGCAGTTGGCGGTGCAGCAAACCTGCGGCCATGCTCGCCGAACGCATGGCGATGGTTACGCCGGAAGAGAACACCGGGTCGAGAAATTCCGCCGCGTTGCCCAGCAGCGCAAAGCCCGGCCCGTGCAGGGTTTTGACGTTGGCCGAATAGCCGCCGATGCTGCGCGCCGGGGTATCCCACACGGCATTTTTCAGCACGCCGGACAGGCTTGGGGTTTGCTCGATAAACCCGCGCAGGCAGGCATCGAGGTCGTCGTCCTGGCCGTCGAAATGCTCCTTGGCCGCGACTACGCCCACCGAGCAACGGCCGTTGCTGAACGGGATGGTCCAGAACCAGATATCGCGTTTCTCGGGATGGGTGGTCACCAGAATCTTGGTGCGGTCGAAGCCTGGGTGTTCGATGCGGTCTTCGATGTGGGTGAACACGGCCTGGCGCAGCGGGAAATTCGACGGCGCTTCGAGGTCCAGCAGGCGCGGCAGCACGCGACCATAGCCACTGGCATCCAGCACGAACTCGGTCTTGAGGTGGTACTCGCTGCCATTCTCCCGGCGAACGTGCAGGTAGCGGCTGGCTCCACAAACGTCCACGCCGACGATGCTTTCGCCGTAGCGGATTTCCACGCCCTGCAATGCCGCCTGATCGGCCAGCAGTTTGTCGAACTCAGCGCGCTGCACCTGAAAAGTCGTCGGCTTGCCGTTGCTGAACGTGTCACCGAAATCGAACGCGCTGTAGCGCTCGCCCCAGGCGAACGCGGCACCGGTTTTCAGTTGGAAGCCGGCCGCCTGCACGGCATCAAGCATGCCGGCCTCTTCGATAAAATCGATGCAATGGGACAGCAGGCTTTCGCCGATCGAGAAGCGCGGAAAATACTGGCGCTCGATGATCAATACATCATGCCCTTTGCGCTTGAGCAGCGCGGCCGCGATGGCCCCGGATGGCCCGGCACCGATCACCACCACCTGGCGACGTTCCATTTCAACTGTGGGCACGAAGGCTCCTTGCCGCTTTGGCGATATTCACATTCATAAGGCGTTTTTCTGTTGCCCGGCCCAGGGCGCCAGCATAAAGCTGAATGCCAGGCCGAGACTGACCGACAGGCCGAAATTGCTCACCGCCGGCGTACTCGAGACGGCCAGCAGGCCGAACGATAACCACGTGGTCAGCGCTGCCAGCAAGGTTCCCAGCAGGCTCACGGCGGCACCGCCGATCTGCTCGCGCATCAGGATCGCATAGTCGACGCTGATGGCCGTGACCAGCAGCAGGCCGAACAGGCTGAACAGGGTCAGCGGCTGGCCCAGCCAACCGAGACTGGCCAGGCTGCACAGCGCCGCCAGCAGCGGCAGCGCGACGATGCGCAAGGCGCCGGTGAAGCCGAAGGGCAATATCAACAGCATCACGATCAGCACACAGGAGAGCAATTTCAATTCGGCGGCGCTGATTTGGGTATCGGCAAACACGCGGTTCAAGTCACCCAGGCGATCCACCAGTTGCACGCCGGGCAAGTCCACGGCCTGCACCCGCAGCAACGCCGGGTTGCTCAAGCCTTGCAGGCTGACCATTGCCGCCACGCCGCCGTCTACCGGGCCGAGCCACAGCGTGCGCCAGGGTTCGGCCAGCGGGCCTTGCAGCGCGGCGTCGATGTCTTCGGTGGGCAGCGCTTGCAATCGGGCGACTTCGGCCTGCAAGGCGCTGGCGGGTACGCCGAGGTCCAGCAGCGGTTGCCAATGCTCCGGGAGTGTATTCAGCGCATCGCGCAGCTGCTGTTGCTCGGCGGGCAGGTTGACCAGTTGATTGAGCGCCAGGTAACCCTGGAGTTTGTCCATGTTCACCAGTTGATCCAGGCGCTGGCCCAGGGCGGCCTGGCGCTCCAGTAACTGCTGTTGATTGTCGGCCCGCACCAGAAAGAACTGGCTGGTGGGCTGGAACCCGGTAATGCGCGCCACGGCCTGGGCTTCCTGGAGTAATTGCGGCGGCGCGCCGATCCATTGGCGAATGTCGTTTTTAGTGTTCAATTGCCACAGGCCACCGGCGCAGAACAACAGCACCCACACCAGCAGCACCGCGCCGGGCACGCGTTTGATCAAGGCCGCCCGCCACCGCCACAAGCGTTCGGCGATGCGCAGCGGCCATTGCGCCGGGCGCAGTTCGACACCGCTCAGCAGCGCGGGCAACAGGCACACGGCGCAGAGATAAGCACCGACCAGGCCGGCTGCGGAGAACACCGCAATTTGCGTCAGCGCCGGGAACGGCGTCCAGGCCAACGCCAGATAGCCGATGCAACTGGTGGCCAGGCTCAGGCTCAGCCCTGGCAGGGTCAGGCGCAGTGCCGGCCAACTGCGCCACGGTTGCAGGCTCCAGCTTTTCGACAGGTAATGCAGCGGGTAATCCACCGCGACGCCGATCAGGCTCGAGCCCAGCACCAGCGTCATGACATGCATATGGCCGAACAGCGCCACACAGGCCACCGCGCCAAACAGCATGCCGACCATCACCGGCAAGAACGCCAGCAGCACCCGCCAGCGCCGGAACGCCAGCAGCAGCAACAGCAGGATGCCCAGGGTTGCGCCGCCGCCCACCCAGGTGATTTCCCGCGTGGCTTGCTGCTGCCCATTGGCCGCGTAGAGCAAACCGCTGGCGGCGAGCAGTTGCACGCCTTGCTCGCCGGCCTGGGCGCGGCTGGCCTGGAGCAGCTCCGCGACTTGCAGCGGCAGTTTCAGATCGAATGCATTGCCGGTGGTGCGCGCCCGCAGGAGCACCCAGCTTTTGCCGTCGGCATCGGCGATCAACGCGCCGCTGCCGATATCCAGCTGTACCGCACCGTGCTGCGGCTGGCTGTTCTGGATGCGCCCGGTCAGGCCCAGCCAGTCGTCCTGGCTCGGCACCAGGCTGAAGCCGGTGAAGGGGTCGAACAGTGACTGCACGCGCTGCTCAATGAAGGCTTCAGGCTGTTCAACCAGTTGCTCGCGGTCCTTGGCCGACAGCATCGCCAGCCGTCCGCGCAACAGCTGCTCGCGCAGCGCCGGCAAGTCGGCTTGCAGGTTCCATTGCACCTTTTCAAACAGGCCACTGGCTTGCCAGCGCTCGGCCAGTTGCTGTGCCACGGTCAGCGCTTGCTGGCGGTCGGCATGCCCCACCAGCACCAGCATCTCGCGGTTCAGCGGCTCCTGCATGCGCTGCTCTGCTTGCAGCTCCAGGGCGTCCGGCGTACTGCCGGGCACCAGCTCCATCAGGTTGGCCGACAGCGGCGCACCCTGGCGCCACTGCCAGCCGGCCAGGGCAAGCACCGCCACCAGCAGGATCAGGAACAGGCGCGGCAGCAGGCGTTCACTGGGCAAAGTCGTGTTGCTCGGCAGTGCTCAATGGTTGGCCGGCGGTGCTGTCCTGCATGCGCAGGATGGTGCTGTCGCCTTGGGTTTCCAGCAGTTCGATGGTGTTCACTAAGTCGCCGCCGTCGATATTGATCCGGGTGAATACCTGCTTGAGCAACAGCGAACGCGGGGTCAGTGTGAGCGTCCACTGCGTGGCCTCGCCTTGCAGTCGCAGTTCGAAGTCACGTTGCAGGCCGCTGCTGTCGCCCTGAAGCACGGCGAGGAACAGACGATTCTGCTCCGCCCCGGCGCTCTTGTTCGGCAGCAATTGCCAGCCATTGGCGTCACGCCGAGCGATGCCCTGGGCGCTGATGCGATAGTCCTGTTGCAACGGGGTTTTCAACAGCCACAGCAGGCCGTGGTCCTTGGCGAGCACGAAGGTGCCTTTGCTGACCAGCGGCTGGGGCAGGGCGCGCAGGTGTTTTTCCTGGGTGAAGTTGCCGTGGATGACCGAGGGTTTTGCCAGCTGATCGCTCAGCTGCTGCAAGTCGAAAGCGTGGGCGCTGAAGCTCAGCAGCGCCACAGCCAATGCAGGCGCGAGCTTGCTCGCGAAGAACCTGAGGACGCTGCGCAGTGCCAGGTATCCTGCGTTATCGTTGACGATCTTCGCGAGCAAGCTCGCTCCTACAGGGGATATCATTTCAGGGCCCTTTCGACGGCGTCGATGAATATTTTGGGCGAGGCCAGTTGCATCTCGCGGCTGGCAATTTCCACCGCCACCTGCACGGTACTGGCGCGGGTCAAACGTTCGCCGCCGGCCAGGTCGGTAATCAGGTAATTGACCTTCAAACGGTTCTCCCACTCCACCAGGCTGGCGCGCACGTTGAGGGTTTGGCCGAAGGTCGCGCCGCGCACATAGCGTAGCTGCATGTCGATCACCGGCCAGGCATAGCCGGCTTCGAGCATCGCGGTGTAGTTATGGCCGATCTTGTCCAGCAGCGCGCAGCGCGCCACTTCCAGGTACTTCACATAATGGCCGTGCCACACCACGTTCATGGTGTCGATATCGAAAAACGGCACGAGGATTTGAGTGTCGCAGTGCAACACGCCGGGGCTACGCATGCAGCCTCCAGTGTTGCTCGGCGATGCGTTGCAGGCACAGGCGCAGTTCGCCTTCCAGGGCACGGTCTTCAATGACCGGCGCAAAATCCTTGGCCAGTTCTTCATGCATCGCAGCCAGTGCCGGTGGCAACGGCCGGGCATCGTCGGCCCGGGCGCGCAGCCACACGCCCTGGTTGGCGGCGATCAAGGCGGCGGCGGCGACCTGTTCGGTCAACTCCAGCACACGGATCGCATCGCGGGCGGCGATGGTGCCCATGCTCACTTTGTCCTGGTTATGGCACTCGGTAGAGCGCGAGAACACGCTGGCCGGCATGGTGTTTTTCAGCGCTTCGGCGGTCCAGGCGCTGGTGCCGATCTGCACGGCCTTGAAGCCATGGTTGATCATTGCGCGGTCGGCCGGTGCGCCCGACAGGTTGCTCGGCAGGCCGTGGTTGTAACGCACGTCCACCAGCAGCGCCAACTGGCGGTCGAGCAGGTCGGCGACATTGGCCACCAGGGTCTTGAGGCTGTCCATGGCAAAGGCGATGTGCCCGCCGTAAAAGTGCCCGCCGTGCAGCACGCGTTCTTCCTCGGCATCAATGATCGGGTTGTCATTGGCGCTGTTGAGTTCGATTTCGATGAACGAGCGCAGCCAGTTCAGGCTGTCGGCCAGCACGCCGAGCACGTGGGGCGCGCAGCGCAGCGAGTAGCGATCCTGCAGGCGGTGCAGCGGCGCAGTGGGTGCATCGATGGCCAAGTCCTTGCGCAGCCAGGCGGCGACTTGCATTTGCCCGGGATGGGGCTTGGCGGCGAACAGACGCTCGTCGAAGTGTTCCGGGTTGCCTTGCAGCGCCACCACATTCAGCGCGGTGATGCGCGTGGCCAGGTGCAGCAGGTAGTCGGCGCGGGCGAAGGCCAGGCAGGCGATACCAGTCATCACCGCCGTGCCGTTCATCAACGCCAGGGCTTCCTTGGGCCTTAGTACCAAGGGCTCCCAGCCCAGTTCGCGATGGACGTCGGCGGCCTGGCGACGTTCGCCACGAAACAGCACTTCACGCTCGCCGGACAAGGTTGCCGCCACATACGACAGCGGCGTCAGATCGCCGCTGGCGCCCACCGAGCCTTCTTCAGGGATCAACGGCAGCACATCGTGTTCGAGGAACCCATGCAGGCGCTCCAGCAGTTCCACGCGTACCCCGGACACGCCATGGCACAGCGACTGCAAGCGAGCCGCCAGCACGGCGCGGGTGGCTTGGGCGTCGAGCAACTTGCCCAGGCCGCAACCGTGGAAGGTGTACAGATGACGCGGCAGCGCTTCGACATGTTGCAATGGCACCGCTACCACGCACGAGTCGCCGTAGCCGGTGGTCACGCCGTAGATCACCCCTTCCTTGTCCAACAGCGAGTCAAGAAACTGCGCGCCCTTGGCGATGCGCCGGCGATAGGCCGCGTCGTCCTGCAATTGCGTGGGCACCTGACGGTTGGCCAGGGCCAGTACGTCTTCGATGCGCAGGGGGCGTTCGCCAAAGGTTATCGGCTCAAGAGGCGTCGTCATCGGTCTTCCAGAAAGGGTAAAAGTTGAACCACTGTTGAGGCGCTTGCAGGCAGAACTGGCCCAGGCGCTCGGCATAGCGGGCGGCCCACAGGGCGATGACTTGCTCGCGGGTGCTGCGCTTCCATTCGACCAAGGGCGCGAAGGGCTCGATGGTCAGGTGATAACGGCCTTGGTGCTTGAGGCACATCAGCAGGTTGACCGGGCATTTGAGCAGGCCGGCCAGCAGCCACGGGCCTTGGGGGAACGCGGCCGGATGGCCGAGGAAGTCCACGCGCACCGTGCGCCCGCCGTGCAGCGGGATGCGGTCGCCGGCAATTGCCAGCCATTCGCCATCGTCCAGGCGCTGGCTGAGCAGCAGCATGGTGGCCGGGTCCAGCTCGCTGACCTGGATCAGGCGCAAATGGGTCGCGCCCGCTTCGCCCAGCAGGCGGTTGAAACGCTCGGCGTGCTTGGTGTGCACCAGCACATTCATGGTGACTTGTTCGCCGATCTCCGCCAGCGCGCGGCACACTTCCAGGTTGCCCAGGTGCGCGCCCACCAGCATCTGCCCGCGCTCGCCACGCAATTGGCCGCGCAATTGTGCCGGGTCGTTGATCTCGATCTGCTCCAGGCGCAGCTTGCCGTTCCATACGTCCAGCTTGTCGAGCAGGGAGTCGGCGAAGGCCATGAACTGGCCGAAGACCTTTTTGTGGCTCGGCAGCAGGTCGTCACGCCCGCTCCATTGCGCCAGGCGTTGCTGGTATTGCCAGGCGCTCTGGCGCGCGGTGCGGCCGAACAGAAAAAAGTACAACACGATGCTGTAGAGCAACGGGCTCAACAGGCGACGGCCGAGAACCTTTGCCGCGACCGCCGTAAGTTTCATCAGCCAGAAGCTGCCGCGCTCTTCGCGGTCGGCCCAGTGTTTGCTGCTGTCGCTCATGCCTGCCACCGCCGCCACAGGATGGCCGGCGCGCGCACCAGCATGCCGAAGAACAGCCGCGTATGCATGGCGCTGATGCGCACGTTGTCGCGCCACAGACGAAAGTGCGACAGGCCGTCGGCGGGGTAATGCACCTGGGTCGGCAGCCAGCGCATGGGCTGGTTGCGCCAGGCCAGGCGTACGAGGATGTCCGAGTCGAAATCCATGCGCGTGCCGATGTAGGCCGAGTCCATCAGCGCCAGCGTGGGGGCCAGCGGGTACACGCGAAAGCCGCACATCGAGTCGCGAATCTGCAACGACAGGGTGTTGATCCACACCCACACGTGGGTCAGGTAGCGTGCGTAGAGGCGGCCCTTGGGCACGCTTTCGTCGTATTCGGGGTAGCCGCAGATGATCGCGTCGGGGTGCCTGCGGGACGTGTCGATAAAGGTCTCGACTTCGCGCAGGTCGTGCTGGCCGTCGGCGTCCACTTGCAGGGCATGGGTGTAGCCCAGCCGCGCGGCTTCGCGAAAGCCCGCCATGACGGCGGCGCCCTTGCCCTGGTTGTGGGGGAGGGTCAGCAGGGTGACGTTATCCAGCGTCGCCAGTTGGGTAAGCACCGCCGCGCAGGCCGGGCTGCTGCCATCGTCCACCAGCAGGCAGGGCAGACCGCTGTCGAGCAGGCTGCGCACCACGGCGGGCACGGCGGCTTCGTGGTTGTAGACCGGGATCAGGGCGCAAGGGTTATGCATATTCAAAAAAACCGTGGCGAGGGAGCTTGCTCCCGCAGGGCTGCGAAGCGGCCCAAATGCAGGCGACCGAGATCATCCTGCCAAACGGCGATACCTGAGCAGGGCGTGCTTCGCACGCCAGCGGGAGCAAGCTCCCTCGCCACAATAAGCGCTTAGTCATGGGCCGCCACCAGTTGAATGCGTCCGCTTGAGCACGCCGCATCCCCATTGCGATAGGCGAAGTACAACTTGCCGCGCTCCCGATCAAAGCGCAGGTGCAATTCGATGTGATCACCGGGGCGCACCAGTTGCTGGAACTTGAGCACTTCCATACCGGCGAACGTGGCCGGCAGGTCAAGCAGTTGCTGGCCCAGGTTGAATGCCCACTCCACCTGCACCACGCCTGGCAGCACCGGCGTCACCGGGAAATGCCCGCTGAAATAGGCCAGGTCCGGCGGGACGCTCAACTGCAGCGTCCATTCGCCGTCGGTTTCGACCTGCTCCAGTACCTCCGGCGCCTTGGGGCGCGGCGCCAGCAGCAGGGCCTCGATATCGGCCTGGGGCAGCTTGCCCTGGCTGTTCAGCGGCAGTTGGCGCAGCAAACGCCAGCGGCGAGGCAGGGCCAGGGCTTCGCAATGTTGGCTCAGGTGCTGGCGCAGGGTTTGGGTCACGGTGCGCCGGCCCTGGTTGCGCAGAGCATGCAAACCGTCTGCGCTCAATACCACCAGGGCGCCGAGTGACGCGCGGTTTTCCTGCACCACGCCCAGGCGGGTTTCAGCGACCCATGGGTGGTTCATCAGCGCCTGTTCGAGCATCGGCAAGGCGATGCGTTTTTCTTCCAGCTTGACGATGCGGTCCAGGCGCCCGAGCAGTTCGAAGCGGCCATCGGCATGGATACGCGCGGCGTCGGCGGTCTGTTCGATATGCCCGGCGGGCAGGTAAGGCGAGGCAATGCGCAGGGCCCCATCGGCATCCTGGCTCAGTTGCACGTCGGCAAACGGCTGCCAGGGTTGGGCGCCCTGGCGCCAGGCGATGCCGCCGGTTTCCGAGCTGCCAAGAATTTCCGTCGGCCATTGCTGCAAGCGGTCGTAGAGGCTGCTGGCGGCTTCGACAGGCAAGGCACCGCCGGAGGAAAACACCCGTGAGACTTGGCTCAGCGCCGGCCAATCAAGGTTATCGCCCATGCGCTTGAGCAGCGCCGGGCTGGCAACCCAGGCGAACTGCGGGTACTCGCGACTGGCGCGCTGCATGTCCTCGGGGAATGCCAGTTGCCTGCGCACAAAGGTGCGACCGGCGCACACCGGCCACAGCACGCGAAACAGCAACCCGTAGATATGTTGCGTGGCGACGCTGCCGATGATGCACGCGTCTTTCAGATCGGCGCCCCATAGGGCTTCCAGCGCCTGGACCTCATTGGCCAGCTGGCGCAGGGACTTGTCGATACGCTTGGGTTCACCGCTGGAGCCGGAGGTGCACAGGCTCAGTTGGCAGCTATCCAGGTCGAGCGCGGCCGGGCTCAGGGGCGCCTGATACAGCGCCTCCAGGTCCGACGCCTGGGTCAGCCAGGCATCGACCGCGGCTGCCCAGCGTTGACGGGTTTGGGGTTGCAGGTCGGCGGGGAGCAGCACGCCGACCCCGGCACGCCAGGCGCCGAGCAAGGCAATCGCCAGTATGCCTGCATCTTCCAGGTGCACCGCCAGGCGCTGTATGCCACGCGCTTGCAGGCCTGCCGCCAGGCGCAGGGATTGCTCCATCAGTTGAGCATGATTGAGCGCCGGCTCAGTGGTGACCGCGCGCTGTTCCTGCGGCTCGAGCAGCAGATGCTCAAGTTTCAAACCTTTCATACGCGGCCTCGAACCCTTTGTCGTACCAGCCATTCCACGGCAAACAACAGCCCCATCAGCCCGTAGGCGATCAAGCCGTTGTACAACGTCCACCAGCTCAGCGGCGCCCATAAGGTGAGGGCGGCGGCGAGCAGGCCGTTACACAGAAAAAACACACTCCACACCACGGTGACCTGGCGCGTATACACGATCGCGTGCGGCGGCAACTGCGGGTCGCTGATGCGCGCCAGGCGCTCGACCATCGGCGGCCCGTATTTAAGGCTCAGGCCGAACAGTGCCAGCATGAACGCGCTGACCAGGCTTGGGTACCAACGCAGCCACTGCGGGTTGTCGAACCAGGCCAGCGCCAGGCAAAACACAATCACCACCACCGCCATCCAGCGACTGCCGGGGCGTCGCGCAGCGCTGAGCGCACGCAGCAGCCACAAGCTGCCCAACAGCAGGCCGAATTGCCATGGCGCAAAATGCTCGGTGCCGTAATACACCGCAAAGGGGTACAGCAGCCCCGCCAGCAACAGGCCAAGGCCGATCAACCGGCTCATGCGGCGGGCTGGACCAGACGGTACACCGCCTCAACCACGTCGTTGACGGTACGCACTGCCTTGAACTCTTCGGCGGCGATTTTTTTGCCGGTCTGGCGCTTGATATGGTCGATCAGGTCCACCGCATCGATGCTGTCGATTTCCAGGTCCTGGTACAGGTTGGCGTCAAGGGTGACGCGCGCAGGTTCCAGCTCAAACAGTTCGACCAAGGCGTCGCGCAGGGTGTTGAAAATATCGTCACGAGTTTGCATGGTCCGGTCTCAAGCTACCTGTTTGGCCGTGACGAACGCCGCAAGGCTGGCCACGTTGGTGAAGTGATTGCGTGTGTCCTTGGCGTCGGCGTCGATCTTGATGCCGTACGTTTTCTGGATGGCCAGGCCCAACTCCAGTGCGTCGACCGAATCCAGGCCCAAGCCTTCGCCGAACAAAGTCTGGTCGCTGCCGATGTCGTCGACACTGATGTCTTCCAGGCCCAGGGCCTCGATGATCAGCATCTTTATGTCGTGCTCAAGGCGGTGTTGGTCGCTCATCTTCGGCGAGCTCCTTAATGAAATAGTGATGCAGGTAATCGTTGAGCTTGCGTGACGCCTGGGGCGCGGGGCCCAGTGCGGCAAACGCGTGTGGTTCTATATCGGCACCCACGCGCAAACTGAAGTGAAATCGGCGTTTGGGAATGCGATACCAGGGCTCGGCCTTGGTCAGGGTCGTGGGGCTGACCTTGATCACCACCGGGGTGATGACCGCCGCACCGCGCAGCGCAATGGCCGCGCCGCCGCGATGGAAGGCCGGTGCCGCGCCGGGCGTGGTGCGGGTGCCTTCGGGAAAGATGATCAGGGTTTGCCCGGCGCGCAGGGCATCGGCGGCGGCGTCGAGCATGTCGGCGCTGCCATCGTTGCTGATGTAGCCGGCGTCGCGCACCGGGCCGCGGGTGAACGGGTTCTGGAACAGGCTCTGCTTGACCACGCAATTGGTCTGGCGCATCAGGCCGATCAGGAACACGACGTCGATCAGCGACGGATGGTTGGCGACGATCATCTGGCCAGGGCGGCCGAGTTTGTCGGCACCCTCGACGCTGTAAGTAAGGATGCCCAGGCATTTCATCAGGCGAATGAAGAACCAGAACAGACAACTGATGGTGTGGCGCGCGCGTCGTTGATGCTCGCTGGCGTCGCCCGGCAGGCAACTGAGCAACGGGAAGACCAGCAAACGCAGGCACAGCCCGCCAACGCCGAACACGAAGAAGCTGGCGGCTGTGGCAAACAGGCGCCAGTAATAGGCCTGCCGTGGTTTGTCGGTCAGGACTTGCGTCGCCAATTCCATACTCGGTTCTTCCAGGCATGTTGGCAGGCACCCTGCTCGGTCAGCAGGGTGCGCAGCAGATTCAGGGCGTGGGGCCACTGGGTTTGAGTGAGTTGGACAGCGCTGCTGTTTAGTTCCAATTGCCACTCGTCGCCGGGCGTCAGCAAAAGGCCGAGGGCGTAGGGGAAGGGCACATCGGCGATCCAGCTGGCATAGGCCTCGGGTGGCTGTTCTTCGGTGATCACCAGCAATACGGCCGGGGCGCCTTCGTTGAGCAACGCGGCGGCTTCGAGCAGGCCGTGCTCAAGGCCGTCACCGGCGGCGGCGAGGGCCGTCATTTCACTGGTTTCATTGCGCAGGATCGACCACAGGCCGATCACCGCGTTATGCACCGACAGGCTGAACTGGGTCGGCGACAGCGGCTGCTCGTTGGCCAGGTCGCTGAGGATGTCGAGGGTGCGCGGGGTTTCGCCGTGGCGGGAAATGAACACCAGCGGCAGCTCTTCAAGGCCTTCGGCCAACGGCCAGCCGACGCTGAACGCCATGCGGGCCAGCCGGCTCAAGCGCCGGCGCTGCATGGCTGGCAAAAATGACACATCAGGCGAGGCTTCGCTGACAGGCAGCAACACCGGGGCCCGGCACCAGGCGTGCCAGTCGTGCGCACTCTCAAGGCCGGGAGCCCAGGCGCGCCATTGGGCGATGTTGAAGTTGATCACTGAGAAGTTATCCCGCCCCTGCGGGCTTCCGTGTGCGGCCAATGGCCCCGGATTCCGGGACAGAGGGCAATGGCCGAATGGCGCGCATTATCCCGGTGCCACGGGGTTCTAGCAAATATTGGTTAAAATTTGTTCGCTGTCGATTCAAATAAATGAGTGGATTTTGCCAGTTTTGAGCGATAGGGGGCCGAACTGGCTTGTCGGACCCTTCCCATTCCTTTGTGAGCCAGACATAGCGGATCGATGAACGAGGTAGCTAACCGGCGCTTTTGCGCTCTACACTCGGTCATTCATTGATACGCGGAGGTTTTTCCATGCGGCGTGTGGTGTTCAATCAAAAAGGCGGCGTGGGCAAGTCCAGCATCGCCTGCAACCTGGCGGCGGTCAGCGCCAGCGAAGGTTATCGAACCCTGTTGGTGGACCTCGATGCACAGGCCAACTCCACTCAGTACCTCACCGGGCTGACTGGTGATGACATCCCTATGGGGATCGCCGACTTTTTCAAGCAAACCCTGTCTTCAGGGCCGTTTTCGAAGAAGAACAAGGTGGACATCTACGAAACGCCGTTCGACAACCTGCACGTGATCACCGCCACCCCTGAACTGGCGGACCTGCAGCCCAAGCTTGAGGCCAAGCACAAGATCAACAAGCTGCGAAAGCTGCTGGACGAGTTGAGCGAGGATTACGACCGTATTTACCTGGATACGCCGCCGGCTTTGAATTTTTACGCGGTTTCCGCGCTGATCGCCGCCGATCGCGTGCTGATTCCCTTTGATTGCGACAGCTTCTCGCGCCAGGCCCTGTATGGCCTGTTGGCTGAAATCGAAGAATTGAAGGAGGACCACAACGAAGGCCTGGAGGTGGAAGGCATTGTGGTCAACCAATACCAGGCCCGGGCGAGCCTGCCGCAGCAGATCCTTAATGAGTTGATCGCCGAAGGCCTGCCGGTATTGCCGGTGTACCTGGCCAGCTCCGTGCGCATGCGGGAGTCGCACCAGGAGAGCAAGCCGCTGATTCATCTGGACCCACGGCACAAGCTGACGCAACAGTTTGTGGCGTTGCATAACCTGCTGGAAAACGCCTGACCTGTGTCGACGCTTCTTGCATGGTCTGTAGGATGAGTCCGGCAAGAAGGGTTAAGCCTTGTGCCGTTGCCTACAGCTACGCCAGAATCCGCCGGCTTGTGCGTCTGGATGGGCGTCTCTAAGGTTTGCCGGTCGCTGAATGTTCAGTGATCGGGTTTAGTAGCCCTGACAGACGAAAGTATGTGCACCGTTCCATAAGCATGGCGTTTTTGCCTATCTGATGGTGACTGTGCGCAGGGCACCTTCGGGTGCGCCGGTTTTTGCTTTCGTTCCCGGTCTACTAACCTGCGTACAGTCGCCACCCTTCGTTTAGTAGCGAAACAGGTGGCGACCCTATCAGAGAACGAAAAGCATGTTTAAAGCAGATGCCAATTTATTCACTGTCACACCCAACCTCCCCACCGAAGCGCTGATCATCAACAGCTACGAAACCTTCTCCTCCGTGCGCACCTTATTGCTCAACCTCTCCAACGACCTCACCGGCGAACACCGCGACGTAGCTCTAGCCATTCACCAATTGAGCGAACTCGGCGTACTGCTGGTCGGCCAGATGATGGACCGCGAAGCGCCGCTGGCCTGAGGATAAAATGCGATAAAAATGTGGGAGCGGGCTTGCTCGCGAAAGCGGTGGAACAGGGCCAGATGCAGTGGCTGACACTGCGCCTTCGCAAGCAAGCCCGCTCCCACACTGTCCCGAGTCGTTCTCGGGGGCAGGCTTACACCCCTTGGCTACGCAACCAACTCATCAACTGCGGCAATGGAAACGCTCCACTCTGGCGCGCCACTTCCCGGCCATTCTTGAACAGAATCAGACTGGGAATCGAGCGGATCCCCAACTGCGCCGACAGCTGCTGATTGGCTTCGCTGTCCAGCTTGGCCAACCGGCATTTGCCTTCAAGCTGGCCGGCGGCTTGCTCGAATGTCGGCGCAAACGACTTGCACGGCCCGCACCATTGAGCCCACACATCCACCAGCAACGGCAAGTCGCCCTTGATCTGGCTGGCATAGTCGCCTTGTTTCAATTCAAACGGCTTGCTCAACAACACAGGTTGCTTGCATCGCCCACAGTTGGGCGCGTCACCCAGGCGTTCGCCGGGGATGCGGTTCAGGCCGTTGCAGTGAGGGCAAGGGATTACGAGCGGTTCGGACATGGTGGGCTCCTTGGATTTGGCTGGCGGTACCTATTTGGAGTCAAGTACGAGCTATATCAAGCTCAGCGGACACAAGGCATATGTTCATAGATTAATGTGTGTAGTTGGGTGCGTGCCTATCCAAGCTGAAAGTGACGGCTCGAAAGAGCACCA